>NZ_JBFTOC010000004.1:0-324609 GCF_056397785.1 Arthrobacter sp. 05L421
GGATGCACACAATGCACAAAATTTGAAACCAGCTGTAAAAACCAGACCACACCACGGGATGGCGCRAYCTGGTCAATTCAACCAATTCAATACAATAAATTGGTATCAACAAACTTGGCACACTATTGAGTTCTCAAACAACAGACACATTCGAATACTTGTCGAAACAATTCATTTCCATGAATTCTTTATTTCGCTTTTCTTCGCTGCGATGTTTACAGCTTATTTCATTCATTTCCACTTTGCAAATTCGGGATTTTCATCCGAATTTCACGTTGTGGAGTGAATCCGCCCAGCAGAATTGAAGCAATTTCCATTATGTGCGCCTAGCGCATGAAAAATTGCTTCTCATTTGTGGGGGTTTGTCACCACTCAACGGCGGCGACTCAGAAAACAATACACGCTCCTCCCCGGCCGTGCAAATCGGCCGGGGAGGAGCGTGCAGGGTGCGTTTCGAGGCTAATCAGGACGCGGCGACTTCCACCGTCGCCAGGTTCTTCTTGCCCCGGCGCAGGAGCAGGTAGCGGCCATGCAGCAACTGGCTGGAGTCAATAACGGCGTCGGGGTCGGTCACTTTCGCATTGTTGACGTAGGCCCCGCCCTCCCCCACAGTTCGGCGTGCGGCGGACTTGCTCTCTGACAGACCGGAGGCGACCAGCAGCTCGATGATGCCCAGGGCGCCGGCGTCGACAGTGGCGGACGGCAGCTCGGAGGTCGCCGCCTGCAAGGTCGCTTCATCCAGCACGGAGAGATCGCCGTTGCCGAACACCGCGGCCGACGCCGCAATGACCTTCTCCGTGGCGTCCACGCCATGGACCAGCGAGGTCACTTCGTATGCCAGTTTCCGCTGGCCCTCCCGGGCAAACGGACGTTCGGCGATCGCCAGTTCCAGAGCCTCGATCTCGGCCCGGCTCAGGAAGGTGAACACTTTGAGGCGGTCCGCGACGTCGGCGTCGGCCGTGTTAAGCCAGAACTGGTAGAAGGCGTACGGGCTGCACATGGCCGGATCCAGCCAAATCGCGTTGCCTTCGCTCTTGCCAAACTTAGTGCCGTCAGAGTTGGTGATCAGCGGCGTACCCAGGGCGTGGACGTGCTTGCCCTCAACCTTGCGGATGAGTTCGGTGCCGCTTGTGAGGTTGCCCCACTGATCCGAGCCACCGGTCTGCAGCATGCAACCGTAGTCGCGGAACAGCTGCAGGTAGTCCATGCCCTGCAGGATCTGGTAGCTGAACTCCGTGTAGCTGATGCCTTCCTCAGAGCTGAGGCGGGATGCGACGGCGTCCTTGCGGAGCATGGTGCCGACACGGTAATGCTTGCCGATCTCGCGCAGGAAGTCGATGGCGCTCAGCGGCGCCGTCCAGTCCAGGTTGTTGACCATCTGGGCGGCGTTGTCGCCCTCGAAGCTGAGGAAGCGACGGACCTGGGCCTGCAGGTAGCCCACCCATTCGGACACGGTGTCCTTGGTGTTGAGGGTGCGTTCCGCCGTCGGACGCGGATCCCCGATCAGGCCTGTGGATCCGCCCACCAGTCCGAGGGGCTTGTGGCCGGCCAGCTGGATCCGGCGCATGAGCAGCAGCTGGACCAGGTTGCCCAGGTGCAGGCTCGGCGCGGTCGGATCGAAGCCGCAGTAATACGTCACGGGCTCGCCGGCGAGGAGCTTCTCGAGCTCCGCCTCATCCGTGGAGACGTGGACAAGGCCGCGCCATTTCAGCTCCTGCCAGATATTGGCAAAGCTGGGGTCGTTCTGCTGGGCATCGAGAATATTTAGCTGGGACACGGAATCTAAGTTAGCAGGATCAAGGGACCCGCATCGCAGTTGACGCCGTACGCCCAGCGGGCGGACGGCCAATACCGCCGGGCAGCCGTGTTGCTGCCCGGCAGGCGGACAGCCCGGCAGGCGGACAGCCAATGTCGCCCGGCCGCCGGCCTACTCCTCGATGCCTGCCGGGATTCCGGCGGCGGCGATGAGCCGCAGGCGCTGAGTAGGCCGGGTCATGGCCACATACAGGTCGCCCACCCGGCCGTGCTCGTGGTTGAGCATGTCCATCGGCTCCAGGACCACGACTCCGTCAAATTCCAGTCCTTTTGCCTCGCGGGGACTGATCACTACGATGTCCTGCGCGTAACTTCCCGCTCCGGTCCCGACGCGGTGACCGTACACGGCCCGCAGTGCTGCGCTGGCCTCCGGGAGAAGATCGCCGTCGGCGATGACCGCCATCAGGCCGCCCTCGATGGCGTCCAGTTCCTCGGGAAGCACTTCGACGAGCTTGTTGACGATCTGGCCCTTGCCGACGTTGTCGATGACCGGGGACCAGCGCCCTTCCCTGACGGCCTTGGGCGCCGAGACCACCAGTCCGGCCGCGGTGGCCATGCGGGCCGCGGCCTCGGCGATCTGGGACGGTGTGCGGTAGTTGACGGTCAGTTCCTCGAGCTGCCAACGGTCGCCGAACATGGGGCCCAGGGCGCTGTGCCAGGAGTTGGCGCCGGCCACGGAACTTGTCTGGGCGATGTCGCCCACGATCGTGAACGACTTCAGCGGGCAGCGGCGGACCAGCAGCCGCCACTGCATGGGTGACAACTCCTGGGCCTCGTCCACCACGATGTGCCCGAAGGCCCACGAACGGTCCGTGGTGGCGCGCTCTGCGGCGGTCAGCCTCGTCTCGCGCTCCTGGTTCTGGTCCACCAGGTCTTCGGCCGTGACGAGGACGTCCACGCCGGCGGTTTCCATGTTGACCAGGGTCTGCTTGGCGTTGGCGAGGTCGCGGGCACGGTCCTGTTCCTGCTGGGCCAGGCCCCGTCCTGCGGCGGCATCAAGCTCGCCGAGCAGTTCGGCGGCCTCGTCGAGCAGCGGAACGTCGGACTCGGTCCAGGGCGAACCGGCAGGGCGCAGCAGCAGCGCGCGTTCCTCCGGGGTGAGGTTCGGGGTGCAGGCCTCGAGGATGGCCGGCTTGCTCAGCAGCTCCCCCACGAGCTTCTCGGGAGTCATCGGCATCCAGCACAGGTTCAGGGCGATCCGGACATCCCGGGCGGAGCGGACATCCTCCGCCAGGTACGAGCGGTCGGCGTTGTTGCCGATATTGCCGGCCTCCACCAGTTCCGTCAGCTGCTCGGTCAGTTCGCGGAGCAGGATCTTGACGAAGGAGACGCGGGCCTCGTTGTGCGGCTTGCCAGTGGCGCGCGCCCTTTCCTTGGCGCGACGGACCTGCCGCGGCGTGAGAACCAGCTTGCGGCCGTCGACCTCAAGGATCCGGTTTCCGGCCGGAATGCGCTGCCGGTTGGCCACGGCGTTGGCAATCACCTCGGCCATGTCCAGCCGGCCCTTGATGGCGGCGACGGCGGAGTCCGGCTCGGCAACGGCGGTGATGCCCGGCATGAGCCGACCCAGGCTCGCCATCACGACGCCGGTCTCGCCGAGCGAGGGCAGCACGCGTTCGATGTACTTCATGAAGGACGACGTCGGCCCCACCAGCAGGACGCCGGCGCTCTTGAGCCTGTCCCGGTGCGTGTACAGCAGGTACGCGGCGCGGTGCAGGGCGACGGCGGTCTTGCCTGTGCCTGGACCACCCTGGACCACGAGCGCGCCGGAGATGGAGGAACGGATGATCCGGTCCTGCTCGGACTGGATGGTGCCGACGATGTCTGACATCCGGCCCGTCCGCTTGGAGTTCAGGGCAGCCAGCAGGGCGCCTTCGCCCTGGAGCGAATCATTGTCCGCGAGCATGTCGGCGTCGAGCACGTCATCCTCGATTGCCTTGACCTCGCGCCCCTGCAGGATCAGGTGACGGCGGCGGCGGACGCCTTGCCGGTCGAATGCCGTGGCCTGGTAGAAGTGGCCGGCCTCGGGCGCACGCCAGTCCACCATGAGCCGCTGCAGGTCCTCGGTGGTCAGGCCGATGCGGCCGATGTACTGGGCCTCCCCGGAATCCAGGTCCAGGCGGCCGAAAACCAGCCGGTCATCGACTGCGTCGAGCTGGGCGAGGCGGTCCTCGTAGAGGGCAGCGAAGGCATCGCGTTCGGAAACGTTCTGCATGGTGCCCACGGCACCGGCACGGCGCACCTGGGCCAGCTGGGTGCGCTTCTCCACCCGCAACTCATCGAGCCGGGCGTAAAGTCCGGCCACATAGTCGCGTTCATGGGCCAAATCAGCGTCGTGCATCGAACGTTCCCCTATCGAAAAAGACGGACCCACCATTCTACAGCCATTTCGGCGGGCACGGCTGTTGCATGTCGCCAAACAATGCCAAGGCAGTCTTCGTCAGGGAATTCTACCGACACGTCCCGGATGGTCCAGCCTCGCCAGCCCCGCTATATCCGCAGCAGGGAGCGGACGTTGTGGCCGGTCAGCGCCGTGCGGCCGGCAAGTTCGTCCAGTTCCATGACCACACCAATGCCGGCCACGTGGATCCCGCACCGCTCGAACAGTCGTGCCGCGGCGCCGAGCGTACCGCCGGTGGCGAGCACGTCGTCGAGGATCAGCACCCTGCTCCCGGGCGCCAGGTCGGTGGTGTGCAGCTCAAGGGTGGCCGTGCCGTATTCCAACGCGTAATCCTCGGAGAACACTTCGCGAGGCAGCTTGCCGGCCTTGCGCACCGTGATGACTCCGGTCCCAGTGGCGTAGGCGGCGGCTGCCGCGAGCAGGAAGCCGCGGGCTTCCACTCCGGCCACGGCGTCGAACTGGCCCTGGAACGGTCCCACCAGGGCATCGACGACGGCCCCGAAGGCGGCGCCGTCGGCGAACACCGGGGTCAGGTCCTTGAAGCTGATGCCTGGTTTGGGATAGTCCGGGATGGTGGCGCATAGGCCTTTAATCAGTTCATCCACCGGCATTGCACTCTTCGTCTGGTTCGGTTCGCTGTGATTCACCCATCCACCCTACTGGCTGGCCGCTGGACGTTTCCCGGGCGGCGGCGTCCGGAGCCGCACCGGATGGGCCAGTTTCGCGACCTCCCAGAAATCCCTATGCCTCTGGCGGCGGAGGCTCGGCGCCGCCGCCCGGTTCCGGCGGGCGCAGGAGGGCGTTGGCAAGGCCATAGGAGACCACGCCCAGCGCCTTCCTCAGCGCGCGCTCGGCATCGAACCGTCCGGCCGCCACGCGGCTCAGCCGGGCGTAGTCCCCGGCCCACCCGGACCGGCGGAACCTGTCGGCGTCACCATGGAGGAGCCGCCCGTAGAGGACGTCCTCAAACAGGTCGTGGTCATCCAATGCGATTTCGGCCATCAGCGCCTGGCGGTCCCGGATCATCCCGTTCGTGAACAAACTGGCCGCTTCTGCCGCGCCCCCGGCTATCCGGACGTCCGCCGAGTAGTTGCACAGGCGTAGGGCCCTGACGACGAGTTTCAGTGAAACGTGTTCTTCCGGAACGATGAATTTGCGCAGCAGGGCGGCCCGGAAGAGCTCAACCCAGTGCCTTCGCTCTGCCTCGAGGGAGTCCACGGCGACTTGCCCGCCGTCGGGCGAGAACAGCTCGACCATGCGGAAGTACTCGGTGGCCAGCTGCGCAAAGATCTGAAGCCGTTCCAGCTCACTGCCCGGTTTTCCGCGTTTCCCCTCGCCCATAATGGTCCATCATCCCGCACCGCGCCCGCCGGCATCAGAGTGTGCCAGCACAGTGTCTGGCGCGCTACACGCCGCCGGCGTTGCGCGCCTTGGCCGCCTTGTAGCGGGAGACGGTAGGGTCGCCGCTGAGCCAGAACCGCCAGGGGTAGTCGTGGCTGCCGCCGGCGCCGGAGACACCGACACGGGGACCAGAGCTGATGCCAACAGCGACCCCTTCCGGCGGGTTCGCGGGCAGCTCCAGCCGGAACGGCGGCGCCAGCGCGTCCCGCCCGCTGTCCGCCGTCGTCAATCCCAGCGCGGTGGCAAGCCGGGCCGGGCCGCTGGCGAGGTCGGTGTCCGATTTCGACGTCGGGCGCCTGGCCCCGGCCAGCTCATGACCCGCCACCACCTCGCCGGCCCTCAGCAGCAGCGCGGACGCAACGCCCTCGGGCCCGCACACGATATTGGCGCAATGGTGCATCCCGTACGTGAAATACACGTACAGGTGGCCGGCCGGGCCGAACATCGGCGTGTTGCGGGCCGTTTGGCCCCGGAAGGTATGGGAGCCGGGATCAGGGTGGCGCGAATCATGCGGGCCGAGGTACGCCTCCACTTCGGTTATCCGGACGGAGACGGAGCCCTCGCGCCCGTCATGCGTCAACACGGCGCCGAGGATCAGTGGCGCCACGTGCCGCGCATCGGCCGAGAGCAGCTCCCGGAGCGACGCAGCCGTGCCTGTAACCGTGCCAGGCTGGACATCTTTTTCCGTGCCGGTCTGTACGCCAGTGAACGTGCCGGGCTGGGCAGGAAGCGGGCTCGAAGTCATGCTCAGACTTTAACAAACGCCGCCGGAGGCCCACACGGCCGTGTCCGAATTCCGCTAGCAGCTGTCCAGCGAAGCTGGCAGGATGGGGTCATGGACTTCTGGCAGCGCTACCGGGCAATCGACGCCCGCGACACCCGTTTCGACGGGCAGTTCTACACCGCTGTCCGGACCACCGGCATCTACTGCCGGCCCTCGTGCCCCGCGCGGACGCCCAAGGCGGACAACGTCACGTTCTATGAGACGTCCGCTGCCGCGCACGACGCCGGCTACCGGGCTTGCAAACGCTGCCTGCCCGAGGCCGTGCCCGGCACGCCGGCGTGGAACGTGCGCTCCGATATCGCCGGGCGGGCCATGCGGCTCATCAACGACGGCGTGATCAACCGCGACGGTGTCGAGGGGCTGGCGGCCCGGCTCGGCTACTCCTCGCGCCAACTCAACCGGATCCTCAGCCACGAACTCGGCGCCGGTCCGCTGTCCCTGGCGCGGGCGAGCCGCGCGCAGACCGCCCGCACCCTGCTGGTCTCCACCGCCATGAAGGTCTCGGACATCGCCTTCGCCGCCGGATTCAGCAGCGTGCGCCAGTTCAACGAGACCATCGGCGAGGTCTTTGCGATGACGCCTTCCGCGCTCCGGGCCACAGCCCGGCATCACCGCTCCCCCGCGGCGACCACCGCGCTCACGCTGAACCTTCCGTACCGCGAACCGTTCGACCCAGGCGTCTTCGACTTCCTCGCCGTCCGCGCCATCCCCGGGGTCGAGGAAGGTACGTCCAGTTCCTACGCCCGGACCCTGCGGCTGACGCACGGCGATGCCCGCTTCCGGGTGGACTACGACGCCGGGGCGCCCGGGCGCCCGCTCGTGCTGACCATCGGCGCCGTCGATCTCCGCGACCTGGCCGCCCTGCTGAGCAGGGTCCGCCGCCTGCTGGACCTGGACGCCGATCCGGTCGCCATCGATGCCGCCCTCACGGCCGATCCCCGGCTGGCCGCCGCGGTGGCGCGCACGCCCGGCATGCGAATGCCCGGCGCCGTTGATCCGCAGGAACTGCTGATCCGGGCCATGATTGGCCAGCAGATCACGGTGGCCGCCGCGCGGACCGCCCTGGTCCAACTTTCCGCTGTCGGGAGCGCGAGCCTGGTGCCCGACGACGGCCTCCACCGGCTGTTCCCGACGGCCACCCAGATTGCGGAGACCGGCTTCGAACTGCTCCGCGGCCCCCAACGGCGGATCGATGCCGTCCGCGGCGCAGCCGCGGCTATGGCCTCGGGCGACCTGGACTTCGGCTATGGCGACGACGTCCACGGGCTGGAGGCCAAGCTCCTGCCACTGGCCGGCGTCGGGCCGTGGACCGTGGGATATGTCGCGATGCGGGTCATCGGGGCGCCGGACGTGTTCCTGGCCAACGATGCCGCGGTCCGCAACGGCATCCGGTCACTCGCCCGGACCCCCACCGGGGCCACACTGACCCCCGATTTCCGTGAGGTCAGCCCGTGGCGCTCCTACGCCACCATGCATCTTTGGCGTGCAGCAGCGGCTGCCCAGGCCGCGGCGCGTGCGCTGTCTTTAACTCAAAAGCAGACTCAAAAACAGGCTCCGAAGAAAGCGAAACCATGAAAGCCCAGCTGTTGACCATGTCCACCCCGGACGGTCCTTTCACCATCATTGCCCGCGACGGCGCCGTCCTTTCCTCGGGCTGGACCGCTGTTCCCGGCGAACTGACCGGGCAGATCCACGCGGACCTGCTGCCGGGTGAATTCGAAACCGTTTCCGGGCTGGGCCCCATCTCTGAGGCAGTGGAGGCGTTCTACGCCGGCGATCCGGTGCCGGCTATGGCGGTGCCGGTGCTGCAGAAGTCAGGTCCCTTCCGCAGCCACGCCTGGGACGTGCTGCGCACGGTCGCTCCCGGGCGCCCGGTGACCTACACGGAGTACGCGGAGCTGTCCGGCAACGCCAAGGCCGTCCGGGCCGCGGCCAGTGCCTGCGCCTTTAACGCGGCGGCCCTGTTTGTTCCCTGCCACCGCGTCATCCGCACCGACGGGACCCTGGGCGGGTTCCGCTGGGGACTGGCCGTCAAGGGCAGCCTGCTGGACCGGGAGCACGAACTCGCCCTCGCAACGGTAAGGCCCTAGGCCTAGAGGGGCCCGGGCAAGGGGCAGCGGGCAGGGGCGCCGGGCACCCCGCCGGCCGAGAGCTGGCCGCAAAGGTCCGAAACCTAGTTGTTGACGGGCACTCCGGCGGGCCAGGGCAGAAGTTCCGGGAGGTCGACGCCGTCGGCCGCGGCGGTGGCGCGAAGGCTGCCGAGCGTGGGGGTGCGCCCGGCGAGCCACGCGGCGATATCCGTGAGCATCCCGTTGATCACCGTAGATGTCCCGCCGCTCCCGATGGCCACCGCGGGCAGGCCGAGCGGCTGCAGTATGAAGCGCTGGCCCTCGGGCACCCGGGCGGAGAGGAAATCGAAGAGGTGCCCGCAGAAGGGCCGGCTCCAGGTTTCCGGTCTGTGGCCGGTGCCGAGATCGGCCGCATGGATGACGAGTTCGCGCCACAGTGCCAGGCCGCCGTCGAACACGACTCCCCCGCGGTAGGTGATGGGCTCGCGCCAGCCAGCGGCGTCAAGCGAGTCGAAGGCGCGCAGGGCCCTGCCCAGCGCTGCGTCGAGGTCGGCCCGGTGCTCAGCCAGGCTGTGGCCGGCCGCCATGTCGATGGCGCGGTTTCGCCCCGCGGAGCCGCCGTCGTAGAGTTCCACGCTCTCACCGCGGGCGGCGTATTCCAGTTGGCGGCCCATCGCGTTGGCGATCCCGCAGATGTGGGCCAGCACGTGCCCGCGGCTCCAGCCGGGCAGTTCCGAGGGCGCTTTGATGTCCTGTTCCGTCAGTTTCGCGGCGATTCCGGTCACGACGTCGGCGGCGCGGTGCAGTTCGGCCCGAAGGTTCTCTGGTGTGATTGAGGTCATGGCGCCCATCCTAAACCGAGCCACCCAATTAGCTCGGATTAACTGAGCGGAACCCGATCAGCGGGGCGCGTAGCGGTGCCGGATGTGCCGGCGGTCGTGCCGGGCCTGCCAGAATTCGATTTCGCGGGGCCGGATGGCGTACAGCTGCCAGTCCGGATTCTCGCCACCGTCTGCTCCCGGCCGGGCCTGCCAGTCAGCGGCCGACGCCTCGGCGGACAGCTCTACGACGTCCCCGGCTACCCGCACCTGGCGGCCTTGCTGTTGCCAAAAGAAGTTCAGCGCCGCGTTCGGGTTGGCCGCGAGCTCCAGCCCCTTCCGGGATCCCCGGGAGGTCGCGAAGTGCCAGCCGTCGGCGTCGATGTCCTTCAGGATCAGCATCCGCGACGACGGCCGGCCCTGTGCGTCGGAGGTGGCCAGGCTGCAGGCGTTCGGCTGCGGCACCCCGGCGGCCAGGGCCTCGTCCAGCCATAGCCGGAACAGCTCCACCGGGTCTTCGGGCGCTGAGGCCGGATCGAAGTCCGGGAGCACTTCGGGGAAATCGGGCAGGGCACGGAGCATTTGCCGGAACGTTTCGCTCATGCACCCACCTTAAACGCCGCGAGACGGGGCCCAGGCCCGCAGGGTTCCCTGGCCGAGCTTGCGAGGTTAGGGTGCGGATGGGGGCACTTCACGGCAGTGTTTACGAAAAACATTGCCGTGAAGTGCCCCCTCGCGCACAGACCAAAGGGTGCTACCCCGCGTACTCCCGCACGCCGGCGAGCTCGCCGGCGAGGACCAGCAACTGGCGTTCGACGGCGGCCGGCGCGGTGCCGCCCTGGGAGTTCCGGCTGTTGAGCGAACCCTCAGTGGACAGGACCGTGCGGACCTCCGGCGTCAGGTGCTCCGAGATGGCCGCGTATTCCCCGTCCGTCAGGTCCCAAAGCTCGACGCCTCGGCTTTCGGCCTGCTTCACCGCGGCGCCGGAAAGCTCGTGGGCCTCGCGGAAGGGAACGCCCTGGCGGACCAGCCATTCGGCGATGTCGGTCGCCAGCGCGAAGCCCTGCGGTGCCAGCGCTTCCATCCGTTCGGTGTTGAACGTCAGCGTCGCGATCATGCCGGACACTGCCGGGAGCAGGACCTCCAGCGTGTCGGCGGCGTCGAAGACCGGTTCCTTGTCCTCCTGCAGGTCGCGGTTATACGCGAGCGGCAGGCCCTTCAGGGTGGCCAGCAGCCCTGTCAGGTTGCCGATCAGCCGGCCCGCCTTTCCTCGCGCCAATTCCGCCACGTCCGGGTTCTTCTTCTGCGGCATGATCGAGGAGCCGGTGGAGTAGGAATCGTGCAGGGTGACGAAGGAGAACTCCTTCGTGGCCCACAGGATCACTTCCTCCGAGACCCGGGAGAGGTCCACGCCGATCATGGCCGTGATCCAGGCGAACTCGGCGAAGACGTCGCGGGAGGCGGTGCCGTCGATCGAGTTGTGCGTCGCTGAGAAGAAGCCGAGATCGGCTGCGACGGCCTCCGGGTCCAGTCCCAGCGACGAGCCAGCCAGGGCGCCCGAGCCGTAGGGCGAAACGCCGGCGCGCTTGTCCCAGTCCGCCAGCCGCTGCACGTCGCGCAGCAGTGCCCAGGCGTGGGCCAGCAGGTGGTGGCTAAGCAGGACCGGCTGGGCATGCTGCAGGTGGGTGCGGCCGGGCATGGCCACCCCCTGGTGCGCCTTGGCCTGGTCCACCAGGGCGTCGATCGTGGCGAGCACGCCGCGGGCGATGATCCGGGCGTGGTCGCGCAGGAACATCCGTCCCAGCGTGGCCACCTGGTCGTTGCGGGACCGGCCGGCGCGGAGCTTGCCGCCGAGCTGGGTGCCGGCGCGCTCGATCAGGCCGCGCTCCAGCGAACCGTGCACGTCCTCATCGGACTCCGCCGGCAGGTAGGCGCCGGAGGCGACGTCCTCATCCAGCTGGGTCAGCGCGGCCAGCATGCCCTCGAGTTCGGCGTCGTCCAGCAGCCCGGCCTTGTGCAGCACGCGGGCGTGCGCCTTGGACCCGGCGATGTCGTAGCGGGCCAGCCGCCAGTCAAAGTGCGTGGACTTACTCAGGGCTGCGAGGGCGTCGGCGGGGCCGCCGGCGAACCGGCCGCCCCACAGCGCTCCCGTATTTGTAGCTTCGGACTTATGCTCAGCCACAGGGGCTACTGTCCTGTGACGCGGATGTCGCGGCGGGCGGCAACCTTGGCGGACATGCCCCACAGCTCGATGAAGCCGCGCGCCATCGACTGGTCGAACGTGTCGCCGGTGTCGTACGTGGCGAGGTCGAAGTCGTAGAGCGAGGTCTCGGAGCGGCGTCCGTTGACGATCGCCTGGCCGCCGTGCAGCACCATGCGGATGTCGCCGGTGACGTAGCGCTGGGTGTCCTCGATGAAGGCGTCGAGGGAGCGCTTGAGCGGTGAAAACCACTGCCCGTCGTAGACCAGCTCGGCCCAGCGCTGGCCGACGGTCGCCTTGAAGCGGGCCTGCTCGCGCTCGATGGTGATGTCCTCGAGGTGCTTGTGTGCGGTGATGAGCGCCATGGCGCCCGGTGCCTCGTAGATTTCGCGGGACTTGATGCCCACGAGGCGGTCCTCGACGACGTCGATCCGGCCGACGCCCTGGGCGCCGGCACGGCGGTTGAGTTCCTTAATGGCCTGCAGCGGGGTGACCTTGACGCCGTCGATCGCCACCGGCACGCCGGCTTCGAAGGAGATGGTGACCTCATCCGGCGCCGGCGGGAATTCCGGGGTGGCGGTGTAGTCGTAGATGTCCTTGGTGGGGGCGTTCCAGATGTCTTCGAGGTAGCCGGTTTCGACGGCGCGGCCCCAGACGTTCTGGTCGATCGAGTACGGGTTCTTCTTGGTGGTCTCGATGGGCAGGCCCTTTTCCTCGGCGAAGGCGATGGCCTTGTCGCGGGTCAGGGCGAGGTCGCGGACCGGGGCGATGCACTTCAGGTCCGGGCCGAGGGTCTGGATGCCGACTTCGAAGCGGACCTGGTCGTTGCCTTTGCCGGTGCAGCCGTGGGCCACCGTGGTGGCCCCGAATTCGCGGGCGGCCTTGACCAGGTGCTTGACGATCACCGGGCGGGAGATGGCCGAGACCAGCGGGTAGTGGCCCTGGTAGAGGGCGTTGGCCTTCAGCGTGGGCACGCAGTACTCGTTGGCGAACTCGTCGCTGGCGTCGGCGACGTAGGCTTCAACGGCGCCGCAGCCCAGCGCGCGCTGGCGGATGGTCTCCAGCGATTCGCCGCCCTGTCCGACGTCGACCGCCACGGCGATGACCTCGGCGCCGGTGGCTTCACCGATCCAGCCGATGGCTACGGAAGTATCCAGGCCACCGGAGTAGGCCAGAACAATACGCTCAGTCACGGAAATGCTCCTTAGTTGTTTGGTGATGCTGTAAGTCTGGGAAAAATCTCTGTTGCAAGCCTGTCACAAGCCCGGTGCGCCCGGTCCCTTGAAAGGCTCGTGGTGCGGCTTATTGGCCGGCTTCCTCGGCGAACTGCAGGAAGCGTGCGGCGATGTCCGCGCCGCCCAGGGGGTCGCGGGTGACAAGCAGGACGGTGTCGTCCCCAGCGATGGTGCCCAGGATCGAGGGCATCACGGAGTGGTCGATGGCGAGGGCAAGGAAGTTCGCGGCGCCCGGCGGGGTCCGGAGTACCACAAGGTTGGCCGAAGCTTCGGCGGTGACGAGCAGTTCCCCGCACAGCCGGGTCAGCCGGGCATCGAGGATTTCCTGCGTGACGCCGCTCTTGGCCGCCCGTTCGCCGCCCTCGCCCGGGACGGCGTAGATCAACACGCCGTCCTTGCCGCGGACCCGGACGGCGCCGAGTTCCACGAGGTCGCGGGAGAGCGTGGCCTGGGTGACCTGGACGCCGTCGTCCGCGAGCAGCGCCGCGAGCTCGGCCTGGGAACGGACCGATTCGCCTGTCAGAATCGCCGTGATCCGTGCCTGCCGGGCTGTCTTGGTGGCCGGGCTGGCCCCCGGAGAGGCTGGCTGGACGGTCATCAGGCCAAGCCGTCCGCCGGCGCCAGCCCATCGACAACAGCCAGGCCGGAGCGGTGCATGAGCCAGGCCATGAGCGCCTTCTGGGCATGGAGCCGGTTTTCGGCCTCGTCCCAGACCACCGACTGCGGGCCGTCAATGACGTCCGCGGCGATCTCGTAGCCCCGGTAGGCCGGCAGGCAGTGCAGCACGACGGCGTCCGGCGCCGCGAGCTTCATCGCCGCGCTGTCCACGGCATAGTTGCGGAACAACTTCATCCGCGCTCCTTTCTCCGCCTCCTGGCCCATGGACACCCACGTGTCGGTAGCCACGACGTCGGCGCCAAGGAGCGCCTCGGCGGCGTCAACCGTCACCAGCACCGAGCCGCCGGTCTCCGCGGCGCGGTCCTCGGCGGCGGCGATGATCTCCGCGGACGGCAGGAAGCCAACGGGTCCGGCGATCCGGACGTTCATGCCCGCCGTGACGCCGGCCAGCAGGTAGGAATTGGCCATGTTGTTGGCCGAGTCGCCCAGGTACGCCATGGTCAGGCCCTGGAGCGAGCCCTTGTGCTCTTTGACGGTCAAGAGATCGGCGAGGAGCTGGCAGGGGTGGTAGTCATCGCACAGGGCGTTGATGACCGGAACGCGTGAGTTCGCGGCCATGGCGACGAGTCCGGCATGCGCGCCGGTGCGCCACACGATGGTGGACACCATGCGTTCGAGCACCTTGGCGGTGTCCTCGACCGATTCCTTGTGCCCGATCTGCGCCTCTCCGGGGTTGATGATGAGCGCGTTGCCGCCCATATCCGCGATTCCGGTGGCGAAGGAGACCCTGGTCCGGGTGGAGGTCTTGTCGAAGATGACGGCCACGGTCTGGCGGCCGCTGCCCGCCGCGGCGAAGGGCTGCACGCTGTAAGGCGCGGCCTTCATCCGGACGGCGAGCTCGAGGACTTCGGCCTGTTCGGCCGGGCTGAGGTCCGTGTCCTTGAGGAAGTGGCGGGTGGGCACTGATGTGGTCACGGCGGCGGTCACTTGGCGTCCTTTGCGGCGTTGTTACTTGAAGTGGCGGGCTGTTCGGCCTGGACCTGATCGGCAGTCTGTTCGGCAGTTTTTTCTGCGGTGTTTTCGGCAGTGGCCTTGGCGGTTTCGAGCAAGGCCGGCAGCGCCGCCAGGAAGCGGTCGGCCTGTTCGGTGGTCAGGATCAGCGGCGGCGCGAGTCGGATGGTGCGCGGGCCCGGGCTGTTGACGATGAACCCGGCGTCGAGGCCGGCGGTGACGACGCCGGGGGCGACGTCGCCGTCGAGGTCGAAGCCGATCAGCAGCCCCTCGCCGCGGACCTCGGTGACGCCGGGGATTCCGGCGAGGCCGGCGCGCAGGTGCTCCCCCAGGCTCCGGACGTGGGCCAGGATGTCCTGGTTTTCGAGGACGTGCAGGGTTGCGAGGGCGGCCGCGGTGGCCACCGGGTTGCCACCAAAGGTGGTCCCGTGCTGGCCGGCGGTCAGCAGGGCGGACGTTTCCGGTCCGAATGTCACGAGCGCGCCCACCGGGAAGCCGCCGCCGAGGCCCTTCGCGAGGGTCACGGCGTCGGGCACGATTCCGGCGTCCTCGCTGGCCAGCCATTTGCCGGTGCGGCCGATGCCGGTCTGGACCTCGTCAAGGATCAGCAGGGCGCCGGACGCGCTCGTGGCCTCCCGGGCGGCCTTGAGGTAGCCGGCGGGCAACGGCCGGACGCCGGCCTCGCCTTGGATCGGTTCGAGGAAGACGGCTGCGGTTGTCTCGTCCACGGCCGCGCGGAGGGCCTCGATGTCACCAAACGGCACATGCACGACGCCGCCGGGCAGCGGTGCGAACGGCGCCCGGTACGCCTCCTTCGCCGTCAGCGCGAGGGCACCCATGGTGCGCCCGTGGAACGCGCCTTCGAGCGCGATGATCTTGGTGCGCGGCTTCTCTGCACTGTCCCCGCCTGCGCTCTTTGTGCTGGCGCCTGTGTTCCGGCGCGCCAGCTTGAAGGCCGCCTCAACGGCCTCGGTGCCGGAGTTGGCGAAGAACACCTTGGAGCCGGCCGGCGCCTTGGACAGTTCCAGCAGCTTCTCGGCCAAGGCGATCTGGGTGGGGCTCGTGAAGAAGTTCGAGACGTGGCCCAGAGTGGCCAGCTGGCTGGAGATCACCGAGGTGACGAACGGGTGGGCGTGCCCGAGCGCGTTCACGGCGATGCCGCCGAGCAGGTCCAGGTACTCCTTGCCATCGGCGTCCCATACGAGGCAGCCGGCGCCGCGGACCAGGACCCGCTGCGGCGTGCCGAAGACACCCAGTAAGGAGGACGAGTAGCGGGAGAGCCACTGTGCGCCGGTGGCGCGCGAGTGAACCAACTCCCCTACCGGAGAATGTTCAAGATCCGTGGAAGGTGCGGTTTCGATCTGGTTCATTTGCTTTCCTCGTCGGGGACGACCTGGGTGCCGATGCCGGCGGTCGTAAAGGTTTCCAGCAGCATCGAGTGCGGCAGGCGGCCGTCCACGATGTGGGCGCGCTCGACGCCGTCGTCAATCGCTTTCAGGCAGGCCGCCATCTTCGGGATCATGCCGGACTCAAGGCGCGGCAGCATCTCGCGCAACTCCGAAGCCGTCAGCGACGAGATCAGCGATGACCTGTCCGGCCAGTTGGCGTAGAGGCCTTCGACATCGGTCAGGATGACCAGCTTGGATGCACCCAGCGCCGACGCGACCGCCGCCGCCGCCGTGTCCGCGTTGACATTCAGTACCTGTCCGGTGGTGGAACCGTCTGCGGAGATTTCCGGGGCAACGGTGGAGACCACCGGGATCCGGCCGGCCGCGAGGATGTCGACGATGCCTTCCGGGTTGACGCCAACCACTTCCCCGACCAGGCCCAAGTCCACTTCCTCACCGTCCACTACGGTGCCGGTGCGGACCGCGCGGAGCAGTCCCCCGTCCTCGCCGGACATGCCGACGGCGTAAGGGCCGTGGGAGTTGATCAGGCCCACGAGCTCGCGCCCCACCTGCCCGGTGAGGACCATCCGGACCACGTCCATGGCCTCGGGCGTGGTGACGCGCAAGCCGCCCTTGAACTCGGATTCGATCCCGAGCCGGCTGAGCATGGCGTTGATCTGCGGGCCTCCGCCGTGCACCACCACGGGGTGGATGCCGACGTGGTGCAGGAACACGACGTCTTCGGCGAAGGCGCGGCGGAGCTCGTCGTTGACCATGGCGTTGCCGCCGTACTTGATCACCATGGTGCTGCCGGCAAAGCGCTGGATCCAGGGCAACGCCTCGATCAACGTGGCGGCTTTGTCCCGGGCGTCCGACTGGGAGGTGGTCTCGCGTGTCTGGGTGTTCATGCTGTTCGTCCTTCCCGGAACCGCCTAGCTGGAGTAGGCGCTGTTTTCGTGGACGTAGTCGTGGGTGAGGTCGTTCGTGAGGATCGTGGCCTCGGCCCCGCCCGCCTGCAGGTCGATTTCGACGAGGACCTCACGCGGTTCGAGGTCCACGAGGTTCCGGTCATCGCCGATGCTGCCGTTGCGGCAGATCTGCACGCCGTTCATGGACACGTTCAGCTGGTCAGGATCGAAGGCCGCGTCGGTGGTGCCGACGGCGGACAGCACGCGGCCCCAGTTGGGGTCCTTGCCGAAAATCGCGGTCTTGAAGAGGTTGGAACGGGCGACGGCGCGGCTGACGATTTCGGCGTCCCGCTCGCTCGCGGCGTTGAACGTCCGGATCGCGATGTCGTGGCTGGCGCCCTCGGCGTCGCCGATCAGCTTGCGGGCCAGCTCGGCGCAGACCTGGGTCAGGCCCGCGCCGAAGTCGGCGGCGGTCGGCACGGCAGCGGAGGCCCCGGATGCCAGCAGCACCACGGTGTCATTGGTGGACATGCAGCCGTCAGAGTCCGCCCGGTCAAAGGTGACCCGGGTGGCGTTGCGGAGTTCGGCGTCGAGCATGTCCGGCGGGACGTCGGCGTCCGTGGTGAGGACCACCAGCATGGTGGCCAGGCCAGGGGCCAGCATGCCGGCACCCTTGGCCATGCCGCCGATGGTGAACTCGGTGCCCTTGGAGTCCGCGCCGGTGAAGACGGCCTGCTTGGACACGGAGTCCGTGGTCATGATCGCGGTGGCCGCCGCGGGACCGCCGTCCGCCGCCAGGGCCGCGGAGGCGGAACCGATCCCGGCCAGGATCTTCTCCATGGGCAGCTGTTCGCCGATCAGTCCGGTGGAGCAGACCACGACGTCGGTAGCCGAGACGCCGAGGGCCTCCGCGGTCTTCTCCGCGGTGATGTGGGTGTTCTGGAAGCCCTGGGGCCCGGTGCAGGCGTTCGCCCCGCCGGAGTTGAGGAAAACGGCGTCCACGCGGCCGTCCTTGACCACCTCGCGGGACCAGTGCACGGGGGCCGCGGCGACGCGGTTGGACGTGAAGACCGCCGCGGCGGCCTTGGACGGGCCGTCGTTGACCACGAGGGCAACGTCCGGCTTGCCGGAAACCTTGAGGCCGGCCGTCACGCCGGCGGCGCGGAATCCCTGCGGTGCGGTGATGCTCACGGTGCGACTCCCTGGAGGTTGAGGCCGGCGGATTCCGCCAGGCCGAGGGCAATATTCATGGACTGCACGGCCCCGCCGGCGGTCCCCTTGGTCAGGTTGTCGATGGCGCAGCACACGATCACGCGGCCGGTGTGCTCATCGAAGGCAAGCTGCATGACCGTGTGGTTCGATCCCTGGACCGACTTGGTGGACGGCCACTGGCCCTCCGGGAGCAAGTGCACGAACGGTTCGTCGTCGTAGGCCTCGGCCCAGGCACGGCGGAGCTCCTCGGCGGTGACGCTGCGTCCTGGCTGCTGCCGGACCTTGGCTGTCGCCGTCGTGAGGATGCCCCGGCTCATCGGTGCCAGCGTGGGCGTGAAGGAGACGGTGACCGGAGCGCCAAGCGCCTTGGAGAGTCCTTGCTCGATCTCCGGGGTGTGCCGGTGTCCCCCGCCTACCCCGTAGGGGCTCATGGAGCCCATGACTTCGGCGCCGATCAGGTTGACCTTGGCGGCCTTGCCGGCCCCCGAGGTGCCGGATGCTGAGACGATCACGACGTCGTCGCCGTCCAGCAGCTGGCTGCTGAAGCCGGGCGTGAGGGCCAGCAGGGCCGACGTCGGGTAGCAGCCGGGGACGGCGATCCGGGTGGCGCCGCGGAGGGCGTCACGCTGGCCGGGCAGTTCCGGAAGGCCGTAGGGCCAGGTCCCGGCGTGCGCGGAGCCGTAGAACTTCTCCCAGGCCTGGGGGTCCTCGAGGCGGTGGTCCGCCCCGGCGTCGATCACCACGGTTCCGGCGGGCAGCTGCGCCGCGATCTCGGCGGATGCCCCGTGCGGAAGCGCCAGGAACACGACGTCGTGGCCGGCCAGGTTATCCACGGTGGTGTCTTCAAGGATCCGGTCCGCCAGGCCATGGAGATGCGGCTGTAATTCCCCTAGTCTGGAACCGGCGTTGCTGTGGGCCGTGATGGCACCGATGGTGACGTCGGGATGGCCGGCGAGGAGCCGCAGGACCTCGCCGCCGGCATAGCCGCTCGCCCCGGAAACGGCAACAGAAATAGTCATAAGCACGACTATACAGCAAGAGTATGCATAGGTGCCGATATTTATGCATGAATGCACTTGTGCCTAAATGCACCCGTCTGTGCCTGAATCCACCCGCGTGTGGAGCCCGATCGGCGGCCCGCAGAACCCCTGGGGCGTATGCTTGGTAAAGGGTGATCCAGACCGTGCCGCTGCAAATGCCAGCTGCAGCGTTGCCCGCAAACAGCAACGAGGCAACCCCTATGACCACTACGCTCACCACCCCAGAGCGCCCTAAATCGCGAGTCAGGCAACCCAACGCCGTCGTTCTCAGCTATTCGGAACTGCTCAAGACCGTGAAGGCAGCCGGTCTCCTGGAACGCCGTGTCGGCTTCTACATCACCGTGTTTTCGGTGCTTGCCCTCCTCATGGCCGCGACCTGGTTCGGCTTTGCGCTGATCGGTGACAGCTGGTTCCAGCTCCTGATCGCCGCCGCCTTGGGCATCATTTGCACGCAACTGAGCTTCCTGGCCCACGAGGCCGGGCACCGGCAGATCTTCGCGTCCCGCCGCGCCAACGACTGGGCCGCACGGCTGCTCGCCACGTCCGTGGCGGGCATCAGCTACTCCTGGTGGGAGCAGAAGCACGGTGCGCACCACAATCACCCGAACGTCATTTCCAAGGACCCGGACATCGCGCCCGGGCCCATCGCCTTCCACGCCGAAGCCGTAGCCGACCGCCAGGGCCGCCTCGCATTCCTGACCCGCAAGCAGGGCTGGTTCTTCTTCCCGCTCCTGTTCCTGGTGGGCCTGGGCCTCCAGATCGATTCCGTGAAATTCATCGTCCGCCGCGCCAAGGTCACGCACCGCTGGGTTGAAATCCCGATCCTCGCCGTCCGGCTCAGCCTGCTGCCGGTTCTCGCCTTCTCCTTCCTGCCGCTGGGCATGGCGTTCGCCTTCATCGGCGTCCAGCTGGCCGTGTTCGGCTTCTACATGGGCGCGTCCTTCGCGCCGAACCACAAGGGCATGCCGGTCCTGCCGGCGGACAGCCGGGTCGACTTCTTCAGCCGCCAGGTCCTCACCTCCCGGAACATCTCGGGCGGCCGCTTCATGGACATCCTCCTCGGCGGCCTCAACCGCCAGGCAGAACACCACCTCTTCCCGGACATGGCCCGCCCCCAGCTGGACAAGGCCGCCAAGATCGTCCGCGAGTACTGCGCCAAGCACCAGGTCCCCTACACGGAAACCACGCTGATGCAGTCGTACGCCATCATCGTCCGCTACCTCAACGACGTCGGGCTCGCCGCGGGCCGCCACTTCGAATGCCCGATGGCAACGGTCACCCGCCGCTACTAGTCTGCCGCCGCTGCTAAGGACGCATCACCCGGCGGCCGCGCAGGACCCGCCGCGTCCGGACGGCGTCAGGTGAAGCATCTCGTGACGGATGGTTACGGAACGCCCCTTCATGGTTACCGCCAGTGTCCCTAGGATGGACCCAGGGACCGGGACAGACTTTCCCGCCCGGAAAAGGAGCCACATGATGCACGCAATCGTCGCCCGCCAGGCCGGGGGCCCCGAGGTCCTGGAGCTCGAGAAAGCAGCCCGCCCCGTTCCCGGGCCCGGCCAGCTGCTCGTCAGGGTCGCCGCCGCCGGCGTGAACTTCATCGACACCTACAAGCGCAGCGGCGTCTACAAGGTCAGCTACCCCTTCACGCCCGGTTCCGAGGCCGCAGGCACCGTGGAGGAGGTCGGCGACGCCGTCACCGGGTTCGCTCCCGGCGACCGGGTGGCCACGGCCGAGGGCGCTGGCTGCTACGCCGGCTATGCCCTCGTCGATGAGGACAAGGCCCTCCCTGTTCCGGACGGCCTGGACGATTTCACTGCCGCGGCCCTGCCGTTGCAGGGCGTGACGGCCCATTACCTGATCAACTCCACCTTCAAGGTCGAGTCCGGCCACACGGTCCTGGTCCACGCCGGCGCCGGTGGCGTCGGGCTCCTGATGATCCAGCTGCTCAAGGCCAAGGGCGCCCATGTCATCACCACTGTTTCGACGGACGAGAAAGAGCAGCTGGCCCGCGACGCCGGGGCCGACCACGTGCTGCGCTACGACGGTTTCGCTGAGCGGGTCCGGGATCTGACCAACGGCACCGGCGCGGACGTGGTGTACGACGGCGTCGGAAAAGACACCTTCGACGCCTCCCTGGCGTCGCTGCGCATCCGGGGCATGCTGGTGCTCTTCGGCGCAGCGTCCGGCCCGGTCCCGCCGTTCGACCCGCAGCGGCTCAACGCCGGCGGCTCGCTGTACCTTACCCGGCCGACCATGGGCCACTACCTTCGCGACGCCCGGGAACGCCGCTGGCGCTCCGACGAAGTCTTTGCCGCCGCCGCCGACGGCAGCCTCAAGGTCCGGATCGGCGCCCGCTACTCCCTCGCCGAGGCAGCCCGCGCCCACGATGACCTGGAACAGCGCCGCACCACCGGCAAAGTCATCCTGGTCCCCTAAGCCACACGGTCCCCCAAGCCGCGGCAACACCATCCGTTCATCTCTCGCAGGGACAATGCGCCAGTGACCGAGCAACGACTGACTCCGAGTGAAGCCCCCGACGCCGCTACGGTGCAGAGTCTTCCGGCACCCCGTGCCACCGTCTATGCGCCCCAACTGCCGGGGGCGCTCTCCGCTCCGGCGGAGCGGACGCTCATCGATATCCTCCGCGATAGTGCCGCCCGGTTCCCGGATGCCTCCGCCCTCGACGACGGCCACCGCTCGCTCAGCTACGCCCAGCTCATGGACGAAGTCCGGGCAACCGCGAGGAAACTGCACCTCGCCGGGCTGGGCGCCGGCGACAAGATCGGCGTCCGGATCCCGTCCGGCACCAACGAACTCTACGTCTCGATCCTGGCGGTACTGCTGGTCGGTGCGGCCTATGTCCCGGTAGACGCGGACGATCCGGATGAGCGGGCCAAACTGGTCTTCGGCGAGGCCAGGGTGGCCGGCATCCTCCGCGCCGGCGGGAAGATCGTCACGGACAGCAACCACCCCAGGCCGTTCCCCGACGCCAGGCCGCCCGGCCCCGACGACGACGCGTGGGTCATCTTCACCTCCGGCTCCACCGGCACACCCAAGGGCGTCGCTGTCCAGCACCGCTCGGCCGCCGCGTTCGTGGACGCCGAGGCCCGCATCTTCCTGCAGGGCGATCCGGTGGGCCCGCAGGACCGGGTGCTGGCCGGCCTGTCCGTTGCCTTCGATGCCTCCTGCGAGGAGATGTGGCTCGCGTGGCGCCACGGCGCCTGCCTTGTGCCGGCACCGCGGGCGCTGGTCCGGACCGGGATGGACCTGGGCCCCTGGCTCATCAGCCACGGCATCACTGTTGTCTCCACCGTCCCCACACTCGCCGCGCTCTGGCCCGTGGAATCGCTGGAAAGCGTCCGGCTGCTCATCTTCGGCGGGGAGGCATGTCCGCCGGACCTTGCCGAGCGGCTCGCCGTCGAAGGACGCGAAGTTTGGAATACCTACGGTCCCACCGAGGCCACCGTGGTTGCGTGTGCCGCGCGGCTCGGCGCGCCCGGCCCCGTCCGGATCGGCCTGCCGCTGGACGGCTGGGACCTCGCCGTCGTCGACGCCGATTCGCTGCCCGTTGCCGAAGGTGAGGTGGGCGAGCTGATCATCGGCGGTGTGGGACTGGCCCGGTACCTTGACCCGGTCAAGGACGAGGAAAAATACGCCCCCATGCCGTCCCTGGGTTGGCCGCGCGCCTACCGCTCCGGCGACCTCGTCAAGTACGAAGCAGCCGGACTCATCTTCCAGGGCCGCGCCGATGAACAGGTCAAGCTCGGCGGCCGCCGGATCGAGCTCGGAGAAATCGACGCCGCCCTGCAGTCGCTGCCGGACGTCGCAGGCGCCGCCGCCGCCGTCCAGACCACCGCCGCCGGCAACCAGATACTGGTCGGCTACCTGGCCGCAGAAACGGGCAAGGACATCGACCTCGCGGCCGCGCGCGAACTGCTCGGCGAGAGCCTGCCCGCGCCCCTCATCCCGCTGCTGACGCTCGTCGATTCCCTGCCGACCAAAACCAGCGGCAAAGTGGACCGCCATGCCCTGCCCTGGCCGCTTAGCGGAACAGGAGCTGCCGAGGCCGAAGGTGCCCCGCTGAACCTGCCCGACGACGCGCAGTGGATCGTTGAACAGTGGAGCGCCGTGCTCGGAAGCCCGGTCACCAGCCTCGACGCCGATTTCTTCGCCTACGGCGGCGGCTCGCTGGCTGCCGCGCAGCTGGTATCCGCCTTGCGCGTCCGCTACCCCACCATTACCGTGGCCGACATCTATGCAACACCCCGGGTGGGCGCGCTGGTGGACGAGGCGCGCCAGTCACTCCCCGAAGGCGGAACAGTCGCCACCCCGGAGCGCACCGTCCGGCCCACCGCGCGCAAGTCCCAGGCCTTCCAGACCCTCATGGGCGTTCCGCTGCACATCCTGGTCGGCATGCGCTGGCTGACCTACCTGATGGCCGCCAACAATCTCCTGGCCGCCTTCGCCGGATTCAGCGCCGCACCAACTGTCTCGTGGTGGTGGGTGGGCGCGTCCTGGCTGGTCTTTGTCAGCCCGGCCGGGCGGATGCTGATCTCCGTTGCCGCCGCCCGCATCCTGCTCCGCAACGTCGTGCCCGGCACATATCCACGCTCCGGCCGGGTGCACCTCCGTCTCTGGCTCGCGGAACAGATCCAGGACCTGGCCGGCGCCATCAGCCTGGCCAGCGCGCCCTGGGTGCCTTACTACGCAAAGGCGCTCGGTGCGAAGATCGGCGAGAACGTCCAGCTGCATTCGCTCCCGCCGGTCACCGGGCTGCTGTCCTTGGGCGCCGGTTCCAACATCGAGCCTGAAGTCGATCTGTCCGGCTGGTGGATTGACGGCGACCGTGTGCACATCGGCGCCATCCGGATAGGCGCCGGCGCAAGCGTCGGCGCCCGCAGCACGCTCATGCCTGGTGCCACCGTGGGTGCGGGGGCGCAGGTGGAGCCGGGCTCGGCGGTGATCGGGAAGGTTAAGGCAGGGCAGCTGGTGGCCGGGTCGCCGGCCGAGCGCCGCGGCAAGGCGCGGCACTCATGGCCGGACTCCCCGTCCGAGCACCGGCTGATGGGCCGGCTGTGGTTCGCCGGCTTCGCCGCGGCATCTGCCGTGCTGGCGCTCATCCCCTATGTCTCCGCCGCCGTCGCGGCCTTCGTGATTTTCGCGTTCATCCAGGGCAGCCCGTCCCTGCCCGCAGCCCTGCCCGGCATTGTGCTCTCGATCCCCCTGGCGGCGCTGGCGTGGTTCCTGACCAACCTGCTGCTGATCCTGGCGACGACGAGACTCCTCAGCGTGGGCCTCGCAGAGGGCTACTACCGGGTCCGGAGCCGGATCGGATGGCAGGTTTGGGCAACCGAGCGGGTACTGGATCTGGCCCGGGACCTGCTGTTCCCGGTCTACGCCAGCCTCTTTACGCCGGTCTGGCTTCGGCTTCTCGGCGCGAAGGTGGGCCGCAACGTGGAAGCCTCGACAGTGTTGCTGATCCCCAGCATGACCACCGTGGGCGAGGGCGCGTTCCTGGCCGATGACACCATGGTGGCGTCCTACGAACTCGACGGCGGCTGGATGCGGATTGCCCCGGCCAAGATCGGCAAACGGTCCTTCCTGGGCAACTCGGGCATGACGGCGGCCGGGCGCAACGTACCCAAGAACTCCCTTGTGGCGGTCCTCTCCGCGACGCCGGCCAAGGCGAAGGCCGGGACATCGTGGCTGGGCAGCCCGCCCGTGCGGCTGCGACGCACCGCCATCGCCTCGGACGACACGCGGACGTACCAGCCACCCCGGAAGCTGAAGGTGGCGCGCGCCCTGTGGGAGCTGTGCAGGTTCGTCCCCGTCATGCTGACGGTCGCGATCGCCGCCGGTGTGATGCTCGCCTTCGACGCGATGGCGACAATTTTCAACTACGGAATCGCAGCCGTCCTGAGCGGGGTGGTGGTCCTGCTGGCCGGGGCCACGGCCGCGGGCAGTGCCGTGGTGGCCAAGTGGCTGCTGGTGGGCCGCATCCGCCCCGGCGAGCACCCGCTGTGGAGCTCGTTCATTTGGCGGAACGAGGTGGTGGACACCTTTATCGAGATGGTCAGCGCCCCGTGGTTCGCGCGCGCCGCCACCGGAACACCGGCACTGGTGTGGTGGCTGCGGGCACTCGGCGCGAAAATCGGTGCGGGGACCTGGTGCGAAAGCTACTGGCTGCCCGAGGCGGACCTTGTCACCCTGGGCAGGAACTCGACCGTCAACCGCGGCTGCGTCGTCCAGACCCATCTGTTCCATGACCGGGTCATGAGCATCGACACTGTTACGCTCGATGACGGAGCCACCATGGGGCCGCACGGCGTCATCCTGCCGCAGGCCAGGATCGGCAGCGGCGGCACGGTGGGGCCGGCATCCCTCGTCATGCGGGGCGAAACCGTCCCCGCCGGGACGTACTGGATGGGCAATCCGGTCAGCCCGTGGGACGGGCCGGCACCGCCCGCCAAGCCCCGGTAGGCCCGGCCTGCGCACGTCCACCAGCACGACAACAACCCGAAGGTCCGTCCATTGAGCACCAGCGCACCAAGCAGCGGCGCCGCCACAGGCGGCGAAATCAGCCGGGAAATCAGCCGCGAGATCAGCAGGGCAACCGCCCCGGAAACGGGCGCCCCGGACCCCTATATGCCGGGCCATGGAACGAATGCCTACCGGGTCACCCGGTACGAACTGAATCTGGACTACCGCGTCAGCAGCAACCGCCTTGCCGGGCACGCCGTCCTGCACGCCGTCACGAAGTTCCCGACGGCGGCGATCGTCCTGGACTTGGCCGGACTGCGGGCCACGAAGATCCAGCTCGACGGACGGCGGGTGCGCAGGTTCACCCAGCGGGCCGAGCAGCTCGTGGTCTATCCCGACGTTCCCCTGCTGGCCAACGAGGCCTTCACCCTGGACATCCGCTACGAGGGCTACCCCGCGCCGCGCCGCGGCCTGTGGGGCGAGGTCGGCTGGGAGGAGCTCTCCGATGGTGTGCTGGTGGCCGGCCAGCCCAACGGCGCCGCTTCCTGGTTCCCGTGCAATGACCACCCCCGGGACAAGGCGAGCTACCTCATCACGGTGACCACCGACGCGAACTACCGGGCGGTGTGCAACGGCGTGCTGCTCTCCCGCACCAGCGGGGCGAGCCGCGAGACCTGGGTGTACGAGCAGGCCGAACCCATGGCCACCTACCTGGCAACGGTCCAGATCGGCCGTTATGAGCTCCTGACGCTCAATGCCGAGCGGCCGTCAGGACACGTTCCGCAATATGTGGCCGTTCCAGCGGCGCTGGCGGCGGCGGCCCGGGCCGCCTTGGCCCGGCAGCCCGAGATGATGCGGAAATTCACCAACTGCTTTGGGCCGTATCCGTTCCCGGAGTACACCGTGGTGGTCACTTCCGACGTGCTGGAAATCCCGCTGGAAGCGCAGACGCTGTCCATCCTGGGCCCAAATCATTTGCGGCAGGACTGGGATTCGCAGCGGATGATCGCCCACGAACTCGCCCACCAATGGTTCGGGAACTCGCTCACCACGGCGACGTGGAAGAACATCTGGCTGCACGAGGGCTTTGCCTGTTACGCGGAATGGCTCTGGTCTGAGGAGGCCGGCGTCATGTCGGTGGCGGGGCGCGCCCGCGCCGCCTGGCGCAAGCTCTCCGCCGCTCCGCAGGACCTGATGGTGGGCGATCCCGGCCCGGAGCTGATGTTCGACGATCGCGTCTACAAACGCGGAGCCCTGGCCCTGCACGCGCTGCGGGTACGCTCCGGCGACCTCGCGTTCTTCGCCCTGCTGCACGACTGGACGGACCGCTTCCGCCACGGCACGGTGACCACTGCCGACTTCATCGTCGCGGCCGCCCACACCACCGGCCTCGACGCAGAGGCGCTGCTGCACCCGTGGCTGTTCGAACACGCCCTCCCGCCGCTCCCGCAGCCAGCACCGTCCCGGCCCTGAGGGAAGGACTGCCCTTCCGGCAGGGCTAGGGCAGGACAGCGACGGCGACGGCGGCCACGAGGTCCGCGGGCAGTCCGGTCTCTGCCGGCGCCAGGTCCCGGAGCCCGGCACGGCCGTCCACGTTCGTGCCCAGCACGTCCAGGGTGTCCGGGGCCGTCTGCAGCCCCGTGCCCAGCATCTTGAGCCATGCCTCTTTGCGCGCCCACAACCGGGCCCGGCCCCGCAGCAAGGAGATGCCGTCCAGCCCGGCGAGGTGGAGTTGTTCCGCCGTAGTCAACACGACGTCGTCGAACCCATCGAAGTCCGCCCGGGCGGGGTCCTCGACGTCGACGCCCAGGCGCTGGCCCGGTTCCGGGTCCACGAGCCCGGCCAGAAGTGTCCAGCCGGCAGCGCGGGACAGGCTCAGCAACAACGGCACGGCCTCGCCGCGGAGCCGGTAGCCTGGCTTGCCGTGTGAGATGTCCGCGCCGGTGCCGCAGCGTGGACAGCTGTACCAGGCGGTGAGGTCGGACGCCGGGACGCCGAGCAGGCCGGCGGCGAACCGCCGCTGCGCGAGCCGGCCGGCGAGGAACTCCCGCCGGGTTCGCGGGGTCATGGCCCGGGCGCGCTCGAGCTCGGCCCCAGCCAGCAGGGAACGCGCCTCGCGTTCCAGCTCGGACGCAGCAGCGGTTGCCGCGGTTTCCGGCACACCCGGGACCCCGGAAACGCCAAGGGGCGGGCAGGCACGCACAACAAGGTGTGATGCCATGACCCGCCCCCTTTCAGCTCATCAGCGCTGTCGCCAGCGCAGTTCTCAGCGCTGCACCGCTCCGAAGCGTTCGTGGGCAGCGGCAACGGCACCTTCACGCGCCGCCGAGGCCTCGTCGGCCGTCAGGGTGCGGTCGTTGGCGCGGAAACGCAAGCTAAACGCCAGCGACTTCTTGCCCTCCTCGATGCCCTTGCCCGCATAAACGTCGAACAGGGCGACGTCTTCGAGCAGCTCGCCTGCGCCTTCACGCAGGGCGGCGAGCACCTCTTGCGCCGGGACGTCCTGCGGCACCACGAGGGCCACGTCCTGGGTGGCCACGGGGTACGTCGAGATGTGGCGGGCCACGATCACGTCGGCAGCAGCCTCGAAGAGGGCGTCGGCGTTCAGTTCCAGCGCCACGGAACGGGCCGGCATGTCCTGTGCCGCCAGCAGCTTTGGGTGCAGCTCGCCGGCGTAGCCCACTACTTCGCCGGTGCGCAGTTCAAGCTGTGCTGCCCGGCCCGGGTGGAAGGCCTGGTGCCGGCCCTGGGTGACCAGGAGTTCGACGCCGAGCACGTCGCCGGCGATCCGGGCGATGTCCAGCGCGTCCGCCCAGTCCCAAGCACGCGGGGTGTGGCCCGGGGCGACGGGAGAGTCGTGCCCCGTGAGCACGGCGGCGAGGTGCAGCGGCTGGTCCGGGACGCCGTCGTACAGGCCGTCCAGTATCTCGTCGCTGGGCTTGACGCCGAGCGGCGGGATCGTGGCGGTGCCAAGCTGGTCGCCGGGCAGGAACACGAGCCCGGCCTCGAAGAGGGCGAGGTCGCGGAAGCCGCGGGAGTGGTTGCGCTTGGCTACCTCGATGAGGCCCGGCAGGACGGAAGTCCGCAGGAAGCCGTGCTCCTCGCTGATCGGGTTGGCCAGCCTGAGGGCCTTGCGCTCCGCGCCCTCGGCCGGGACGCCGAAGGTGTCATTGGCCGCCTGGGAGACGAACGGGTAGCTCAATACCTCGGTGAGTCCGGCGTCGGCGAGGGCCTGGATCAGGCGGCGGCGCTGCTGCTGGACGCGGGTCAGGCCACGGCCCGGCGGCGCCACCGGCAGGGTCGCCGGGATCTGGTCGTAGCCGACCAGGCGGGCGATTTCCTCGGTGAGGTCGTCCTTGGTTTCGAGGTCGCTGCGCCAGCTCGGCGCGGTCACCGTGTGGCCGTTGCCGTTGTGCTCGACGACGGCGCCGAGGTCTTCCAGCGAGGTCACGATGTGTTCCTCGGTGAAGTCGATCCCAATCCGGGCTGCGGCGTACCCTGCCGGCAGTTCGATGGTGACCGCGTCCGGCGCGGTCCCGACGTCGGTCCCGGCCTCATCCGCCGTGCCTCCGGCAAATTCGACCAGCAGGTCGACCACCCGCTGGGCGGCAACATCGGCCACCTGCCAGTCCACGCCGCGTTCGAAGCGCTTGGACGCCTCGGAGGGCAGCTTGTGGCGGCGGCGGGCGCGGGCGATCGAGACCTCGTCGAAGTGTGCGGCCTCGACCAGGATGTTTGTAGTGGCGTCCGAGACCTCGGTGTGGGCACCGCCCATGACGCCGGCGATCCCGATGGGGCCGGATGCGTCCGTGATCAGCAGATCCTCGGCGTCGAGCGTGCGCTCCTTGTCGTCAAGGGTGGTGATCTTCTCCCCTGCCGTGGCGCGCCGGACCACAATGTCGCCGGCCAGCTTGTCCAGGTCGTAGCAGTGGTTCGGCTGCCCGAGTTCGAGCATGACGTAGTTGGAGATATCCACCGGCAAGGAGATGGACCGGATGCCGGCGAGCCGGAGACGGGAGGCCATCCACGGCGGGGTGGGCCGGGTGGCATCCACGCCGCGCACGGTGCGGGCCACAAAGCGGTCACAGCCGGGCTTGCCGTAAATGGGGGCGTCGTCGTTGAGCTTGACGCCGTAGCCGCCGGACAGCGGCGCCGGGGCCTTGACCTTGGACACCGGGTCCGTGAACACGGTGCCGGTGGCGTGCGCGTATTCCCGGGCCACACCGCGGATGGAGAACGCATACCCGCGGTCAGGCGTCACATTGATCTCAGCCGCCTGGTCGTAGAGGCCCAGCAGCTCCATGGCGTCGGTGCCCAGTTCCGGATCCAGCCCGATCCGAGACAGCACCAGGATGCCGTCGTGGTCCTCACCGATGCCCAGTTCGCGCACGGAGGCGATCATGCCGGCCGAGAGGTGACCGTAGGTCTTCCGCGCGGAAATGTGGAAGTCGCCCGGCAGCACCGCGCCCGGGAGCGTCACCACCACTTTGTCGCCCTCGACGAAGTTGTGGGCGCCGCAGATGATGCCCTGGACGCCTGAGGGATCGATGCCGTCGCCGGTCAGGGACTGCGGCTGGCCCTCGGGGACAACCCGGACCTGGCACCAGTTGATGGTCTTGCCGTTGGTCTGGGGCTCCTTGACGATGCTGAGCACCTGGCCCACCACGATGGGCCCCCGGAGGGTGTCCGTGGGGCGGTGGACTGCTTCTTCTTCAAAGCCGACCTTGACGAGCTCGGCCATGACGTCTTCGGCCGATGCTCCGGCCGGTACCTGCGCGAATTCACGCAGCCAGGAAAGTGGGATACGCACTGTTAGATCTCCATCCCGAAGTGCTCGCTGAAACGTACGTCGCCTTCGATCATGTCGCGCATGTCGCCAACCTCATTACGGAACATGAGGGTGCGCTCGATGCCCATGCCGAAGGCAAAACCTGAATAGACCTCCGGGTCGATGCCGGCGGCGCGCAGAACGTTGGGGTTGACCATGCCGCAGCCTCCCCACTCGATCCAGCTGGGGCCGCCCTTGGCGCCCGGGTGCCAGATATCGAGCTCCGCGGACGGCTCGGTGAACGGGAAATAGTTGGGGCGCAGCCGGATCTGGGCTTCCGCGCCGAACATCTGGCGTGCGAAGTGCTCCAGCGTGCCTCGGAGATCCGCCATGCTCAGCTTCTTGTCGATGGCCAGGCCCTCGAACTGGTGGAACACCGGGGTGTGGGTCGCGTCGAGTTCGTCCGTGCGGAACACCTTTCCCGGGCACAGCACGTAGATGGGCAGCTCCCGTTCCAGCATGGAGCGGACCTGCACCGGCGAAGTGTGCGTGCGCATGAGCAGGTGGGCCTCGGGCGGCTCAACGAAGAACGTGTCCTGCATGTCGCGGGCGGGGTGGTCCGGCTTGAAGTTCAGGGCATCGAAGTTGAACCATTCGGACTCGACCTCGGGCCCCTCGGCGATTTCCCAACCCATGCCGACGAAGATGTCCGCCACGCGGTCCTGCAGCGTGGACAGCGGGTGGCGTGCTCCGGCCCGGCGCCTACGCGGGGCCGCCGTGACATCCACGGTCTCTTCGACGAGGATCCGCGCGTCGTTCTCGGCCTCGAGCGCCACCGTGCGGTCCGCGAGCGCCTTGTTGACGCGTCCCCTGGAGGCGCCCATGAGCTTGCCGGCGGCGGCCTTCTGGTCCTTGGGGAGCGCGCCGATCTCACGGTTGGCGAGGCTCAGCGCGGACTTTTCTCCCGTGTGCGCGAGGCGCACGGCCTTGAGTTCATCGAGGGTCGCTGCAGCGGCGATGGCGGCAACGGCCTGGTCTACGGCGGCGGTAATGGCGGCTTCATCCAGAGGGTTCGGGACGGCGGCGCCCGGCAAAGTTTCAGTCATCTACTGTTCTTAGCTACGAGTCGGATCATGCCGACAGCACACGGTACGGGCACAGGGCACGGCGCGGGTTCTCGGCAAGGCTTATGGTCACTGTCCCCAGTCTAGTAGACGGCCGTCGGCCGCCAGTCAATCGTCAGGCGAACATCAGGCGTTCGTGACACTTCGCCCCCGCAGCCTCCCCAAGGACGCTGAACCCGGACGTTGGACACGAGCGCTGAACCCGCGAACATGGCCCGCGGGCACTGGGGCGTCCTGCCGGGACCCTGACCGCCGGGCACGCCCCCGGCTACCATGGCCTCATGACGTCCGGACAACGGCTGCGCCAGATTGCCAACCTGCTGAACGGGTCCACGCTCCTGGGCCTGCTGCTGGCAGCGTGCGCCCGGGCGAACGTCAGCTCCGGCCCGCGGGGACTGCTGATTGCGAGCCACTACCGCTGGCGGCTTCCGTTTGCCGCGGCCTTCACGGTGGGCAACGTCATCCTGTTCCGCGCCGGCCCCGAATCCGCCGGCGCCAACCCGGCACTGCTGGGACACGAGGAGCGGCACAGCACCCAGTACGCGTGGTGCCTTGGCTGGCCCTTCCTTCCGCTGTACTTCATCGCCGCGGGCTGGTCCCTCTGGCGGACCGGCAACCCGGGCAGCGCCAACTTCTTCGAGCGGCATGCCGGACTCGAGGCAGGCGGATACCCCCGCCCCGGCGTTCCCGGGACGGGCGCGCCCGGGACCGCCAGGCCCGGGGCCACTCCTGGGACGCACCGAAGAATGGGCACGGCTGCCCCCAACCGTTATGAGGCCTGAGATGACAGAGACCCCCAGAAGTATCTCGGTCACGGGAACCGGCAGCGCCGAGGCGGTACCGGACCTGCTGACCTTGTCGATCGGCGTTGAATGCCGCCGCGACACCGTGGCCGAGGCCTACAGCGAGGCAGGAACACGGTCGGCCGCCATCACGGCGGAGCTCCGGCACCACGGGGTGGACAGCACTGACATGTCCACCTCCGGGCTGAATGTCCGGGCCGAGCTGAACTGGCAGGAGGGCCGCGGCCAGACCGTGACCGGCTATCTGGCCTCCAACACGCTCACCGTCAGGATCCGCGCGCTGTCCGCGTCCTCACAGATTCTTGCCGGCGCCGTTGCTGCCGGCGGCGACTCCGTCCGCTTGAACGGGCTGAGCCTCGGCTTCGCGGACCCCGCCGCCGTCGAGGCACGCGCGCGGGAGGCCGCCTGGCAGGACGCCCGCACCACCGCCGCGCACTATGCCGCGCTCTCCGGAGCCAGCCTGGGCAGGGTCCTTTCCCTCACCCAGCACACCGGGTTCCAGGCGCCGATCCCGGTGGCGAAGATGCAGCGCGCGGTAGCGGCGGACGCGCTCACCGTTGAGGCCGGCGAGTCGAGCGTCACCGCCACGGTCGGCGTCGTGTGGGAACTGCTCAACTAATTTGGAGTAGTTGCTCGGGTAATTGTTCGGGTTGTCCTCGAATCACCGACGGCGGCCGCAACCGGCAAGAGCCCAACTAACGGCCCGCCGGCCGCTAGTGCATTGCGCCGGCAGCGAGCCTGAGATCCGCCGTCGTCGCTAACGTGGTGCGGACGACGACGGCGAGCGCCGCCGCCATCTGGTGCGCCGGCAGCGACGGGGTGCTGCTCCCGGCCGGAAGCTGGGTGTCCGCGTACGGAATGTGGACAAACCCTCCCCGGGTGCCGGGACGGCGCCGCAGGGCGTGCATGAGCGCATAGAAGACGTGGTTGCAGACGTAGGTCCCGGCACTCTGGGACACAACAGCTGGAATCTGCTCGGCCGTCAGCGCCGCGAGCGCCGCTTTGACAGGCAGCGACGTGAAATAGGCCGCCGGTCCGCCCTGGACCACGGGTTCGTCCACGGGCTGGTTGCCGGCGTTGTCCGGGATCCGGGCGTCGTCACAATTGATGGCCACCCGTTCCAGCGAAATGCGCGCCCTCCCGCCGGCCTGGCCGGCGCACAGCACAAGCTCGGGCCGGAACCGCTCGAGGGCCTCCGCCAATACCTTGGCCGAGTCCCCAAAGACGCAGGGCAATTCCACCGCCTGGACATCCAGCCCCTCGGTTTGGAGCAAACGGGCCGCCGAACGGGCCGCGGCCCAGGACGGATTGGCGGTATCGCCGCCGAACGGCTCGAACCCGGTCAGGAGAATCATCGCCCCAGCCTAGCAATGCCCTCACGCTGCCTTCTGGCTTCGCCGGCCCTGCGATCCGGCACGCCCACCTGGAGACATGGCGCCCCGCCGGCCTGACGGCACCCTTGACTTTTAGTCGAACATATATTCGAATATAGGCATGAGATGGGACGCACAAGCACTTGAGCGCGGCGATTCCCCGGCCGCCCTTTCTGCCGATTCGCCGGCCGCACCGGCCCTGCTGCCGCTGGCCGGGCTGGTGCGGTCCGTCACTACCCCGGACTTTGCCGGGATCACCTTCCATGAGGTCACCGCCAAATCGGTGCTCAACAAGGTGGTCGCCGGTTCGCGCATGCCGTTCGAGTGGACCATCAACCCGTACCGCGGCTGCAGCCATGCCTGCGTCTACTGCTTCGCGCGCAAGAGCCACACCTATCTGGACTTCGACGCCGGCCTGGACTTTGACAGCCAGGTGGTGGTCAAAATCAACGCCGCCGAGATCCTGCGCAAGGAGCTGGCCAAGCCCTCCTGGCAGCACGAGCACGTGGCCCTTGGCACCAACACGGACCCGTACCAGCGCGCCGAGGGCCGCTATCAGCTCATGCCCGGCATCATCGGCGCCCTGGCCGACTCCGGCACTCCCCTGTCCATCCTCACCAAGGGCACGCTCCTTGCCCGGGACATCCCGCTCCTGAAGCATGCCGCCGCCCAGGTGCCGGTGGGGGTAGGCATATCGCTGGCCATGACCAATGAAGAACTGTCCGAAGCCGTGGAACCGGGCACGCCGGGCCCGCGCGCGCGGCTGAAGCTCATCGCCCGGCTGCGGGAGGCGGGCCTGCCCTGCGGTGTCATGGCCATGCCCATCCTGCCGTGGCTCTCGGACAGCGACGAGGCCCTGGACTCCCTCTTCGGAGCCTTGGCGGCGGCCGGCGCCACAGGGGTCACGGCCGGCGCGCTGTACCTGAAACCGGGCACCCGTGAATGGTTCATGCAGTGGATCGCCCGCGAACATCCGCAGCTGGCCGGCAAGTACCGCCGGCTGTACGGCAGCGGGTCCTATGCGTCCAAGGAATACCGGGAATGGCTGGCCGGCCGCATCCGCCATTTCAAGGACCTGCACGGCTTTTCCGGCTCGCAGGGATTCAGCCACAGGGATCTCGACGGCGGCACCGACCACCACGATGCCCGCGAGGAAGAAGCCCAGTACCCGGCCGGCAGCATCCCGGACACTGCCGGGCACGCGAGCGCCCGGCGCGCAGACGGCCGGCTCGCCGGCCACGCGGGCACAGCCCACTCCGGTGCAGCCTCTTCCGGCAGAGCCCTTCCCAGCTCAGCCCAGCCCACACTGTTTTGACGCCCGTTCCTACCACGAGGCGCCCTGAACCTTGGGCGCCGCGCGGCGTGAACGGTTTACGCCGTGGACCTAGAGCGCAGTGAACCTAAAGCGCCGTGAACCTAGAAGCGCCGTGAACCCGGACTGCCATAAACCTAGAGCGCCTTGACCGCGCCGAGCACCCTCGACAGCGAATCCTTGGCATCCCCGAACAGGAGCGTGGTCTTGGGATCGTGCAGAAGCTCGTTCTCAATGCCGGCAAACCCCGGGCGCATCGACCGCTTCAGGAACACGACCTGCTGGGCCTGGACCACTTCCAGGATCGGCATCCCGTAGATCGGCGAGCCGGGGGACGTCTTGGCCGCCGGGTTGACGACGTCGTTGGCGCCGACCACCAGCGCGATATCCGTGTTCGCGAACTCGGGATTGATTTCGGCCAGCTCCCGCAGTGACTCGTAGGGCACGTCGGCCTCGGCCAGCAGCACGTTCATGTGCCCCGGCATGCGTCCCGCCACGGGGTGAATGGCGAAGACCACCTCCACGCCGCGGGCAGCCAGGGCCGTGGCGAGTTCCGCCACGGTGTGTTGGCCCTGCGCCACCGCGAGTCCGTACCCCGGAACAATGACCACCCGCTGGGCATAGCCAAGCTGAACGGCAACGTCCTCCGGCGACGCACAACGCACAGGCCGGTCGCTCACGGCGGTGGAACCCGCCGTCGAGCCGCCCTTGAACGCCCCGAACAGGATCCCGGCCACTCCGCGTCCCATGGCCGAGGCCATTGCCTTGGTCAGGATTGTGCCGCTCGCGCCGACAAGCGTCCCGGCGACGAGCAGCAGGACATTGCCCAGGACCACGCCGGACGCTGCCACCGCCAGGCCAGTGAACGCGTTCAGCAGGGAGATCACGATCGGCACGTCCGCCCCGCCGACGGGCAACACCAGGAGCAGCCCGGCGGCGAGCCCAAAGCCTAGCAGCGCGAGCGACCAGCCGAGCGACCCGGTCAGGACCACCAGCGCTCCCGAGATGACCGCCCCCAGCAGCACCGCCCCCATGACCCAGGGCATGCCGGGAAACAGGAGCGGACGGGTACTGATGAGCTCCTGCAGCTTGCCCACAGTCACGGCAGAGCCGGCGAAGGACACCGCACCCACCAGCATGGTGAAGACCACGGCCAGGCGGACCCATGGATCCTCGTTGTGGCCAAGTTCCAGTACGGCGACGAGGGCGGCGGCCCCGCCTCCTACACCGTTGAACAGCGCCACCAGTTGGGGCATCTGGGTCATTTGCACCCGCCGGGCCACGGGGACGGCAATCGCGGAGCCCACGGCAATGGCTGCCAGGATGAGCGGAATATTTTCCAGCCGCGCGGAGAAGAACACGGTGACGACGGCGAGAAGCGCCCCGGCGGCACCGATGGCGTTGCCGCGGCGCGCGGTCCGTGGCGAGCTGAGACCCTTGAGCGCCAGAATGAAGCAGACGGCGGCCGCAAGGTAGAGCAGGGCTGTCCATTCGGGGCTCAGGAGACTCATCGGTCCTCCCCCGCCCCGCCGCCGGAGCCTCCGTTACCTGAGCGTCCTTCCCCCGCGGCTCCGCCGGCTGTGGCGGCCCCGGTTCGTACGCGGGCCCGCTTGTGGGCGCTGAACATCTCAAGCATCCGGTCCGTGACCACGAAGCCGCCCACCAGGTTGACGGTTGCCAGGACCACGGCCAGCAACGCGATGCCGAGCACCCAGGGGTCGGTGGCTTGTCCGGCCACAATGATGGCGCCGACCAGGATGATGCCGTGGATGGCGTTGGCGCCGGACATCAGTGGTGTGTGCAGCTTGCTGGTGACCTTGGAGACAACTTCGAAGCCGACGAACACAGCCAGCACCACCACTGTCAGCAATGCGACCGGGCCCATCATGCCTCCGTATCCAGTAATGCCGCGGTGGGTTCATGCCGCACGGCGCCGCCGTGGGTCAGGCACGTTCCGGCAACCACGTCGTCGTCGAAGTCCGGGGCCACGGAACCGGCGTCGGTCAGGAGGGCGAGGAAGTTGCTGACGTTCCGGGCGAAAAGCCGGGACGCGTCCGACGGCACGGCGGACGCCGCGTCCTGCAGGCCCACGAGGGTGACCGACCCGCCGTCGGCCGGCACCTGGACGTCCTGGCCGGCGATCACGCCCTCGACGTTGCCTCCGGACTCCGCGGCGAGGTCCACCACGACCGACCCGGCCCGCATGCTGGCCACCATTGCGGTGGTCACCAGCAAGGGGGCGGCCCGGCCCGGGATGGCAGCGGTGGTGATCAGGATGTCCGCTGCAGCGACGTGCGGGGCAAGGAGGCTGCGCTGGCGTTGTGCCCGGTCCTCGCCGAGGGCACGGGCGTAGCCTCCGGCTCCTTCGGCCGCGGCGTCCACGTCCAGATTGATGAAAGTTCCACCCATCGAGGCGACCTCGTCGGCGGAGGCGGCCCGGATGTCGTTGGCCGACACCCGGGCGCCGAGCCGTTTCGCCGTGCCGATCGCCTGCAGCCCGGCGACGCCGGCGCCGAGGACCAGCACTCTCGCCGGCGGGATGGTCCCCGCTGCGGTCATGTAAAGCGGGAAGAACCGCGGGTAGCGCATGGCGGCTTCCAGCACTGCACGGTAGCCGGTGACCAGGGACTGCGAGCTGAGCGCATCCATGGACTGTGCCCGGGAAATCCGCGGGAGCAGTTCGAGGGCGAACGAGGTGATCCCGGCGCCGGCCAGCGCGCGGACAGTCGACAGGTCCGAGGCCGGCGACGCCAGGCCGATGGTGACAGCGCCGGGACGGAGCCGGGCTGCGACCTCCGGGGTGAGCGGGCGGACGTGCAGCAGGACGTCCAGGGCCTCCAACGGGAGTTCGGAGATCACAGTGGCGCCCGCCTCCTTGAAGGCGGCGTCCACGAACCCTGCTTCGGTTCCGGCGCCGCTCTCCACCAGGAGATGGAGCCCGAGGGCTGTCAGTTGCTGGACTGTCTCCGGTGTGGCCGCAACGCGGCGTTCTCCGGCTCGCCGCTCTCGTCCGACACCGACCTGCACGGCCACTCCTCTCGATTGCGTTCAGAGTAGGCACATGCCTGACCGTTTGGCGAGCGTCGGGCATTCGAAGCCTGCCGGCCCGTCCGGGTCAGTGGCTAAGCCCGGCGCCCACTCCGCGCGGCCCGGTGGCCCGGACTGCGGCCAGCAGGGCTTCTACGATGGGGAAGTCCGCCGGGATCCATGGCAGGCCCAGGACCTCCGCCGGACTGCGGAGGTCAAGCCAGCGCAGTTCGTCGTGGTCCTCCAGCGGCCGCGGCTCTCCCTCAGCCAGTTCGGCGAACCAGACCCTCATCGCCGCCTTCTCGTTGAGCGGCCAGCCCGTGGCGGTTTCCGCCGGCAGCTCAGACCCGAGCCGCACCAGCACGCCCAGTTCTTCGCGGAGCTCGCGGTGCAAGGCGTCTTCCGCTGCTTCGCCTGGCTCCACCTTTCCGCCCGGGAACTCCCACATTCCGGCAAACTGCGGCGGCGCTGTGCGCCGCGCCACAAGGAGCAGGCCCGGTTCAGCCAGGGAGTCCACTACTGCGCCGCCAACGACGCCAACGAGTCCAGTCACGCCCACCAGTCTATTGCGGCCGCAAGGTCTCCAGCCGGGTTGGCCGGTCCCTGTCCCGCGAGCAGCCGGGCGCGGGCGGTGGCCGGGGAGCTGGGAGCGGGTCCCGCGCCCGGCCCGGCGACCCGCGAACGGCCGGGTAGGGGACAATGGTGGAGGCGGCCGCGCAGACCGGTTTCGCCCCGTTGCGGAATATTTGGCGCCGCCCCCCAGTTCTTTAAAGCATATTTAATCTGTCCGATCCTCCCGGCCCTTCCGGAAAATCTCCCCGAAAAGACGAATGACAACCACCACACACGCCCCGGCGCCGTCCAAGACCGGCACCCGTCACGTTGCCCTGGCCATCATTGCCCTGGCGATGGGCGGATTTGGCATCGGCACCACAGAATTCACCATGATGGGCCTGCTCAAGGAGATCGAACAGGGCCTGAACATCAGCACGCCCGAGGCCGGCCACCTTATTTCGGCCTACGCCCTCGGCGTCGTGATCGGCGCGCCCGTGCTGGCCGCCGTCGGGGCCAAACTCCCGCGGAAATACCTGGCTTTGGGACTCATGTTCTTCTTCAGCATCGCCAATCTCAGTTCCTTCCTTGCCCCGGACTACGGCTCCATGCTGGTGTCCCGGTTTGCCGCGGGACTGCCCCACGGCGCCTTTTTCGGAGTCGCGGCCGTGATTGCTGCCTCCCTGGTGGCACCGACCAAGCGGGGTTGGGCCATTTCGATGGTCATGGCCGGGCTGACGGTGTCCAACGTCATTGGCGTCCCCTTCGCCACCTGGCTGGGCCAGAGCTACGGGTGGCGGCTCCTGTTCCTGCTGGTGGGCCTGATCGGCATCATGACGCTCGCCATGCTGTGGAAGTTCGTCCCGTTCCAGAAGCCGCACGCAGATGCCAGCTTCCGCCGTGAACTCGGCGCGCTCAAGCGGCTCCAGGTGTGGCTTGCCATCCTGGTCGGCATCGTCGGCTTCGGCGGTTTCTTCGCGACCTACACGTACATTTCGCACACCATGACCTCCGTTGCCGGCGTCCCGGCGCCCTGGCTGCCGCTGGTTGTGGCGCTGTACGGCGTGGGCATGGTGGCGGGCAACATCGTGGGCGGCAGGATCGCCGATAGGTCCGTCATGGGCACGATTTACTGGGTGCTGCCCGGTACTGCGGTGGCACTCGTGGTCTACGCCGTGGGCGTCCATTGGGCCTGGTCCGCGCTGGTCATGGTGTTCGTGGTTGGCGCTGCCGGGTCCATGCTGGTTCCGGCGCTGCAGACCAGGCTTCTGGATGCGTCTCCCGACGCACCGTCGCTGGCCTCCTCACTCAACCATGCGGCGCTCAATGTCGCCAACGCCCTGGGCGCTTTCCTGGGGGGCCTTGTGATTGCCTGGGGTTGGGGCTACGTCGCGCCGGCCCTCGTAGGCGCGGTCCTTGCCGTGCTGGGGCTCGGGGTTGCTGCCATCAGCGGCGCCGTGGAACGCAGGCGGCCGCTGGCCTCTTAGCCGCCCTTGGCCATCCCCTCAGCCGCGGCAAAGCGGCCGGGCTAAAGGCGGACATGCTCAAAAAGAACGGCAGTCCTGTCCAGTGGAGCACTGGACAGGACTGCCGTTTTCTTTAGGTACTGACGTTGTCTTTAGGGCCGAGGTCCTATGTGGGCGCAGGGCTCCCGGTCGGCTCGGGGGGCGTTGACGCGCTGCACGTCCGGTTCCAGGTAGATGACCCGGGCAATCGGGACGGCCTCGCGGATCCGGACCTCGGCGTCATCAATCGCCTTCGCAATGTCCTGGCCCGAGTCCGAGCGGCCGATGCTGATCTTGGCCGCCACCAGCAGTTCCTCAGGACCAAGGTGCATGGTCTTGAGGTGAATGATGGTGGTGCCGCCGGCTTCGATCGCGCCGCGGATCTTGGCCACGTCATCGCGAGTGGCCGACTCGCCCAGCAGCAGGGACTTGGTCTCCATGGCCAGCACCACAGCGATCGCCACGAGCAGCAGGCCGATCATCGCGGTGCCGAGGGCGTCCCAGATGCCGTTCCCAGTCAGGAGCGTCAGCCCCACGCCGAAGAGCGCGAACACCAGACCCACGAGGGCGCCAAAATCCTCGAGGAGGATCACGGGGAGTTCCGGCTGCTTCGCATTGCGGATGAACTTGACCCAGCTTTGCTTTCCCCTGAGGGGATTGGATTCGATGATCGCTGTCCGGAAGGAGAAGGACTCGGCAATGATCGCGCCGATCAGGACGGCAAGCGGCACCCACCAGAAGTCCCCTTCGATGGCGTGCGGGTGCTGGATCTTTCCCCAGGCCTCATACAGGGCGAACAGGCCGCCGACGCTGAAAAGCACAATCGAGACGATAAAGGCGTAAATGTACCGCTCGCGACCGTAGCCAAAGGGGTGCTCGGGGCTGGCTTTCCGCTGCGCGCGCTTGCCGCCGACCAGGAGCAACAGCTGGTTGCCGGAGTCTGCGAGCGAGTGAATCGCCTCGGCCAGCATGGACGAGGAAAACGTCAGAAAGTAAGCGACGAATTTCAAAACGGCGATGGTCAGGTTTGCGGCCAGCGCCGCGAGAATCGCCTTAGTACCGCCATTTGCAGCCACGTGAGCTTCTCCTTGTGGGGTTCTTCAGGGTGTACGCGAACACCGGAAGAACCCAGCGCCCACAAGAAATACCGTACCCGTTTCCGGGCCGCAGCCGAACCGCGGCGGGGGCCAACCGGTCCACGTAACGATTGGGTAGTCCCCTGCTGACAACGAATCCGCCCTATGTTAGCTTGAAGCCATATTCGGGATCCACAATTTGGGTGCCGACGAATATGTAGGAGGAGACATGGGCTTTCTCGGCTGGATCATTCTCGGACTCATAGTAGGTGCAATCGTCAAGGCAGTCATGCCCGGCAGGGTCGGCGGCGGCTGGGTTACCAGCCTCGTGCTCGGCGTCGTGGGCGCAATTGTCGGCGGCTGGATCGGGGACCTTCTGTTCGGCGGCGGCAAGATGGAATTCTGGAATCTCGGTTCCTGGCTCCTGGCCATTGTCGGCGGCCTCGCCGTAGCGGGCATTTACGGCGCCATCACAGGGCGCAACAAGACCACATAATTCTGCAAGGCACTGACCGCACACTGTGTGTGGGGCGGCAGTGACAGTACGACGGCGGGGCCCACCATTCGGTGGGCCCCGCCGTTCGTTGTTTGAAGGGCTTCTGGCCGGATTTCCCTGCCGGACGTGCAAGCTCCTTGCAGAGTCCCTAGGACGCCTGCTGGGAGCGGGCGCTGGCGTAGAGGCAGACGGTGGCTGCGGTGCCGAGGTTCAGGCTTTCCGCTCCCCCATAAACCGGCACGGCCACCCGGTGGTCGGCCAGCGCGATCTCGTCCTCGGACAGTCCCTGAGCCTCGTTGCCGAAGAGCCAGGCCGTGGGGTTCTCCAGCGCGAAGACCGACTCGGCCGCGGGGGCCCCCAGGCGCCGGGCCGCATTCTCGTCCTGGAGACGGTCCAGGTTCAGCTGGCCTTGGCCGTCCGCCGCGAGGACTCCGATGCCACGTTCCTTGCAGCGGGCCACCAGGTCCTCGACATCAGCGCCCAGCACCACGGGCAGGTGGAAGAGGGATCCCGCCGTCGAGCGCACGGCCTTCGGGTTGTAGATGTCAACGCTGGATGCGGTCAGGATAACGGCGTCCGCGCCGGCCGCGTCGGCAGCCCGGAGCACGGTTCCGGCGTTGCCGGGGTCGCGGACCTGGCACAGCACCGCGATCAGCTGCGGGCCGGCGTCGAGTACCTGTTCAAGACTCACGTCCAGAAAACCGCAGACCGCGAGAATGCCCTGCGGGGTGACCGTGTCCGCCATAGCGGCCAGCACTTCGTCGGTGGCCAGGAATGCGGTGGTGCCCTCTGCGAGTGTCTCCAGGTCCGGGTGCCGGTCCAGGCAGGCCTCGCTCGCGTACACCTCGTAGACGATGCCGGGCTCCCCCGCGGCAATCCTCTTCTGGTGCAGGACCAGGGCCTCCCGGACGGCCTGCGGGCCCTCTGCCAGGAACTCTCTGCGCTTTAAACGCGCCGGGCGCCCGGCAAGTTGTGCCACCTTCCTCACCCGATCAGCTCGAGGATTGGAAAGTGGAAAATCTTGCGGGCGCCCGGTTTCGTTCATATAAGAACCTTAGTTGCTTTCACAGCCGGTTCTTGAACGAAGCAGTCTTTCGACTACGGCAGTACTACTTTGCGGCCTCGGCGTCAGCCTTCTTGGCAGCAGGCTTCTTCGCGGGAGCCTTCTTGGCAGCCTTCGGAGCCGGAGCGGCCTCAGCCTGGACGGCCGGAGCGGACGTGTCGGCGGGCAGCGAGTCCTTGGCGACCTGGACCAGCGCGGCGAAGGCGTTGGCGTCGGAAACGGCCAGCTCGGCCAGCATACGGCGGTCAACCTCAACCTCAGCGGCCTTCAGGCCCTGGATCAGTCGGTTGTAGGTCAGGCCGTTGGCGCGGGATGCAGCGTTGATGCGCTGGATCCAAAGACGGCGGAAGTCGCCCTTCTTCTTCTTGCGGTCACCGTAGCTGTACACAAACGAGTGCAGCAGCTGCTCTTTTGCCTTGCGGTACAGGCGTGAACGCTGTCCGCGGTAGCCCTTTGCGCGTTCGAGGATAACCCGGCGCTTCTTGTGGGCGTTAACCGCCCTCTTCACACGTGCCACGTGCGTACTCCTTAGAAAATTCTGATCCCAAGCGTCTACTGCCGGATCGGTCCGGCTGGCCTGAGAAGCCTTTTTGGTAGTTGACTGCTGCCAGGCGGCGAACAGTCAGAAAACTTGGAACTTAGATGCCGAGCATCTTCCGGATGACCTTGGCGTCGCCCTTGAAGACGATCTTGTCGCCGGCAAGGCGACGGGTCAGCCGGGAGGACTTGTGCTCCAGGTAGTGGCGGCGGTTGGCCTGCTGGCGGCGCAGCTTGCCGCTACCGGTCAGCTTGAAGCGCTTCTTAGCACCGCTGTGGGTCTTCATCTTCGGCATGGGAACCGATCTCCTTACGTATCCGCAGAAAAGTCTGCAGCTCTTTCGTGCAGCCGCCCCTGCGGGCGGCATGCTGGTTGCCTACTGCCGGACATTGCTGTCCGGCAGCCGTGAACTAGTTGGTCTTCTTGCTGCCAGGCTTGGCGGCAGCCCGGGGGGCGGCCGGCCGTGCAGCGGGCTTCGGCGCTGAAGGCCTCGGCACCGGCTTCGGAGCAGCAACCGGCTTCGGTGCTGCCGCCGGAGTGGCCGGAGCGGCTGCCTTTTCCTCGGGAGCCTTGGCCGGAGCGGCCTTCGGAGCCGCGGGAACCTTGGCTGCTGCCGGCTTCTCGGCCGCCTTCGGAGCCTCGGCTGCCTTGGCGGCCACGGGCTTTTCAGCCTTCGGAGCCGCCGGAGCCTTGGCTGCCGCCGGCTTCTCGGCCGCCTTGGGGGCAGCTTCCTTGGGTGCTTCCTGGACCGGGGCCTCGTCGGCCTTGGTCTCCTCGACCGGGGCCTGCGTGGTCTCTTCGGCCTTGGCTTCTTCGCTGGCCGGAGCTTCCGTTGCCGGAGCCTCAGCCTCGGTCGCCGTTGCCTCAGTCCGGACCTGGTAGCCTTCCGGCAGCAGATCGGCGAGCGACTGCGTCAGGGGCGCTTCGGGGCCGGACGTATCAACGCGGCCTCCACCCGAAGCCTTGGCTTCGTTCTCCGCCTTGGCTTCCGCCCGCTGCGATGCACGGCGGGCCTCAGCCTTGGCTTCTGCCTTGTTCTTCAGCGGGCCCACCACCATGACCATGTTGCGGCCATCGATCCGCGGGCTGGACTCCACAACGCCGACTTCGGCGACGTCGTCCGCGAAACGCTGGAGCAGACGGATACCCATCTCGGGGCGCTGCTGCTCACGGCCGCGGAACTGGATCATGGCCTTGACCTTGTCACCGGCACCGAGGAAGCGGAGGGCGTGGCCGCGCTTCGTCTCGTAGTCATGCGTGTCGATCTTCAGGCGGAAGCGGATTTCCTTCAGGACCGTGTTGGTCTGATTCTTCCGGGCCTCGCGTGCCTTGACGGCGGCTTCGTACTTGTACTTGCCGAAGTCCATCAGCTTGCACACCGGAGGCTTGGCCTGCGGTGCAACTTCAACGAGATCAAGATCGGACTCGGCAGCCAAACGCAGGGCATCCTCAATACGGACAACGCCTACTTGCTCGCCTGCAGGGCCGACCAGCCGCACCTCGGGGACGCGGATACGCTCATTGATTCTTGGCTCGCTAATGTTAAAGCTCCTGTGTTCGTGAGGGGTATTCCACCGGCAAAAAGAGAAGGCCCCCAATTGCCGGAGCAATCGAAGGCCTCGAGATCGGAGCTGCCGCCCTCAATGAGGCGGCATGCACTTTCCTCCGGACCGGAGTCCGAGGATGTGCCCGACCAGGTACCCGGCAACCTTGACTCCCAGAGGGGAGGGGCTTCCCGAAGGAAGTTTCGCGGCTGACGCGGGTGGGAGAGAACTCCGCTTGCAAACTAAAAGTCAACTCTACAGAAAGATACCCGTTCGACGCACATGTGCGTCGCCGGGCGCCATTTCGGGCTCAAAGTTCAGCCAGAAGCACTGCATTCTATAAAAGCCTGAGAATAACGACATTTAGTCGGTCTGTGACAAGCTTACCAGCATGAGCACATCAGAAGGTAATTCCCACGTCTTCGAGCCCGCAGCCGCCCAGGCCGACGTCTCGCAGCAGATCCGCGACATCTCAGAAGTCCCCGCAATCGAGGTCATCACCACAGCCGCCGTGCACCTGATGAGCGCCGCCGCGGTAAAGCTCGGCCTCGCCGCCGAGGAAAATGCCCAGGAACTCAAGGACCTGGACGAGGCCCGGAAACTGATCACCGCCCTTGCCGGGCTGGTGACTGCGGCGGCGCCGGAAATCGGCTCCCAGCACGCAGGACCGTTGCGCGATGGACTCCGCTCGCTCCAGCTGGCCTTCCGTGAGGAATCGATCATTCCGGATGCTCCGGGCAAGGGTCCGGGCGAGAAGTACACCGGCCCGGTCAACTAAGCACAGGCAGCTAAGCACAGCCAACTAAGGATAGGCATCAGCCATAAAGCGGCGGCGGGCGGACCACTTCGGTCCGCCCGCCGCCGTCGTTAACGCCCGCGCTATCCGGCTCGCGGGCCGCAAACGGCGACAGCGGACAGTCATACGTGGGCCAGCCGGCGGCGCCGCACCCGCTGTAGGACGAGTCCCACCAGGCAGAGAGTCACTCCCGCCAGCCCCACGGACACGAAGCCGGCCGAGGGGCCGATGAGGTCGATGAACAGCCCCGCCAGCGGCGCACCCAGGGCTACTCCCCCGGTGAGCGATGAACCGTACCAGCCCATGGCCTCGCCGCGGCGGCTTTCATCGACCAGTTCGGCCACCTTTTCCGAGGCTGCGGACAACACCGGCGCGCACAGCAGACCCGGCAGCAACGCGAGCAGGCTGAGCGTCCAGACGTCGGTCGCGAAGGCCATCGGGACTGTCAGCGCTGACATCCCCAGCAACAGGAGGATCGGGGAGATGGGCCGGTGCATGGCGCCGTAGAGGATGCCGCCCACCACCGAGGCCGCGCACCAGAACAGGAACACGAGGCCGATTTCGGCCTGGTGGCCGCCGGTCTGGAGGGCCGCGACGATGCCGACGTCGGTGCCGCTGAGGACCATGCCCGCACCGGCCGCGACGGCGAATACGGAGGCCACGGCGGCGGTGAACCAGCTGAAGTTGTGGATGACTCTGTGTCGCAGGCCGGAGCCCCGCCGGCGCCGTTCCTCGGCTGCGGCTGCCAGGGGCGCCAGTTCGGCCGCGGCTTCCTGCAGGTGGGCCGGGGCGGCGGCAACGACGGCGGCTTCCGCGCATTCCAGCTCCTGTGCTTCGAGCCCGGCGTCGGGAGAAGCACTCCGGGTGGGCGGGTTGAACCACATGAGGAAGAGTCCCGATACGGATGTTGCAACTCCCACGACTGTCAGGCCCAGGACGGACTGGCCGCTGGTGGCGACGACGGCTCCGACAGCGGGGCCGATCATGAAGACCAGTTCGGTGGCGATGGCGTCCAGGGTGAAGGCCGTGCGGCGCTGTTCCGAGGGGGCGAGCACGCCGAGGGACTGCCGCACCACGCTGAAGATGGGCAGGGTCAGCAGGCCTCCGACGAACACCAGGGGCAGCAGCACCTCGTAGGAGACGTGCGGGACAATCGACCAGATCACGGTCTCGGAGACGACAGACGGGATGAGCGCCTTACGCAGCCCCACCGTGTCGACCCGGCGCCCGCGCCAGGGGGCGCCGACGGCGATTCCGATCGTCATCACGGCGGCGGCCGCGCCGGCGGCCGCGTAGCCCTGGCCGAGGGTCAGGACGATGTGCAGGGTCAGCAAGACTCCGGCCGCCGAGTGCGGTACGCGGGCGATCATGCCAACCAGCAGGAGTCGCCGGATGGGCCGAACGGCCAGCAGCTGACGGTAAAGCGCGAAATTCACGAAACTACTTCCTTCTGGTACTGCCCACGGCAGCACCGGGAAGTCCCCCCGTTGGGCCGAAAGCTATGGTGCTGCGCGCTGCAGCTTGACCTCGATCGAATCAACCCGCTCGGCAAAGATTTCATTCCGGGCCCAGGCGTTGTTGAGGCCAGCGACAATGGACTGCACGCCGGCGGCGTCGAGCCCGTCTTCAAGGTAGAGGACCACCCGGAGTTCCGGGCCGGCTCCCCCACCGGGGAGCCGCTTGCCATCGGCCGTGGCCGTGGCAACTCCTCCCCCCGGATGAATTTCACCACGGCGGACCGCAGGAAAGCTAACTGCGCTCTCCCCGAGGGCCGCGGCGAGGTCGGGGTCGGCGTACGACGGCGTCCAGGCCTGCTGCTGGGCGAGGGCCCAAACCGCCGGCCGGCGCACCACGAACGTCAGCTCGGAGCCGGGATCGAGCACCAGCAACTCGGCGCCTTCCGCGACCGCGGACAGGGCCGCCCGGGCCGCGTACACGGCGACCGGCCTGGCCTCCGGATGCCACGCTGTCAATGACGCCGCCGAGGTGAACACCGGCATGGCCGTCCGCCCGTCGGGCGCCTTGAGCGTCACGAGGGCCATGTCTGCCTGTTTGTCGGAGCGAAGATTATCACCGTGCAGCTGGTCCCCGTGCGCCCCGGCGGCGGCTTCGCCCTCTTCGGCGAGCTGGGCGAGGATTGGCACGAATACCCTTGCGGTGGCAAGCGCGGCCACCACGGCCGCCTCGTCGCCCGTGCCCGCGGCGAGATCGGCCAAGGCGGCAAGGTATCCGGCGTCGGCGGTGCCGTCGTCGTCCTCGAAATTGTGGATCTTTGCGTCATCGCCGGCCAGGCTGCGGCCTGCCCAGGGCTGGCCGGCGGAGTCGGTGGCCCCGCCGGAGCCGGCCAGGGCGGCCGCGATGTGTCCGGGCAGATGCCGGACGGGCCCCGCCCCGGTGCCCGTCTGCACTGCATCGTGGGGGCCGTGAGGATTCTCGGTGTGCGTCATGGGCACGGACAGCCTAGCGGCGGCCGGCGGCGTCGAGGGCCTCAGGCAGTGTGAAGTTGCCGTTGTAGAGGGCTTTGCCGATGATGGCGCCTTCGACCCCGAGCGGCACCAGGGAACGCAGGACCAGGAGGTCCTCAAGGCTGGAAATGCCGCCGGAAGCGACCACCGGCTTGCCTGTCTTTTCGACCATCTGGCGAAGGAGCTCGACGTTGGGGCCCTGGAGGGTGCCGTCCTTGGTCACATCGGTCACGACGTACCGGGCGCAGCCGGCGTCCTCGAGGCGGCCGAGCACCTCCCAGAGGTCCCCGCCTTCCTTGGTCCAGCCCCGGCCGGCGAGGGTGGTGCCGCGGACATCCAGGCCGACGGCGATCTTGTCGCCGAAGCGTTCGATCACCCGGGCCGTCCAGTCCGGGTTCTCCAGTGCCGCGGTGCCCAGGTTCACGCGGGCGACGCCGAGGCTGAGGGCCTTCTCGAGAGATTCGTCGTCGCGCAGTCCGCCGGAGAGCTCCACCTTAATGTCGAGCCGCCCAACCACCTCGCGCAGGAGTTCGGCGTTGGAGCCGCGCCCGAACGCGGCGTCCAGGTCGACCAGGTGCACCCACTCGGCCCCCTGCTGCTGCCAGTTGAGGGCGGCCTCCAGCGGGGTGCCGTAGCTCGTCTCGCTGCCGGCTTCGCCCTGGACGAGCCGGACGGCCTGGCCGTTGACGACATCGACGGCGGGCAGGAGCTCAAGTACGGGCAGCGGGGTTTCGGTGGTCATCGTGGAGTCCTCAGCTTGGGGATGGTAGGTGGGAGCGGGGCCGTCAGGACGCCGGCAGGGTCAGGAGGAAGGCGGCCAGCAGCGACATTCCGGCCAGGACGTAGAAAACGATCTGCACCCAGAGCGGACTTTTCTGCTGCCGGAAGGAGATCGCGCCGCCAACCAGCAGGCCTGCGACGCCCATCAGTACCAGGGACCACATCTAGGCGGTCCGTTCCGGGGCGGCGGTTTGTTCCGGGGATGCGGTTTGTTCCGGGGATGCGGGGCGGAGGCCCTGGACCCAGTTGCGCAGCAGCCGGGCGCCGGCGTCGCCGGACTTCTCTGGGTGGAACTGGGTGGCGCACAGCGGGCCGTTTTCCACAGCCGCGATGAACGGGGCACCGTGGTCGGACCAGGTGACCAGCGGCGCGGCCATCCGCGGCTGGATGACGTCGAAGTCCCACTGCTGGACACCGTAGGAGTGTACGAAGTAGAAGCGCTCGCCCTCGACTCCGGCGAACAGCTTGGACCCCTCAGGGACGGAGACGGTGTTCCAGCCCATGTGCGGCACGACGTCGGCAGGCAGCAGCTCCACCTTGCCAGGCCACTCCCCCATGCCCTCCGCTTCGGTGCCGTGCTCGACGCCGGCCTCGAACAACACCTGGAGCCCAACGCAGATGGCCAGCACGGGGCGGCCTCCTGCGACACGGCGGCCGATCATGCGGATGGCGTCAACAGCTTTGAGTTCGCGCATGACGGTTTCGAAGGCGCCGACACCGGGGACGACGAGGCCGTCGGCGTTAAGGACGTCTTCGGGCTTGGAACTGAGGATGACTTCGGCGCCTGCCCGCTCCAGCGCGCGGACGGCGGACCGGACATTCCCGGAGCCGTAGTCCAGCACCGTAACAGTGGGCTTTCCCTCCGGGGACACCGGCTTGGTCGCGGCGGCGGGATCGATGATGGCCCCGTCGCGGAGCAGCGGGGCGCTCACAAGGCACCCTTTGTGGACGGGATGCCCTCGACGCGGGGATCCGGTTCGACGGCTGCGCGCAGCGCCCGGGCAAAGGCCTTGAACTGGGCCTCGACGATGTGGTGGGGGTCGCGCCCGGCGGTGACGTTCATGTGCAGGCAGATCCCGGCGTGCAGTGTGATCGCCTCGAAGACGTGACGGGTCAGGGAGCCCGTGAAGTGGCCGCCGATCAGGTGGTATTCCTGGCCTGCCGGCTCCCCGGCGTGGACCAGGTAGGGACGGCCGGAGACGTCCACGACGGCTTGCGCGAGGGCCTCATCCAGGGGCACGGTGGCCTCGCCGAACCGGCGGATTCCGGCCTTGTTGCCCAGGGCGGTCCGCAGCACCTCGCCGAACGTGATGGCCACGTCCTCGACAGTGTGGTGCACATCGATGTGGGTATCACCGGTGGCCTTGACGGTCATGTCAATCAGGGAGTGCTTGCTGAGGGCTGTCAGCATGTGGTCATAGAACGGGACCGACGTGCTGATGTCTGAAACGCCGGTGCCGTCCAGGTTGATCTCGACCAGGACCGAGGACTCAGTGGTGGTCCGTTCCATGCGTGCGGTCCGGCCCTCGGCGGCGGTGGATCCCATGTTGCTCATGTAGATGTGTCCTTTGGAAGAAGGCAGGGTGTTGGGCAGTGCGGCGGGGCGCGCGGGCTCCCCACCAAGTCTAGGCCTGCGGCTTTGCGGAGCCGTTCAGGATGCTTTCAAGGGCCTCAAGGAAGGCTGTGGTTTCCGTCTCAGTGCCGGCGGTCACGCGAAGGTGCCCCGGAATGCCGACGTCGCGGATGAGGACACCGGCGTCCAGCATGCCCTGCCAGACCTCGTGGGGATTCTCCAGACCGCCGAAGAACACGTAGTTGGAATCGGAGGCGGCCGGCCTCAGCCCCAGCCGCGTCAGTTCGGAGACGATCCTGTCGCGCTGGCGTTTGATGTCCTCGACGTCCGCCATGAGTGCCCCCCGGTGGCGCAGGGCGGCCAGGGCCGCGGCCTGGGTGATGGCGGAGAGGTGGTACGGGAGACGGACCAGGCGCAGGGCGTCCGCGACCTCCGGGGCCGCGGCCATGTAGCCGAGCCGCGCGCCGGCGAGGGCGAAGGCCTTGCTCATGGTGCGCGAGACGATGAGCCGTTCCCGGCCGGGCAACAGGGTGAGGGCGCTGGGCGTGCCGTCGTGGGCGAACTCGTGGTAAGCCTCGTCCACGATCACGATGGTTTGACTGGCCTCGCCGGCGTCATAGACGGCCTCGACGACATCAAGCCCCAGCCCCGTGCCGGTGGGGTTGTTCGGGGAGCAGAGGAAAACGATGTTGGGCTGCAGCTCGCGGACCTGCCGGGCCGCCGATTCCGCGCTGAGCCCGTAGTCCGCCGCTCGGGCACCGACGATGTATTCGGTGTCCGTGCCGGAGGCCAGCAGCGGGTACATCGAATACGTGGGAGGAAACCCAAGGGCCGTCCGGCCGGGGCCGCCGAATGCCTGGAGGATCTGCTGAAGGACTTCGTTGGAACCGTTCGCGGCCCAGATATTCTCCGCGTCCAGGCCATGGCCAAGGTATTCGGCGAGGGCTTCGCGCAATTCGGTGAACTCGCGGTCCGGATACCGGTTCAGCCCTGCGGCGGCGGCGCTGACGGCCTCGGTGATTGCCGCGCGGACATCGGCCGGAACGCCATGGGTGTTCTCGTTGACGTTGAGCAGGATAGGGACGTCCAGCTGCGGTGCGCCATACGGACGCAGGCCACGCAGATTGGTTCGGAGGGGCAGTCGGTTGAGGCGCTCAAGCTGGTCAGTCACTCGACCAGTTTAAGTGGTAGCGGCACGGGCGCTGAAACTGTGACGCCTGCGACGGCAATTGGGGGAGGTTAGTTGGGGGCAGGTACTTGGCTTGCCAGACTCTATTTGGACGGGACGAACAGCTGCTGGCCCGGCAGCACACGCGCGGCGTCCAGGTTGTTCAGCTGCACGATATCGGCCACGACGTCGCGGGGATCCCGGTCCGGGGCCACGGACCCTGCAATGGCCCAGAGGGACTCCCCCGGCTGCACCGTGACGGTAATGGTCGGCGTCACCGAGAGCTGATCCGCGGAATCCGCCGCCTTCGCAGGCGCGTTGAGGAATCCACTGAATGACAGAATGAGCGCCGTCAGCAGGATCAGCGGGACGCCGAAGAAGACGAAGCGTCCGCGCCGGGTGAGCCGCAGCGGCGCTTGCTTCGGCCGGCCGGCGGAACCAGCGGCCATCGCCCCTCGCGGTGCAGGCGACGTCGGGGAAATGCGGGGGCCGGCGTTGAGCGGGTACACATTGCCGTGACGGACGCTTCCCCGGTCGGCACCTCCCTGGCCGACACCTCCGTGGCCGATGTTGCCCTGGTCGATGCTGCCGAAATCCGCCACCCCACTGGCACCTGCACTGCGGTGGTGATTCGTGACACCCTGAACGAACGTGCCTTGAAACGCGTTTGAAGCTGACATGAACTGAGCCCTCCTGGACCATACGGTGCCGCCCGGCGTACTCCACGTACTCGCCGCCAACCGGCCGAACCTTCGAACATAGAACCGAACACCAGATCCGAAGTGAAAACTCGAAACTCGAACACATATTCGAACTCTGCTTGTTCTGTTTTAGCACTTACTAACGAACGATGTCGAGACTCGCTAGAACAAATGTTTGAAAAAGCCTTGCGGCTGGCCTATTTTTGAGGGACAGGACAACCACTGATGAACTCCCTGCGGGACATCATCAGTAGTTGATCAGCAGGGTCTGACATTTCAGACCGGAAGTTCCCGGTGACAGCAGCCACGGCAGCCGGGTGGAACGGAAAGGCATTGGCGAACATGGCAGCACAAGCCACCGGCGGCAGGGCCACCTCACGGAGCCCGCAGCCCGCCCGGGCGCCCAAGAGCCTCACCCCCCGGCAAAAGAAAATCCTGGAGACCATCCAGCGGTCCGTCACGGACAAGGGCTACCCGCCGTCCATGCGCGAGATCGGCGACACCGTCGGATTGGCCAGCCTGTCGAGCGTGACCCATCAGCTCTCCCAGCTTGAAAAGCTCGGCTACCTGCGGCGCGATCCGAAGCGCCCGCGGGCTATGGAAGTGCTCATGCCGCTGACGTTGGACGAGGGAACCACCCCGATTTCGGGTGTCGAGAAGTCCAGTGGCCTGCGGGCCGTCGGCGGCCTGTCAGTGACTGAACTCGCCAGCGCCACGGACACTGCAATGGTGCCGCTTGTCGGACGCATCGCCGCCGGCGGGCCGATCCTCGCGGACCAGGTGGTGGAGGATGTCATGCCGCTGCCCCGACAGCTCGTGGGCCATGGCGAACTCTTCATGCTCAAGGTGGCGGGCGACTCGATGATCGATGCCGCCATCTGCGACGGCGACTGGGTGGTTGTCCGCCGCCAGGGTGATGCCGTGAACGGCGACATCGTTGCCGCACTGCTGGACGACGAAGCCACGGTCAAGACCTTCCGCCAGCGGGACGGCCACACCTGGCTGTTGCCGCAAAACACCCAGTACGAGCCAATCCTCGGTGACCACGCCGTCATCATGGGCAAGGTCGTCTCGGTACTCCGCTCCCTTTAGCCGTCCCTGTCGGGCCGCCCTGGCAGAGTCGCCAGCCCTCAGAGTCGCCGGCCCTCAGAGTCGCCGCGTCATCGAGGATGGTCGGCTCCTGGTTCAGCTTGGGACTCAGCCCTTCGCGGAGTCCTTCGCCAGGCGCTCCAAGGCCGCCATGGCTATCGACGAATCGGTGGTGGGCCAGAACGGCGGCAGCGCGGCGCGGAGGAATCCGCCGTAGCGCTCCGTGGATAGCCGCGAATCCAGCACCGCCACAACTCCCTTGTCCGACGTCGAGCGGATCAGCCGTCCGGCGCCCTGCGCGAGCCGAATGGCGGCGTGCGTGGCCGAGACGGACATGAAGCCGTTGCCGCCGGCCTGGGCGACGGCCCGCGAGCGTGCCGTCATCAGCGGATCGTCCGGCCGCGGGAACGGTATCCGGTCAATGACCACCAGCCGGCAGGACACTCCGGGAACGTCGACGCCCTGCCAGAGGGACATCGTGCCGAACAAACAGGTGTCCGGCTCGTCCGCAAACTGCCGCACGAGCGCCGTCATGGTCGACTCCCCCTGGCACAGGATGCTGAGGCCCAGTCGGGGCCGCATGGCCTCCGCGGCTTCCTCCGCTGCGCGCCGGGAGGAAAACAGGCACAAGGCACCGCCGCCGGAAGCGCGGATCAGCTTCTCGAGTTCGTCCAAGGCCTCGGGGGACGTTCCGCGGCCGGGCTTGGGCAGGTGCCGGGCGACGTAGAGGATGCCCTGCTTCGGATAGTCGAAGGGGGATCCGACGTCGACGCCGGTCCAGCTCGGGGCGCCGTTGCCAACGAGGCCAAGACCGCCGGCAGCAGGTTCGAAGGCAGCGCCGATAGCCAGCGTGGCTGAGGTCAGGATGACGGTGTGGTCCGCGAACAAACCCTCGCGCAGACGCCCCGCGACGCTCAACGGGGCAACATTGATCAAGGCCGGCGAGCTCTCGTCCGGCTGGGAGTAGCCCTGCGCCGGGTCGAAGCTGCTGTTGCGGGAGAACCACACCACTTCGCGGTTTTCGCGCGCGGCCAAGAGGCGCTCACAGAGTTCCAGGATGACCATCAGGCGTGACCGGGCCAGCTGGCGTCCGCCGTCGGCCGACACGGAGCTGTCCCCCTTCGAATCAGACAGGGCGGCGCGGCACGCGTCGCGGAGCTGGTCGATGCAGTCCAGTTGCTCGCTGTTCAGCCCGTTAGGCATCAACCCGCTCGGGACGCCGTCGATGGCCAGCTCCAGGTGGGCGGCGGCATTGTTCAGCGCGTCCACCGTGATGCCCGTGTGCTTCCGGGCCCCGGACGCGGCGGCGTGCACCATCGCCACCGAGAGCTGACCGGATACAGCACCCGTGACGCGGTCCTGCAGTTCGTGCGCTTCATCTACCACCACGACGTCGTACTCGGGCAGCACCGCCAGGCCTTCGAAGGCGCTGACGGCGAGCATGGCGTGGTTGGTGACCACGACGTCGGCGTCGGCGGCGTTCTGCCGGGCAAGCTCGCTGAAACATTCGGCCGCGAGCGGGCACTTCTGCGCGCCGAGGCACTCCATGGAGGTGACCGAGACCTGGCGCCAGGCCCGGTCCGTGACGCCGGGCATGAGCTCGTCGCGGTCCCCCGTTGCGGTCCCCTCGGCCCATTCGCGCAGGCGGACGACTTCCTTGCCCATTTGCGAGGACGGCCCGCCAAGTGCGGCGGCGAAATGCGGCACGCTGGTGTCCTCCCCGAGGGAAAACAGCTGTCCCTCGGAAGGTTCCTCGGACGGGAACCCGCCCTCGAGCTTGTGCCGGCACACGTAGTTGGACCGGCCCTTCACCAGGGCGATCTTGACCGGCCGTGCCAGCGCAGGCGTGATGGTCTTGAGCAGCCTGGGCAGGTCCCGGCCCACGATCTGGGTCTGCAGCGCCAGCGTTGCGGTCGAGACCAGGGTGGGCTTGTTGCTGGTCAGCGAATGGGCGATCAGCGGAATCAGGTACGCCAGGGATTTGCCGGTGCCGGTGCCGGCCTGGACCAGCAGGTGGTCGCCGCTGTCTATCGCGCGCACCACCTGCCGGGCCATTTCGTGCTGGCCATCGCGGCTCTGGCCGCCCATGCCAGACACGGCACGGTCGAGCAGTTCAACCACAAACTCCTCGCCGGCCGCGCCAGCAACTGAATCTGGGCCGCCGTCGGAGTCGGCCGATGCGTCCGCAGGCTCCATGTCCTCCGACGCGTCCGCAGGTCCGGCGGCGTCCAATTCAACGTCAGACGCTTTGGCGTCCGCGGGTTCGGCGTCGGCCTTGGTCACCGCAGCCTCAGTCATTGCTGATGAAGGGATCCAGTTCGGCGGCGAGTCCTTCACGCACCATCACCACGGCTCGGGTCCCGGTTTCCTCGTGGTCGAGGCTGAGGATCTCGGCGTCGGTCTCGTGGAGCTTGCTGAGCAGGTCCCCGCGGTTGTACGGGATCAGCAGTTCAAGCTTCACGCTGGGACGCGGAATGCCGTCGCTGATGGCCTTGAGCAGCTCCGGAATACCTTCACCGGTGCGGGCTGAGACCACCACGTGGCGCGGTTCGCGCTGCTTGAGCCGTTCCACCACAAACGGGTCGGCGGCGTCAGCCTTGTTCAGGACAATGATTTCCGGAACCTTGCGCGCGTCGACTTCGCTGAACACGGTCCGGACAGCGGCGATCTGGCCTTCCGGATCCGGGTGCGAGACGTCGACGACGTGCAGGATGAGGTCCGAGTCGGCCACCTCTTCGAGCGTGGAGCGGAATGCCTCCACGAGCTGGGTGGGCAGGGACCGGACAAATCCCACGGTGTCGGCCAGGGTGTACCCCAGACCGTCAGCGGTTTCGGCCTTGCGGACGGTGGGGTCCAGGGTGGCGAACAGGGCGTTTTCCACCAGCACCCCGGCGTCGGTGAGCCGGTTCAGCAGCGAGGACTTCCCGGCGTTGGTGTATCCGGCGATCGCTACCGAGGGGACAGCATTACGACGGCGGTTGGCCCGCTTCGTTTCCCGGGCCGGCTTCATGGCGGCGATTTCGCGGCGCAGCTTGGCCATCCGGGTGCGGATCCGGCGGCGGTCCAGTTCGATCTTGGTTTCACCGGGACCACGCGAGCCCATGCCGGCGCCGGCGCCGCCCACCTGGCCACCGGCCTGGCGGGACATCGATTCGCCCCAGCCACGCAGACGCGGGAGCAGGTATTCCAGATGCGCCAGTTCCACCTGCGCCTTGCCTTCGCGGCTCTTGGCATGCTGCGCGAAGATGTCCAGGATCAGCGCCGTGCGGTCGATGACCTTGACCTTGACGATGTCTTCCAGTCCGCGCCGCTGGGACGGGGCCAATTCGGCGTCGACCACTACGGTGTCGGCGCCGGTGGACACCACGATGGCTTTCAGTTCCTGCGCCTTTCCGGAGCCGAGGAAGGTTCCGGGATCGGGCTTGGCCCGCCGCTGGACGAGTCCGTCGAGGACCTCGGAGCCGGCGGTCTCGGCGAGGGCCGCGAGTTCGCGCAGGGAGTTCTCGGCATCCGCGAGGGTGCCTTCGGTCCAGAGGCCGGCCAGGACGACGCGCTCAAGGCGCAACTGCCGGTATTCGACCTCGGTGACGTCTTCGAGTTCGGTGGACAGGCCCGCCTTGCGGCGCAGCGCGTGGCGTTCCTCGAGATCCTGCTGGTCGCCGTCGAAGTTCGTGTACACCTCGTCCAGGCGGGAGATGGCCTGCGCCTTGCCGAGTACCGACGTCGGGCTGCCGGTCGCACCGGCGCCTCCGTTGGCGCCGGTTCCGGGGCCGCTGCCACGGCCTGCGCCCGGGGCCGGGGTGTCCTTGGACAGGATCCGGTCGATTACAGCCTGAATCTCCTCAGGACTCATGTCCTGGGCTGCTGAATCGGGTCCGGTGTTGGGGTGGCTGGTCATGGTCTCCTTTAAGGGTTCGGCACTTTCAGAATAGTGCCGATTGGTGCTCTGTGGGGCGGTATTCGCGCTGGGCTGACGGCGGGGGGTCATGCACGCCTCCTGGAATGCCCGCGGCAACAGTGCCGGGGCGGGGCTGGCTCCGTCTGGAGCGGTGGCTGGGTGAAGTGTAGAAGAGACAGATGCGCCCGGCTGTGGGAAACCACAGATTGTGGAGATCGGCGCCTGTGGAACACGCTCCCTGTAGAAATCACAGGGAGGTAGGAGCCGTCCGCCAGGCCGGGCCCGGGAGCGGCCCAGGGAGCACGGTGTCAGCAAAACAAGGTGCCCGGGAAAATGGCTGGATTCCAAGTGGTGCGTGTGCCCCGCGGGTGAGAAAATTCACCCTTGCGATGGTGCACTCAGCGGAAGGCGTTTACCTGCGTCGCTCCGGGGGGACGGGATGTCGCTGCTGGGAGAGACTAGGCCCGTGCCGGCTACTTGGAGATGAAGATCATGTTTTTTAGCCTAGCAGACGTCAAGGCTCCCGCCCGGTTTCCCAAGGGGGTGGGCCGCCAACTAATCTGGCCCATTATGGAGTCTGCACATTATTTCAGCGCCCAGCCGGCCGGGCCCTTTACCCGCAAGCCGCTCACCGTGGACCTTGCCGGTGAAACGCGCCGGCTGCAGACGTCCTCAGGGATCTTCAGCCCGGACGGAATCGACAAGGGAACGGCCGTACTTCTCGCCGACGTTCCGGCTCCGGCGCCGCAGGGCAACCTGCTGGATATCGGCTGCGGCTGGGGACCGATCGCCCTGACCATGGCCCTGCGGGCACCGCACGCCCACGTCTACGCGGTGGACGTGAACGAACGCTGCGTGACCCTCACCAACGAAAACGCCGGGCTGTTGGGGCTGAGCAACGTCACCGCCAGCACGCCGGACGCCGTGGACCCCGAACTGCGCTTTGACACTATCTGGTCCAACCCGCCGATCCGGATCGGCAAGGATGAGCTTCATGCGCTCTTGCGGCTTTGGATTCCCAGGCTGGCGCCGGGTGGATCCGCCTGGCTCGTGGTGCAGAAGAACCTCGGCTCGGACTCGCTGCAGCGCTGGCTGGCGGCGGAGCTCGACTCCAGCTTCAGCGTGACCCGGGAGAGCACGTCGAAGTCGTTCCGGATCCTTCGGGTCAGGAAAGCGTCCCGCTAGCGACAATCACAGCCGGGCCGCTGAGTTCGACGTGTTCGTGCCCCTCCGGGCCCAGGAAGAAGTTCACGCCGACGACGCCGCCGGGAACATGGACGTTCCACGCGTCCGGTGCGTCCTGGCCGGCCCAGTGGCGAATAGCGACGGCGGCGGCGCAGGCGCCGGTACCGCATGACTGGGTCTCCCCCACCCCACGCTCGTGAACCCGCATGGTGATGGTGCCGGTGCCGTCGTGGACCAGCGGTTCGGACGGCACGACGAATTCGACGTTGGTGCCGTGCGGCGGCGTCGGGTCCACCCGGGGGGCCGTGAACAATTGCGTGGCCTCGAGTTCGGCGGTCTCAGCCAGGGCCACCACCGTGTGCGGGTTGCCCATGCTGACAGAAAGGGCTGGCCGGGCAACTTCGAGCCCCTCGGCGCTGACGAGCGAATCCATGGCCCGTGCGGTGGCCTCGCCCGGGAAGATGAACTCCCAGGGGCCCATGTCCACGGCGTAGCCCGCAGCTGTCCGCACGATCGTCTTGGCACCGCCCCGGGTTCCAATGACGAGGGACTCGCCTGCCGGAAGGTCCACGAGGCCTTCGGCGATGAGGAAGTGCACAAAGACGCGGACTCCGTTGCCGCACATCTCGGACAGCGAGCCGTCGCCGTTGCGGTAGTCCATGAACCACTCGGCGTCAGGGTGCGCGGCCAGCAATTCCTGCCCCTCGGGCAGGAGCCGGGAAGGAACGGCACGGATCAGTCCATCGCCGCCGATGCCGCGGTGCCGGTCGCAAAGCGCCGCGACGTGCTCGGGGCTGAGCGAGAGTGTGCCGTTGGGGTCTGCGATAAGGACAAAGTCGTTGCCCGTTCCGTGGCCTTTGGAAAACTTCAGACCGCTGAGCGGTGCGGTATCGCCGGCAGTGCGGTCAGCGGCTACGGCTTGGGATTCGTCCATGCTCCAAGGTTACCGTTCCGCCCTGACCGCTCCGGCACCGTGACCGTGACGGTTACAGATACCCTGACCGTTACGAACGCTACGCCGGCGGCGGAACGGGCGCCGTGCGGCACAGTGCGGCGGCCTCTGCCACCAGGTCAGGATCGTGCCAGCCCAGCCAGGTGACCCGGGGATCGGCCCGGAACCAGGTCAGCTGGCGGCGCGCGAACTGCCGGGTGGCGATGATTGTTTCGTCCGCGGCCTGCTCCAGGCTGGATTCGCCGTCGAGGACCCGGAGGAACTGGGCATAGCCGAGGGCGCGTGGCGCGGTTCTGCCGGTGCGAAGCCCAGCGGCGTCCAGCCGGCGCACTTCGTCCAGCAGTCCCTGGTCCACCATCGCGTGGACGCGCTGGGCAAGGCGGTCCCTCAGCAGTTCCCGTTCCACGCCGAGGCCGATCTGGACGGCGGGCTGGAAGTACTCGCGGGCCGGCATGAAGGAACTGAACGGGCGACCGGTGAGTTCGAAGACCTCCAGGGCGCGGATGATCCTGCGGTCATCGCCCAGCCTGCCCGCCGACACGGGGTCCACTGCTTCCAGCCGTTCCCGCAACGGCGCAGGTCCCGCCGTGGCCAGTTCCGTCTCGAGCCGGTGGCGGATGTCCGGATCCGTGCCGGGGAACTCCAGGACATCGAGCGCGGCTCGAACGTAGAGTCCCGAGCCGCCGGCCAGGATGGCCCGTTTCCCCCGGCTGTGGATGTCGGCGATCAGGGCACGTGCCCGTTGCTGGAAGTCCGAGACGGATGCTTCCTCGGTCACGTCCAGTATGTCCAGGAGGTGATGGGGAACGCCCCTGCGTTCGGCGTCGGTGATCTTGGCGGTGCCGATGTCCATGCCGCGGTAGAACTGCATCGAGTCGGCGTTGATGACTTCGCCGTCGAGCTCGAGGGCGAGGGAGACGGCCAGATCTGATTTGCCGGACCCCGTGGGGCCGACGACGGCGATCACCGGCGGTGCAGCCGGCCTCGCACCTGGCAGTGCATCCTGCCGTTCAGTCGGCTGTGCCGTGGCCGTGGCGGCTGCATCGGCTAGGGCGGTGCCCTGCGGGCCTGGCAAGGCGCTAGCGGCCACGGACCGGGAGGCTGGGCATGCCCAGCGACACACCGGAGGTGCCCGCCGCGCTGGCCGGGACCGGGGCGCCGCAGGAATCTGCCTGGGAACGGTCCCAGGCGTCACCGGCACGGGACCGGCGCAGGCTGTAGTCGTCGGCCGTTGCAGGGTCGGAGACCAAGTGGAACGCCGCTGCCTCTGTGATGGTGACGGTCACCAGGTCGCCGGGCCGGGGCACCTCGGCGCCGGCGGGCACGGAGAAGTGCACCAGGCGCTGGTCCTGGGACCGGCCGGAGAGGCGGTGGGTTTCCTGGGCTTTACGGCCCGACTGGGCTGTCACCATGACCTCGACACGGCGGCCGAGCTGCCGGGCGTTTTCCTCCGCGGCAATCCGGTCCTGCAGGGCGGTAAGGCGCTCAAAGCGTTCCTGGACCACGGCCTTGGGCAGCTGGTCCGGCAGGTCGGCGGCAGGCGTGCCCGGTCGCTTGGAGTACTGGAAGGTGAAGGCAGTGGCGAACCGGGACTTCTCCACGACGTCGAGCGTGGCCTGGAAGTCCTCCTCGGTCTCGCCGGGGAACCCGACGATGATGTCCGTGGAGATGGCGGCATGCGGAATCTTCTCGCGGACCTTGTCCAGGATGCCGAGGAACTTGGTGGAGCGGTAGGACCGCTTCATATCCTTGAGGACTTTGTCCGAGCCGGACTGCAAGGGCATGTGCAGCTGCGGCATGACATTGGGGGTCTCTGCCATGGCGTCAATGACGTCGTCAGTGAAGGCGGCCGGGTGCGGGCTGGTGAAACGGACGCGCTCCAGGCCCGGGATGTCGCCGCAGGCGCGCAGGAGCTTGGAGAAGGCCTGCCGGTCACCGAATTCGACGCCGTAGGAGTTCACGTTTTGGCCCAGCAGTGTTACTTCGATGGCGCCGTCGTCCACGAGTGCCTGGATTTCGGCCAGGATCTCGCCGGGGCGCCGGTCCTTTTCCTTGCCCCGGAGGGCCGGGACGATGCAGAAGGTGCAGGTGTTGTTGCAGCCCACGGAGATCGATACCCAGCCTGAATAGACTGAGTCCCGCTTGGTGGGGAGAGTGGACGGAAAAACGTCCAGAGATTCGAGGATCTCGAGCTGGGCCTCGTTGTTGTGGCGGGCCCGGTCCAGCAGCGCCGGCAGGGCACCGACGTTGTGGGTGCCGAACACGGCGTCCACCCACGGCGCCTTCTTGAGGATGGTCTCCCGGTCCTTCTGTGCGAGGCATCCGCCAACGGCGATCTGCATTCCCGGATTGGCTGCCTTGACCGGGGCGAGGATGCCGAGGTTGCCGTACAGCTTGTTGTCGGCATTCTCCCGGACCGCGCAGGTGTTGAAGACCACGACGTCAGCCAGCTCACCGGCGGACGGAACATAGCCGGCGGCTTCCAGCATGCCGGCCATCCGCTCGGAATCGTGCACGTTCATCTGGCAGCCGAACGTGCGCACCTGGTAGGTGCGGGGCTGGGCTGGCCGCGAGGTTTCCGTTGCGGCAGCCGGGTCTGCACTGAATGTCGCAGGCCCTGCTGGTGGCATGGCCAGAGTCGCTGCCGGCGGCACTGCCGGAGGCGTTGCTGGAGAAGTGGTGCCGGCTGCTGGGGAGGGAATGGTAAAACTCACTTGTTAAGGGTAACGGGTATGGGTCACGGGCAGTGGCCGGGCTTGCGAAGACCCCTGATCGGTGGCCTTAGTCCCCGGCTTCCGCACGGCCGATGACAGCGTCGAGGACCTCGCCCACGATCCGGAAGGCGAGCGAAGGCTGGTATCCCTTGCGGGCCAGCATTGACGCTAGGCGGCGGGTGACCTTGTCGCGCTCCGCACGGTCCTCACCGCCGGTGAATCCCCGCAGCTTGCGCTCCACGAGCTCACGGGCCGCCGATTCTTCGTCGGCGTCGCTGAGCTGTTCCAGCGCACCGGCCGCGGTTTCCGGGTCGATGCCCTTGTCCGCGAGTTCGCGCCGCAGGGCACCCTTGGCGAGTTTGCGTGTTTGGGACCTGCTGCGGACCCACATGTCGGCAAACTCGGCGTCGTCCACCAGACGCACTTCCTCGAAGCGGTCCAGTACGGCCTCGGCGACGTCCTCGGGAACGTTGCGTTCGGCCAGCTTGCGCGCCAGCTGCAGCCGGCTCTTGGGCGAAGTCGTCAGCTGCCGCAACACGATGGCGCGAGCAACTGCTGCCGGATCCGCGTCTGGATCCAGTTCCAGAGACGGCGCCGCCTTTGAGCGGCGGGAACCGTGGGAACCGCCAGAGCCGCGGGAAGTGTACCCGCCGGAACCGCCGGAACTGTACCCGGCGGAACCGTCACGCTGGTCGCCAGCGCCGTCCGAGTCAGGGTTCCTCTGACGGAACCCTGACCCACGGCTCGCTCCTGCGTTAGAAGCCGTCAACGGCCTTCAGCTTCGGCGACTCCTCGGTTTCGGCCGGAGCCTTCACGCCGACGCCGAGCTTTTCCTTGATCAGGCGCTCAAGTTCGGACGCCAACTCCGGGTTGTCGCGCAGGAAGCGGCGGGAGTTCTCCATGCCCTGGCCCAGCTGGTCGCCATCGTAGGTGAACCAGGAGCCCGACTTCTTGATCAGGCCGTGCTCGACGCCCATGTCGATAATGCCGCCTTCACGGGAAATGCCCTGGCCGTAAATGATGTCGAACTCGGCGATCTTGAACGGCGGAGCCATCTTGTTCTTGACGATTTTGGCCTTGGTGCGGTTGCCGACGGAATCCGCGCCCTCTTTCAGGGTCTGGATCCTGCGGACGTCGATGCGGATGGAGGCGTAGAACTTCAGCGCCTTACCACCGGTGGTGGTTTCCGGAGAGCCGAAGAAGACGCCGATCTTTTCACGCAGCTGGTTGATGAAGATAGCCGTGGTCTTCGTCTGGCTCAGGCGGCCGGTGATCTTACGGAGGGCCTGGCTCATCAGGCGGGCCTGCAGGCCCACGTGGCTGTCGCCCATGTCGCCTTCGATTTCCGCGCGGGGAACGAGGGCTGCCACTGAGTCAATGACAATGACGTCAAGGGAACCGGAACCGATGAGCATGTCCATGATTTCCAGCGCCTGCTCGCCGGTGTCCGGCTGCGAGACCAGGAGCGCGTCGGTGTCGACGCCCAGCTTCGCGGCGTATTCCGGATCGAGGGCGTGCTCGGCGTCGATGAAGGCGGCGATGCCGCCCAGGCGCTGGGCGTTGGCAACGGCGTGCAGCGCGACCGTGGTCTTACCGGATGACTCCGGACCGTAGATTTCCACGACGCGGCCGCGGGGCAGGCCGCCAATTCCCAGGGCGACGTCCAATGCGATGGAGCCGGTCGGGATGACCTCGATGGGCGCACGGACTTCATCGCCGAGGCGCATGACCGAGCCTTTGCCGAACTGCTTGTCAATCTGGGCAAGCGCTGCGTCGAGCGCCTTCTGGCGATCCGGGGCTGCGGCCATGATTCACACCTCTAATACTTTCTCGCTGTGGAGTGGCCCAGTAGGCCCTTCGTCTGTCATCACTGACGCTACTTGCTCCCTCCGACAAAGTTGTCGAGGGAGCCGCGTATGTGGAAACCACGTGAATGGATAACACAGTATGTGGAAAACGCTCTGAAAAAAGCATATCGCTATCCGAACAGGTATTCGAACAAGCAGGCGGCGTGTCAGGCGCCAGCCCATGCAGGCGGCGCGTCAGGCGCCAGCCCATGCAGGCGCGCGTCAGCGTCAGTGGGGTCCGGTGGTGTCGCGGGGTTTGACGTCCCGGCCCAAGCGGCGCTCCGGCGGGACGTCCTGGACGTCGCACAGGGCAAGCCACACCTGGCGGGGAGGAACGCCGGCGCTGAGGGCCTGGTCAGCGGTGCGTCCCCCGACTCCGGCCAGGACCAGCGAGCTGCTCAGGACGCGGGAGTACCCCGCCCCGAACTCGTCGTCCATAAGCCGCCAAAAGTCACTGATTCGCACGAGTAAAGTCTCTCACGGCCCAGGACTCTAGAATGGTTGCCATGAGCAACCCAACTGAGTCCGCGGGAGATTCCTCTCCCGAAACTGCCGGCGCTGACGCCGCCCTGGACGCCGTCGAGGACCAGCTGAGCCTGCTCTGGCGCCGGGGCCGGTCGATTTCCCATCAGCTCTCGCGCGAGGTCCACCCGGACATGGAGCCCGCCGCCTACGGGCTGCTCAGTGTGATCCGCAAGCAGGGCCCGATCAGGCTGACCGAGCTCGCGTCCTGCATCGGCGTCGGCAAGCCCTCGGTGAGCCGGCAGATCGCCTTCCTCGAGGGCCTTGGCCTGGTATCGAAGGAGGCGGACCCCCTGGACGGCCGGGCGCAGTCCATCCAGCTGACCCCCGAAGGCGAGGCACGGATGCATCAGGTCCAGGACGCCCGGCGTGAAGTGTTTCGGGAACGCCTGGCAGAGTGGCCGGCCGAGGACCTGCAGGCTCTTGCCATGTACATGGCGAAACTCAATGCCACCTACGAACGTGACGGGTTCCCCCGGGACGAGCCCGCCTGACTCCCCCGGCCTGGTGCACAAGTCATCCGCGGCACACGTCAAAGGACCCCCGGCCTGAGCCGGAGGTCCTTTCTTGCGTCTTAGGTGAGTTGGCGTCTAGCGAGCTCCGGAAAGGAGGCCCTTCGCCAGCTCGTCGTTGAGGTCGGAGTTGAGTTCTCGGTCGAGGTCGCGGCCGTAGCGCTGCGCGAACTCCTGGGGGACGGTGTCCGGAACCGCGACGCCCTCGGCGACCGCAACGCGGTCGCTGACTTCGCGGAGCATGCTCGAAAGCGGAACATCGAGGGCCGAGCAGATCGAGGACAGCAACTCCGAGGAGGCTTCCTTCTGGCCGCGTTCCACTTCGCTCAGGTAGCCCAGGGAAACACGGGCACTGTGCGAGACTTCGCGGAGCGTACGGCCTTGGCGCTGGCGGACATCGCGCAGGACATCACCGATTTCGTGACGAAGTACAACCATCTTGCGCTCCTTCTGTTCGCTCTTGGCCTGATCGGCGAGGCCCACATCCTTCCAGCGGACAACGCCGTTTACGGATACGGGCTGCTTTACCATCTGTATCGCCTTGCTCCTCGTACTGTCGAGTCCGCCGGTGGGGGCGGACTCTGCTGATGATTTCATCCTAGGCGCCTCCCTTATTTGGAAGCGACACAATGTAACAACTATTCGGAATCAACTTTTGTTCCCGGCAACTTTACGCCCGGTAGCCTTCGGAAGATAGAGCTTCCAGCAGACGTTCCAGGGCCGCGCCGCACGCAAGTGCGCGGATCTCCGCGCGGCTCCCTTCAAAGGAATAGGGGTACGACGTCGATCCCCCCGCAGTGGCGATGCCGATAAAGACAGTGCCCACGGCTTTGCCGTCGTGCGGTTCGGGCCCGGCCACGCCGGTGGTGGACACGCCGATGTCGGCGCCGCAGACGCGCCGCGCGCCGTCGGCCATGGCAGCGGCGACTTGGCCGTCCACGGAGCCGACGGCGTCGAGCAGCTCGCCGGGGACGCCCAGGACCTCAGCCTTGACCTTGTTGGCGTAGGACACCACGCCGCCCTGCAGCATCCCGGACGCGCCGGGCGTGTCGGCCAGCACGGCGGTGACCATCCCGGCGGTGAGGGACTCGGCAGTGGCGGCCGTCATTCCGCGGCCGAGGGCGCCGGTGACGGCCTGCTCCGCCAGGCGGTGCAGGTTGGGGTGCAGATGGGGGTCCGGATGGTTCATTGCTTGTTCTCCCTTACCCGTTCCTTCTCTGCCCTGATGCCGGCGGCCCGCAGCTTGAGGGCTTCGATGACGTATTCGCCGCCTGTCCATAGTGTGATGGCCAGCGCAGCCATCATCACGACGAACGCCACAACGCCCAGCCACGGGGCAAGGGATGCCAGCGGAAGGACGTACAGGAAGATGGCTACTGTCTGCACCACCGTCTTGAGCTTGCCGCCGCGCGAGGCCGGGATAACGCCGTAGCGGATGACATAGAACCGCAGCGCGGTGATGCCCCACTCCCGGACGAGGATCAGGATGGTGACCCACCACGGCAGTTCCTGGAGCAGCGAGAGCATGACCAGCGCGGAGCCGATCAGGAGCTTGTCGGCGATCGGGTCGGCGATCTTGCCAAAGTCGGTGACCAGGCCGCGGGACCGGGCGATGTCGCCGTCGAGCTTGTCAGTATAAATGGCTACCGCGAAAACGAAGGCGGCCGCCCAGCGCCAAGGGCCGTTCTGGGCCTGCAGTCCCGGAGCATCGAGGATGAGGAACCAAATGAAGAACGGCACCAGCACTATCCGCAGCATCGTCAGGATATTCGGCAGGTTCCAGATCCGCGAGGCGGATCCGGCGTTGGCTTTGGCGCTATTCACCTTCCTAGGCTACCCGCTTCGCACGCTACCGTCCGGTGAGCGACCAGGCGTCCTCTGAGCCGTCCTCGTCCGAGCCGCCGTCGGCGCCGTCGTGGTACTCGATCGCCTGGGTGCGGTTCTCAAGGTCGGCCGCCACGAGGTCCTCCGCGTAGCCGCCCTGGGCGATGTTCGCGTTGGCGTTATCGCTCAGGGCAGCGGTCTGCGAGTCAGCGGCCACCGGCCCATCCTGCCCCTTCATCGCGGCCAGCACGGCAGCGAGGTCGTCCGGCTTGACCAGCACGTCGCGCGCCTTGGATCCCTCGGAGGGCCCCACCACTCCCCTGGACTCGAGCAGGTCCATCAGGCGCCCGGCCTTCGCGAAGCCGACCCGGAGCTTGCGCTGCAGCATCGAGGTGGAACCGAACTGGGTGGTGACCACGAGCTCCGTGGCCTGGAGCAGGACCTCGAGATCGTCCCCGATGTCGTCGTCGATCTGCTTCTTCTGCGCCTCGGGCGCGACGTCGTCGCGGTAGACGGCCTTGAGCTGGCCCTTGACGTGCTCGACCACCTTGTGGATCTCCGACTCGGTGACCCAGGCACCCTGGACACGCATCGCCTTGGAGGCCCCCATCGGCAGGAACAGGGCATCGCCCTGGCCGATGAGTTTTTCGGCGCCCGGCTGGTCCAGGACCACCCGGGAGTCGGTGACGGAAGAGGTGGCGAAGGCCATGCGGGAGGGAACGTTCGCCTTGATCAGGCCGGTCACGACGTCGACCGACGGACGCTGGGTGGCCAGGACCAGGTGGATGCCGGCGGCGCGGGCCAGTTGGGTGATGCGGACAATCGAGTCTTCGACGTCGCGCGGGGCCACCATCATGAGGTCGGCGAGTTCGTCCACGATCACCAGCAGGTACGGATACGGCTTGATGACGCGCTTGGAATCGACCGGCGGGTGGACCTTGCCGGCCCGGACGGCCTTGTTGAAGTCGTCAATGTGCTTGAAGCCGTAATTGGCGAGGTCATCGTAGCGGGCGTCCATTTCCCGGACCACCCACTGCAGGGCCTCGGCCGCCTTTTTCGGGTTGGTGATGATCGGCGTGATGAGGTGCGGGACCCCTTCGTAGGCCGTGAGTTCCACGCGCTTGGGGTCCACCATGACCATGCGGACCTCGTCCGGGGTGGCCCGCATCAGGATCGAGGTGATCATGGAGTTCACGAACGAGGACTTGCCGGCTCCGGTGGCACCGGCCACGAGCAAGTGCGGCATCTTGGCCAGGTTGGCCACGACGTACCCGCCCTCGACGTCCTTGCCGACGCCCATGACCATGGGGTGGTCGGTGCGGCGGGCGTTCTGGCTGCGGAGCACGTCGCCGAGGGACACGGTTTCGCGGTCCGTGTTGGGGATTTCGATGCCGATGGCGGACTTGCCCGGGATGGGGCTCAGGATGCGCACATCCGAGCTGGCGACCGCATAGGAGATGTTCTTGGACAGGGCGGTGACCCGCTCCACCTTGGTGCCGGGGGACAGTTCGATCTCGTAGCGGGTCACTGTGGGGCCACGGCTGAAACCGGTGACCTGGGCCTCCACGTGGAACTGGTTGAGGGTCTCGGTGAGCGAGGCGACAATCGCGTCGTTGGCCTCGGTGCGTTCCTTGGGGATGGAACCGGGCGTCAGGACGTCCGACGCCGGCAGGGTGTAGGTGACGTCGCCGGCCAGGGAGAGCTGTTCGGTGCGCTGCGGAATCGGGGTGGGCAGCGGTGCCGGCGCCACCGGGTTGGAGGGGACCATGGCGGCGGCCGCGACGGCGCTTGGATTGAGGGAGCCGGCAGCCACCATCCCCGGGGTGACCAGCGGGATGGCCTCGGTGGCGTTTTCGCCAGCGGACCCTGTGCCGAGGCCCTGGGCGGCCTTGATCTTTTCGACGGCGATCTCGGCCTGGGTGGGACGGCGGACGCCGGGGGCGACGCCGGCCTGGTTCTTGGTGCCCTTCGCGCCCTTGGCGGGCGCTTCGTCGGCTGCTTCCTCAGCGTCGATGACCGCGCGCTCGAACGCTTCGTCGCCGACGTAGCCTTCCAGGCCGGACTCGTCGTCGTGGTCCTTGCCGAAGAGGCGCTTGCGCTTCTTCTTGGGCGGGGCCGGGGCGTCGTTCTCGTACAGGTAGCTGCGGTCGTGGCGGTCGCCGCCGTCGTCGTCCTGCAGGTCGATGCCCATCAGGTGCTCGTATCCGTCCCGCAGGCGGCCGGGGATGGCGCCGAAGGGGGTCGCGGTGACGATCAGCAGCGAGGTGAAGGCCAACAGGCCGTACACCGCCACGGGAACTGCAGTGTGCAGGGCGGCCAGCGGGGCGGCGGCGAGGTACCCGAGCATGCCGCCGGCCCTGCGCAGGCCGTCGAAGCCGTCGGCGACCGTCGGCTGGCCGCCGATGACGTGGGCCAGGCCGGAACCGGCGAACGTCATGATGAGGAAGCCGATGCCGATCCGGTTGTTGCCGCGGCCGTCGTCGGGCTGGCGGAACAGGCGGAACGCACAAATGAACAGCATGAGCGGCAGCAGCAGGGACATCCAGCCAAAGGTGCCGTTGACGATCGCGAAGACGAGGTCCGGGAACCAGCCCCGGAAACCCCACCATGCGAAGGTGGCGACAAAGACGCCCAGCGCCAGGTTGAACAGGGCGGCACCGTCGCGCCGGTCCTCCGGAGCGAGGTCGCTGACGTCGTGGCCGACCCGTCTGATGCCGGCGCCGATGACGTGGGCGATGCCCAGCCATGCACCGGCCAGCACCCGCACCAGCCAGGGCTGGTGCGGCTCAACTACGGCCAACTGCCGGGTCCGCGCTGTTCCGGTGGTTCCGCCCGCGGTTCCGCGCGGCCGGGCGGATTTGGATGCGGCGGGACTGGACCCCCGGCCGGGAGAACTGCCTGATTTGCCGCTTGAGTTTCCTCTAGGCGCGGAAGAAGTACGAGTCGCCATACTCGCCACGGTACCGGATGCCGGGCCGAAAACCCCGAATTTCCGGGCCGTCCGGGATCATGTTGCCGCCAGCGCCTACAGAAAAGCGGCCTCCCCCGCCTACCGCGGTGCTCAGGCTGCGGTTGGCCGGGAAGGCCGTTTACCAGGCATGCGCCCGGTTCGTGTGAAGGGCTTACGCCCGGTGAACCAACTGAGGCTTACGCCTCAAGGACCACCGGGATGATCATGGGCTTGCGGCGCAGTTTGCGGTTGACCCACGTGCCCACGACCCGGCGGACAACCTGCTGCAGCTGGTGCGTGGTGTGGTCCGTGCGGTTCAGCACGGCCTCTTCGAGGGCCTCGTTGATCTTGGGGATGATCTCGTCGAACACGGAATCATCCTCCGCCACGCCGCGGGCGTGGATCTCCGGCCCGGACACCACCTTGCCGGTGGCACGGTGGATAACGGTGATGATGGAGATGAAGCCCTCGTCGCCGAGAGTCTGGCGGTCCTTGAGGTCCGCTTCCGTGACTTCGCCGACGCTGGAGCCGTCAACGTAGACGAATCCGACCTCGACCTGGCCCACGATGTCGGCCTGGTGATCGCGAAGGTCGATCACGGTGCCGTTGTCCGCCAACAGGATGCTTTCCTCCGGCACTCCGGATTCGAGAGCGATCTTGCCGTTGGCGATCAGGTGGCGGGTTTCGCCGTGCACCGGCATGGCGTTGAGCGGCTCAAGGATGTTGTAGCAGTACAGCAGCTCGCCGGCGGCAGCGTGGCCGGAGACGTGCACCTTGGCGTTGCCCTTGTGGATAACGTCGGCGCCGAGCTTCAACAGGCCGTTGATGATGCGGAAGACCGCATTTTCGTTGCCCGGGATAAGGCTCGAGGCAAGGATGACGGTGTCGCCGTCGCCGACGACGACTCGGTGGTCGCCGTTGGCCATGCGGGACAGGGCGGCCATGGGCTCACCCTGGGAGCCGGTGGACATCAGCACAACCCGGTTGTCCGGCAGGTTGTCGATGTTCTTGATGTCGACCAGGATCCCGGCCGGCACCTCAAGGTAGCCCAGCTTCGCGGCGATGGCCATGTTCCGGACCATGGAGCGGCCCACAAAGGCAACCTTGCGGTTGTGGTTGGCGGCGGCGTCGAGGACCTGCTGGACGCGGTGCACGTGCGAGGAGAAGGAGGCGACGATGATGCGCTTGGAAGCCTGCCCAAACAGCCGGTCCAGGGTAGGTCCGATTTCTTTCTCGGCGGTGGTGAAGCCGGGAACGTCGGCATTGGTCGAATCAGACATGAACAAGTCCACGCCCTCTTCGCCGAGCTTTGCGAAGTGCCGGAGATCGGTGATGCGGCCATCCAGCGGCAACTGGTCCATCTTGAAGTCACCGGTGTGCAGGACGGTGCCGCCCGACGTGCGGATGAACACGGCCAGGGCGTCCGGGATGGAGTGGTTGACGGCGACGAACTCGCATTCGAAGGGCCCGAACTTCTCGACCTCGCCTTCAACGACGGTTTTCGTGTTCGGCTTGATCCGGTGTTCCTGCAGCTTGGCCTCGATGAGGGCCAGCGTGAGCTGCGAACCGACGACGGGAATGTCGGCGCGCAGGCGCAGGAGGTACGGGACGGCGCCGATGTGGTCTTCGTGACCGTGGGTCAGGACGACCGCGACGATGTCCTGGACACGGTTCTCGATGTAGGAGAAATCCGGCAGGATCAGGTCGACACCTGGCTGGGTCTCCTCGGGGAAGAGGACACCGCAGTCAACGATGAGGAGCTTGCCATCGATCTCGAAGACGGTCATGTTGCGACCGATTTCCCCGAGTCCGCCGAGCGGTACGATCCGCAGGGTGTTTTTCGGGAGGCGCGGCGGCGTGACAAGGCCGGGAAGGGCGGTTTGGGTCATAGTGCACTACTTTCCAGGCGGAGGCCGGGCTGGTTCTCAACGATCAGGAGTGACTCCGGATCAGGAAAAGACCATCCCCGCTTCCGCCAAATCCTCGCGGATGATTGCGATCTCGGCCTCGCCCGGCTCCACGAGGGGCAAACGGACAACCGAGTTGGGCAGGACTCCCTGCCACTTAAGAACCTGCTTGGCAGCGACAGCACCCTGAATGTGGGTCATCACTGCGCGGACCACGGGGTCCAGTTCGAAATGTATGGTGCGGGCGGTAGCAAAATCGCCTGCAAGTGCGGCATCGATCAGCGCGCGGAACTGCGGCGACGCGACGTGCGCGGAAACGCTGACCACCCCGACGGCGCCGGCAGCCATCCACGGCAGCGTGAGGCCGTCGTCGCCGGAGTAGACATCTATGTCGGTGTTCGCCAGAACGCGCGTAATGGCCGCGAAATCGGCCTTCGCATCCTTCAAGGCAACGATGTTGGGATGGTCGGCGAGCCGAATCATGGTCTCTGGCTCGATGGGCACGCCGGCGCGGCCGGGGATGTCGTACACCATGACCGGGAGGTCGGCGGCGTCGGCAACGGCCTCGACATGCGCCTGGATGCCGGCCTGGCTCGGCTTGTTGTAGTACGGCGTGACGATCAGCTGGCCGTGGGCTCCCGCCTTAGCGGCGCGCTTGGCCATCTCGATCGAGTGCGAAGTGTGGTTGGTCCCTGTTCCGGCGATGACCTTGGCGCGGTCGCCGACGGCCTCGACAATGACGCGGAAGAGCTTCTCTTTTTCGTCGTCTTCCAGGGTGGAGGTCTCACCCGTGGTGCCGGAGATGACGAGGGCGTCATTGCCTTCGTCGACGAGCTTGCTCGCCAGTTCCGCCGACTGCTGGTAGTCGACCTCACCGTCCGTTGTGAAAGGCGTGACCATGGCAGTCACGAGGGTCCCGAACGTGTAAGAGCGAATATCAGAGTCAGCCATATGAAAAACGTTACCTTGTCCGCGGCATGTTAGGACAATGGCGATGGTGTGACGAACGTCAAACTCGCCGGGCCGCACGTCACGTTTCCGCGGTCCGGCCGGACTCAGGGCCGCCGAAACCGCTCCAGAACGCTGTGCTGGAGGCTCACGGTCAATACCTCGGTGCCGGTGCCGGCCGACTGCCGGAGCGGAAGCCCATCAAGACCCCAGAAGCCGCTCAACCCGCAAGAGGGGCCGAGCCGCGTGGCGCCTGCCAGGTTCGCCAGGACGGAAAACATCCGGTTGTCCATGGCGCGGGCGCCAAGATGGAGTCCCAGCCGATGGTCTTCGCCAGCGGTGTAGAGAGCCGAGACAGAATAGATGTCCGCGCCGGCTGCCGCGGCCCATTCCGCGTGGCCGGGCCGGGCGGCGTCGAAGCAGATAGCCAAGGCGACCTTCCACCCGTCAATCTCCAAGATCACGGGTTGGCTGCCGGCCACGAAGAGATCCTGCTCCGAAGCGTGCAGGTGCGTCTTGAAGCTGGCCTCGATGACGCCTGCAGGGTGGACGGCGAGGGCGGCCAGCCGCGGCATGCCGTCTTCCTCCTTGAACGCGGCTCCGACCACGGCGGTGATTCCGGTACGCCGGCAGATTTCCCGGATGCCGTCCAGCCGCCCGTCAGCCGTACTCAGCCACTCCCCCGGCCCCTCCAGCAGGTCCAGCCGGTACCCCGTCAGGGACAGCTCAGGAAAGATGACCAGCCGGGCTCCGTGTGACTCGGCGTCTTCGATCAGCCGTATGTGCTCGGGCACATTGGCGGCAACGCCGCCGTCCAGGGCCTCGTATTGGATGGCGGACAGCGTCAGCGCGGTGATTGAGCCAGTAGTCACTCTGCCATCCTAGGCACCTCGTCTTTCGCCGGAGGGCGCCGATGGTGCCGAGCAATAGCGCCCGACGGCGGTTTCGCGAAGGACCTCCGCCCAGGCGGCCAGGCGCTGGGCCGCCCGCACGTAGTGGAACAGCTCTGTCGGAGTGAGGGCATCGAGGTCGGTCTCGGCCAGCCGCCGGGCCAGCTCCGCTCCCGGCGGCTGCACAGCCAGCGCCGTGCCCTCCTTGCCCCACTGGACGTCCTCGGCCGGCTCACCGGCGACCAAGCGCCGGAAGAGGAAGTCCACGACGCCCGGGCTCATGGCTTTGAGGACACCGGCCCCCGATTCGCCATCGCCCGCCCGCCCGCCGGGCGCGGTACTGGCCCGGTCAGGGTCCGAATGATCTGTGCCCGGAAATTGCCGACCTGCAGGTTCCCGACGTGTGATTTCGTGGCCTGTGAATTCCGGATTCAGGAAGGCGGGTTCTGGGGCGTTGTTCATGCGCCCATCGTATTCGAACATATATTCGAATTCAAGGCCCGTTCATGGCAAGGGCTCTGCGGCATTGCCTGGGTGGTGTGCCGCCGTTGATTGCCCCCGAGTTACATGGTTGTTGTTCCGTGGCGGCGTTCTATGGCGAGGATGGTGATGTCGATCGCGCCTGCGACGAGGCCGGTGTGGCTGATGCTTTCCCGCACTCGTTGTTGCACTTTTTCGGCGACGTGGAGGGCGGTGAAGGCAATGTCGGTGGCGATATAGAGGTGGACGCGTACGGTGCCGTCGCTGATTGTCGCGGTGACGCCGTCGTGCTGGTAGGTGCCGTTTTGGCTGCCGGGATGGCGGAGGTTTTGGAAGGCGGCGGGACCGAGCCGGGGCAGGAAGCCTTGGATGGTGGGTTCAAGTCTGAGGACTCCGGGTGTTTCCAGTGTGGTGCGGGTGGCGATGGAGGCGATGAGCTGACTGGTGATGACGGAGCCTTGGAGGAATTGGTCAGACATCGTAAAGGTCCTCGACGGTGATGTTGACGGTTCCGGCGCCAATACCGACGCTGGCCGGAATCGCGTTGCTGATCTCGTGGCGCAGCGCCTCCACTGTTCGGGGGATGACGATGCCCGGGGCGGCGGCAACCCGAAGATTAATGATGAGGCGAGGACCGGCATTGGTGGAGGTACCGGTCGGGTGGTCTTCATCGGCGGCGCTGGCAACGGCTGAGCCTAATTCGATGCTGCAGCGTCGTGAGTGGACACCGGGGATCGCTGCTGCCGCGGACCGGATGAGGGAGCTCAGGGCCTGTTCGCTGATCTCCGTAGTGCCGTTGTCTGCGCTGCGCAGGAGGATTCTGCTGCCGCGCGCGACTTTGGCGCGGGCCACGTCCATGATGGCGTTTTTGATCCCGGGACGGGGTTTCAGTGTGGGGTTGTGAAGGTCGCTTTCGCGCAGCGAACGGGTTGCTTTGCTGAGTCTTTGCAGCCGAGTTCTGGCAGTTTGGCATTGGTCGCACTGTTCTTCGTGTGCGGTGGGTGGCCGGTCGATCGCGCCCCAGATGCCGTCGATGCTACGGCCGCAGCCGAGCCGGGGGACGTCGTCTAGCGCCATTGGCTCATCCCTTCTGCTATCTGGTGCCGTGCCCGCGCGAGTGTGCCGCGAACTGCTGCCGGGCTTATCTTCAGTGTTACACCAATCTCGGCGTAACTGCGTCCGTGCATTTCCCGCAGCAGCCAGCATGCCCGCTGTACCGGCGGAAGAGTGTCCAGGACTGCGATCAGGCCATCCTGTTCGGCCGACCATTCAGCCTCTTGGGCAGGATCCAATGCGGCCCACACCGCGCGGCAGCCGGCTTCGGCAATGGTCTCCATGTCCTCCAAGTCCATGATGTTCTCGGCATGGGCGGACCGCTTGCGCAGCAGGTCCAGGCATTTGTTCGTTGCCAGCCGGTAGATCCAGCCACCGAAAGCATCGACATCAGCGAGCATGGGAAGACCGCGCCAACTCGTTGTCAGGGTCTCCTGCACGATGTCTTCGGCTTCACCGCGGTCGTTGAGCATCCGATAGGCCAGCCGAAAGAGTCTGTACTGATAGGTGAGCACCAGGTGTTCGAATGCCGCCAGGTCGCCGTCCTGGGCACGGGCGACGACACTCCCCTCGTCCAGGTCCGGTTCGAAGCCGGGGCCATGATCACCCATGCGCTGCCCATCCGTCCGGTTACATACCCGCCCCTGGCCCCAATATGCCACAGCCGGGCAACGCCGGGAACCGAACCGCGCTTCTGTTGCCCCGTGAGGAAAATAATCTGCGGCATCACGTGACGATTCCTGTCGGGCTTCGTCTTTATCGGTGTAAGCACGATTCCCCAGTCCCACGAGGAGATGTTTCCCATGACAGAGACACCCAGGACCCCCGGAGCTTCCAGCGGCGTCATGACCACACCCGAGGAGCAGAAGCAAGGCAGCGCGCTGGAACATCTGAAGGCGAGGGACGCACTGCACACCGATCGCGGCGACACCACGATCGAGGAAACCGTAGTGCAGAAGCTGGCTGGCATGGCCACCCGCGAGGTTCCCGGCGTGTTCGCCATGGGCAGTGCCGGCCGGCGCGCGTTCAGCGCCCTGACCGAACGCATTCCCGGGTCCCAGACCAATGTCAGCGGCGGCGTCAGCGTCGAAAAGGGCGAACGCCAGGCGGCCGTCGATGTGTCCATCATCATCGAGTACGGGTTCTCCGTGGTGGAGGTCAGCCAGGCCATCCGCCGCAACATCATTCAGTCCGTTGAGCGCGCCACCGGACTGGAAGTGCTCGAAGTGAACATCAATGTCACCGATGTCCACCTGCCCGACGACGACCACAGCGACCAGCAGGTCCAGAAGACCCAACTGCAGTAACCACCCGCCCAGTATCCTCCGCTAAGGGGAACGGGACGATGAGGAAAAGGATGGCTATGTCTACTACGCGTTGGTGCCTGACGATAGGTCTAGTTCTGGGAATCGTTCTGGGCTTTGGCGGTTGGCTGGCGCTGCTGGCCGCGGTGATCCTCGGATTCGTCGGCCTGCTGGTCGGTCGGGTCGCGGAAGGAAAACTCGATTTGCAGGCCCTGTTCGGTAGAGCATCGAGCCGATGATCCCGCAAGGAGCCCACGCCCTGCCCTTGCCCGGGGCCGGGGACGCCGGCGAGGACTTCGGCGAGACGGGCGCCCGGGGGCAGACCGTCATGGCGGCCAGGGTAATCGAGAAAATCGCCGCCCAGGTGGTCAGCGACGAATCATCCGCTGGCGGATTTCCGGGCATCGGACCCCGTGCTGGTTTCTCCGCCCGGCCGAAGGCATCCGTGGAACTCTCCGGGAACATTGCGACCTTAAGTGTGGAGGTCGGGATGCTGTATCCGGTGCCGTTACGCCAGGCCACCGAGGCCCTGCGCCGCCGGATCAGGACCAGGGTGACGGAGTTGACCGGAGTTGACGTCCGACAGATCGACATCAGGATCTCGTGGCTGAGCACCGGCGCCGACACCAACGGACGAAGGAAATTGCTGTGAGCAGGCACGAGCGAGGGTCCCCGCACCTGCGGCACCGTCCCAGCCGCGCCGTCCCGGCACTCATCGCCGGTATCCTGCTCCTGGCCGTCGGCGTCGCCCTGGTCTGGCTGGCCATCAGCCGGCTGGTCAACGGCACGTGGCCCGCCCTGCTGCAGGGACCACGCGACTGGCTCGCCGCGCTGGCGTGGAACGACCCCGCCGTACGGCAGATCGGGATAGCGGCCATCGTGGCAGGGGGGATCCTGTTACTGTGCGCCGTCATTCCCGGAGGGTTCAGTGCCCTCTCGATCGATGATTCCGGCACTACCGGCGCCGGAGATGGGGTGCGGCCGGTGCAAGAGCAGGAAACTGTGATGACCCGCCGTGCCGTAGCCCGCCTGGCGAAAGCCCGGTGCCTGCAGATCGACGGCGTAGACACGGCCGCAGCGACAGCCACCACCGGGCGCGTACGCCTGAGCGTGAAGACTTACCTGCACGAGCCAGGGGACCTGCACACCAGGATCACCGACGCTGTCCGCGCCCGCCTGGAAGAAACCGGGCTCTCCCCAGTTCCTCAGGTTACCGCCACGGTCCGGTCCAGAGATTAAGACCATTCGCGCGCCCACCCGCAGCGACTATTTGAAGGATGGTTTCCGATGAGACAGACCGCAGGAACCCTGAACCGAATCGGGCTGTCAGTTCTCGGCATCCTTGTCCTAGCCGCCGGCACCGCGATGCTCCTCCAGGCCAACGGGACGCTGCAGGCTCTTTTCAACACTGCCCCCGCTTGGAAGTCCGTCGTCACTGGTGATCTGTCCGCGCTCTTCGCGCCGCCGTGGGTGGCGGCCATCATACTGATCATCGGAGTCATCATCGGCGTGCTGGGGCTGCTGTGGATCATCGCCCAGATCCCAAGGAAAAACAGGGCAGGCGTGTATCGCCTCCATGACGACGGCAGTAAGGAATTCACCGTCTGCGACCCGTCCGTCCTCGCCGCCGTCGTCGAAAACCGGATCAACACCCTGCCGGGTGTCGTGACTTCCGCGGCCATGCTGCGAGGAACAGCCAGAGCCCCCGACCTGACCCTGAAGGTGACGGTCAATGATAGGGCCGACGTCCGGGACCTCATCCACAGCATCCAAACATCCACCCTGCCGGATCTCTCCGCCGCCCTGGAGGCGCCGCTGCAGCGCAGCCGGCTGCAGATCGAGATCAGCGGACGAAGCCAAAGCACCGGAACCGTTGTGCATTCCACCGGCACCGTCGTCCACTAGCAACTGATTCTTCCCTCAGACAAGGCGGCGTTAAGGCCGCCGGTCAGCCCATCAACGGACGCGGTTCCCTTAGGCAGGTGCAAGTACCAGTCGTGCCCGGCCGGACATGAGACGATCACATGATGACCGCGCGCGGAACGACCACTGCTTCCCGGACCGTCAAGGGCACCGCCTCCGGCACCCGGCTGGCCGGCATTGACGCCGCACGCGGGCTGGCGCTGCTGGCCATGATGGCCACCCACGTACTGGCCACCTTTGAGTCGGACTCGCAACTCACGCCCACCTGGATCGGGCTTGCGTTTTCCGGACGGGCAGCCGCGCTGTTCGCCGTGCTGGCCGGCGTCGGCCTCGCCCTGTCCACGGGGAAGCAGCAGCCCCTCCAAGGCTCCGAACTCTGGGCGGCCCGCCGGGGTATCGCCCTACGGGCGCTCGTGATCGGCGCCGTCGGGCTCTCCCTGGGCGGCCTGAAAGTCAACATCGCCATCATTTTGGTCCACTATGCCCTCCTGTTCCTGTGCGTGCTGCCTTTTGTTGGGCTCGGGGTGAAACGCCTGCTGATGCTGGCCGCCGCCTGGATCCTGGCAACCCCGGTCCTGGCCTTCCTGCTGCGGCCCTGGCTGCTGTCCGCCGATCCGCCCCTGCGGCTGGGGCACAACCCGGGCTGGGAGGACCTGGCCACCCCGGACAGACTGCTTGGCGACCTCTTCCTCACGGGTTACTACCCCGTACTGCAGTGGATCGCCTATCTCCTGGTGGGGCTCGCGATCGGCCGGATGGCGCTGTCGAAAGCAGCTGCGCCCTTCCTGCTGTTGGCCGCCGGAACGGTGGTGGCCATCGTTTCCAAGTGGCTGGGGATAGTCATGATGGAGGACTGGGGCGGCAGGCAGGCGCTGGAAGCGCAGATCGGCGATCCCACCTACCCGCTGGCGAGCCTGCTGCAGGTCAACCTTGCCGGCGTCAACCAGTCTGGCTCGGCGTGGTGGCTGGCTTCCAGCGCACCGCATGCCGGCACCACACTGGATCTGCTGCACACCTTGGGGACGGCGTCCGCCGTGATCGGCGCGTGTCTCCTGCTCGGCAGGCTGGGCAACTGGTTGGAACTTGACCTGCTGCTCCCGCTGCGCGGAGCCGGGGCCATGACATTAAGCCTCTACACGGCGCATCTGTGCATCATGGGGGCCCTGCACGGCCAGCCACTGCTGCCCGGCTGGACTGTGGAGGGTGTGTACTGGGCGCAGTTCATCGGAGTGCTGGTGACAGGCGCGGTTTTCGCGGCACTGGCATGGCGCGGACCATTGGAGTGGGTAACTCATGCGGCCAACCAGGCGGGCAGCTACCAGTCGGCTCACGTCCGCCAGTCTCCCCGCTTCCGCTAGCCTCCGCCGGCGTTCACTGAGCGAGGCACGCCACAGAGACGCCACAGAGACGCCACAGAGACGCCACAGCCGGACCCGGCGGGGCTCAGCAGCCGGCCACGAGTTGCTGGGGTTTCTGCGCTCCAGGGCTCCTGCTTTCTAGCTCTCCTGCACCTACGACTCCTGCTCCCCGGCGCGGAACATCCGCACGGCGTCGCGCATGGAGGCGCGGGCCCGCTTGCGGTCTCCGGCGGCATCGTAGGCACAGCTGAGCCGGAACCAGGAACGCCAGTCCTCTGGGGCGGCTTCGGCCTCAGCGCGGTACTTCTCAAATTCGAGGTCGGCGGCTTCGCGAATGATCCGGCCGGCGGGCGTGCGCGGCAGGGTGTCCTCGGGCAGGCCCCCCTCGGCTTGGAGGATCTTCGCCAAGCGCTCCGTCCGGGCCCCAAACAGCAGCTCCCGGATCATGGCCCAGGCGCCGATGACCGGCAACACCAGGTAAGCGGCTCCGATCGCCTTCGCCACGAGGTTGGGGTCCGACATCAGGAGCACGGAACGTTGAAGGGACACCACCAGGTAGAACACGAGCAGCAGCGTGACGGCCCCCACCCAGATCTTCGTGCGGTTGGCTTTCAGTGCTGTCAAGGCGGCGGACATCGGGCTCAGAGCCCCAGGTCCAGGTAGCCGTCGAGTCCCACGGTGAGCCCGGGGTGCGCGGCGACGTTGCGGATCCCCAGCAGCACTCCGGGCATGAAGGAGGCGCGGTCGAAGGAGTCGTGGCGAATGGTCAGCTGCTCCCCCGGCCCGCCCAGCAGGACCTCCTGATGCGCGACGAGACCGCTGAGCCGGACACTGTGGACCCGGATGCCGTCGATGTCCGTGCCGCGGGCGCCCGCGAGCTCCGTGGTGGTGGCGTCCGGGCTGGAAGGGACGCCGGCGTCGGTGCGCTCGGCTGAGATCAGCTGCGCCGTGCGCACAGCGGTGCCGGAGGGGGCATCAACCTTGTCCGGGTGGTGCAGTTCAATGATTTCGACGGACTCGAAGTACTTGGACGCTTTGGCGGCGAAGGCGGAGGCAAGGACCGAGCCGAGGGCGAAGTTGGGGGCGATGAGGACGCCGACGCCGGGCCGGCCGGAGAGGAGTTCCTGCAGCTCCGCGAGCCGCCCGGCGTCCCAGCCGGTGGTGCCGACCACGGCGTGCATGCCGTGCTCGACGGCGAAGCGGACGTTCGCCTCGGTGCTTTCCGGGACGGTCAGGTCCACCACGATCTGCGCCCCGGAGCTGACCAGCGTGTCGAGGGAGTCATTGCGGCCAAGGGCCGCGACGAGGTTCAGGTCCGCGGCGGCGTCGATGGCCTTTACGGCCTCTTCGCCCATGCGCCCGTTGGCGCCCAACACGGCGACTGAGAGTTGTTCGATCATGCCATCAACCCTACCGCCGGGGGCGTTGCGTTCCGGAACCGGCGGCCTTGGGTTACAGGCCCGCCGCCCGGACAGCCTGATCGCTAGGAAGCCTCCGCACCGTCCCGCGACGCCACGGACGCCACGGAACCACCCGACACCACAGCAGCCCCGCACCTGTCAGGCTGGATTGACGGAGAGGGCGTGTCAATCTAGACTGACAGGCATGGAGACCGACGACCTGTCCGCGCAGATTCATTCACTTGACCCCGCTATCGGCCTGCGGGCGGTCGGCGCCCTGCATCGCCTGGCAGAACAGGTCGAGGCCGCGCAGGTGCGAGCTGCCCGACACCAGGGATGGACCTGGGAGCAGATCGGTGACGCCTTGGGCGTCTCGCGGCAGTCCGTTCACGCAAAATACCGAGAGTGAGATCGCGATGTTCGAACGATTTTCAGACGACACCCGTAAGATCCTTGGCTTTGCGATGGAAGAGGCCCGCTACAGCGGCGACAAGCGGCTGGGTACGGACCATCTGCTGCTAGGGACGCTTCACGATCCCGGTCCGGCCGGCATTCTTGGTGTCACGCTCGATCAGGCAAGGGCAGCGGCAGCGGCGCTAGACCGCAGAGCACTCGCGTCAATCGGCATAGATACCCAAGGCTTTGAACGCGTCACCATGCCCGGGCGGGGGAAAAAGCCGCCCTTCAGTTCAGGTGCCCGGTCGGTAATGGAAGGCATGCTCCGGTACGCCATGGACCAGAAGTCACGACAGATCACCACCGCGAATCTTCTGTTGTCGCTGCTGGACCGCGAAGAACATGATCCGGCGGCCGCGCTCCTCAACGAACTGGGGGTGGACCGGGCCGAGGTCCGGCGCAGGGTCGTTTCCTTCTGATCGCGAGCCGGCTACTCCTGATCGCGCGCCGGCTCGCTGCCTACTCCCCCGCCCCGACCCACTCCACACTGCCGTCGGCGAAAAACTGTTCCTTCCAGATCGGCACCTGGGCCTTGATCCGGTCCACGAGTTCGGCACAGACCTCGAAGGCCTGGCCGCGGTGGGCCGCGGAGACGGCGCAGACCAGGGCAGGGTCGCCGATCTCCAGCATGCCGATCCGGTGGGCCGCCCAGATCCGCACGGGCTGCTGCTGTTCCCCGGCGCCCTCGGCACCGGCGCCGCCGCCATCCGGGGATCCGCCGGAAGCGTGGCCGCCGGCCGGGACCGAGTGCTCCGCCACGAGCCCGGCGACGACGTCGGCCATCACCTGGTGCGCCGTCGGGTGGGCGCTGTAGCTGAGCCGGGAAACCTGCTTGCCGCCGTCGTGGTTGCGGACGACGCCGCTGAAGCTGACAACCGCTCCTGCGGTGTCCGACTCGACCGCCGCGATGGCCTGCTCCACGGAAATCGGTTCGGCGCTCAGCACGGCGTGCACGATTTCAAATCCGGTTTCAGTGCCCATGGCTGCCTTCCAGCTGGTCGCAAAGATGTCCAAGAATGGGGTCCAGCACGCCCAGGCCGTCCATCACGCCTTTCGGGGATCCGGGGAGGTTTACGATGAAGGTCTGGCCGGCCGCGCCCGCGTGGCCCCGGCTGAGCATGGCCATCGGCGTCTTGGTTGCCCCAGCGCTCCGGATGCCCTCCATGATGCCCGGGATTTCCCGGTCCAGCAGGGGCAGGGTCTGCTCAGGCGTCGCGTCGGTGGGGCTCAGTCCTGTGCCCCCGCTGGTGATGATGACGGCGGGCTGCTGGCTCAGCAGGGCCCTCAGCGCGGCCCCGACAGGCGCCCCGTCCGGCACCACCATGGCGGGAAACGGCTCAAAGCCGTGTTCGGTGAGCCAATCGATGATGACAGGACCGGTGAGGTCTTCATAAATTCCGGCGGCCGCTCGGGTGGAGGCGATCACGACGCCGGCCTTTCGGCCCGTGGCGTCGCCGTGGCGGTGCGGTTCGGGCATGTTCATAGGATCCAGTCCCCGCTCTTGCCGCCGCTTTTGGCGAGCACTTTGATGTCGGTCAGGACTGCGTGCTTGTCCACGGCCTTGATCATGTCGTACACGCTCAGTGCCGCGACCGACGCAGCGGTCAGCGCCTCCATTTCGACCCCGGTGACGCCGCGGGTCTTGACCGTGGCAAAGACCGTCACGGAGTCGGCGTCGAGCTCAAAATCGATCGTGACCTTGGCGATGGGCAACGGGTGGCACAGCGGGATGAGGTCTGGCGTCTTCTTGGCCGCCATGATCCCGGCGATGCGGGCAACGGCCAGGGCGTCGCCCTTCGGGAGCTCGCCGCCGCCGAGGAGGGCAAGGACCTCGGCCGTGCTGCGGACGGTCGCGGTGGCTGTGGCCTCCCGCGTGGACTGCGCCTTGTTGGACACATCCACCATCTGGGCCGTGCCGTCGTGGCGGAGGTGGGTCAGGCGGGGGTGGTCCGCCGCGGTGTTGGCCGCTGGTGCGGCATCCGCTTCAGGGGTTTCTGCTTCATTCACAAGATCCATACTTCCACTTCGTCGCCCGCTGCGAGTGCCCCAGTCCCCTCGGGAACGTGGACCAGGGCATTGGAGCGGGCCAGGGCATGGACCAAGTGCGAGCCCGCACCGCCCTCCAGCCGGACCGTACCGTCCGGAGCCAGCGTGCCGCGCCGGACCTGGTGCTTGCCCGGCGGGGAGGTCAGCGGCTCGGCGAGGCGCGCGCGCACGGCCGGCCGGACCGCCGGAGCGCCGAACAGCTCCGTGAGGACCGGGCGCAGGAACATCTCAAAGGACACGAGGCAGCTCACCGGATTGCCGGGGAATCCCAGCACAGGAACACCGTCGAAGCTGCCGATCCCCTGCGGTCCGCCCGGCTGCATCGCCACGGCGCCGAACTCGACGTCGTGCCCCGCCATCGCCTGCCGCACCACCTCATAGGCACCCTTGCTGACCCCGCCGGTGGTGACGATCAGGTCCACGCCGGGGCCATGCCGGCGCAGCAACGCGGCGAGCTCCTCCGGCTGGTCCGTGGAGACGCCGGTCCGGGTGACCCGGAGCCCGGCCTGGCGCATGGCGGACTCGAGCAGCGTGCCGTTGGAGTCGAAGATCTTGCCCGGTCCCAGCGGGTTGCCCGGTTCGACCACTTCGTCGCCGGTGGTGACCAGGAGCACCCGGAGGCGGAAACGGACGGGCGCATCCGTGTAGCCCATGGCCGCCAGCAGTCCCAGCTGGCCGGGGCCCAGGAAGGTCCCCGCAGCGAGGGCGAGCTCGCCGGAGCGGATGTCGCTGCCGGCGTCGCGCACAAACGTTCCCGCAGCCGCGGCCGGCAGGTGGACCGTGGCGGGCTCCCCGGGCGGGGGGAAGGAATCGGGCACGGCCTGTTCAATGGGCACGACGGCGTCGGCGCCGGCCGGCATCATCGCGCCGGTCATGATCGGGGCGGCCGTGCCGGCGGCCAGTGCGGCCGGTGCGGCACCGGCCGGGACGGGCGCGACGACGCGCAGTTCGGTGCCGCCGTCGGGGACGTCGCCGCTGCGGATCGCGAAGCCGTCCATCTGCGAGTTGGCAAAGGGGGGAAGGTCCAGCGGCGCCAGGATGTCGGCGGCGAGCCCCCGGTTCAAGGCTTCGAACAATGGAAGCTGTTCCACCCGCTCCTCGGTGCGGAGCGGGGCCAGCAGGGCGCGCACCTTGTCCCGGTGCGCTTGAACGCTGACGTGCCTTGTCTCGGTGCGGTGCATGCGTTTCCTGACCTTTGCTCGGCTCGCTAGGATTTCACGTCAACTCTAACCGTGTGGAAACCGGTGGCTCCGTTGGGCGCGACGGGTGTGGACTCTTCGACCTGCGGCACAGCATCAAGGGCCGTGGCCCGGACCTGGACCTCGTACTGTCCTGGCGTCAGGGGCAGCGCCAGCTTCCACTGGTACCACGTGTCCTTGGAGATGCCCGGCGCCAGCTCGGCCTGGTGCCAATCGCCGCGGTTGACGCGCAGCTCCACTTTGCCGATGCCGGTGTGCTGGTCCCACGCGACGCCGCCGAACACCACGGTCCCGGCCGTCACGCTGCTGCCGTCGCGCGGCACGTCGATGCGGGACGAGGTCTTGATGGGCCCGCGCTCGCTCCAGCCGCGCGGCGTCCAATAGGCGACGTCGTCCGCGTAACGGGTCACTTTCAGCTCGGTGACCCATTTTGTGGCCGAGACGTAGCCGTACAGCCCAGGCACGATCAGCCGGACAGGAAATCCGTGTTCCAGCGGGAGCGGTTCACCGTTCATTCCCACCACCAGCAGGGCGTCGCGGCTGTCCGTGAGGGCCTCGAGCGGCGTCCCGGCCGTCCAGCCGTCCGTGCTGCGGGAGAGCACCATGTCCGCCCCGGCCTTGGGGCCGGCCATGGCGAGCAGTTCGCGCACCGGCCACCCAAGCCAGCGGGCGTTGCCGATCAGGTCCCCGCCCACCTCGTTGGAGACGCAGGCGATGGTCACGTGCCGTTCCGTCAGGGGCTTGGCCAGGAGGGTGGCGAAGTCGAGCTCGATCTCGCGCTCCACCAGGCCCGTGACCTTCAGGGTCCATTCCGCCGGATCCACCAGTGGGACCCGCAGGGCAGTGTCGATCCGGTAGAACTGCCTGTTCGGCGTCACGAGCGGACTCAGCCCAGCCAACTGTATTTCAGCTCCCGCCGGTATGGGCGGCGCGGGAGCGGCCGGCCTCGGGAGGACCAGCTTGCTGCGCACGTCACTGACGACGGCGGCTGCTCCCCTGAGCGTGGAGGCGAGCACACCGGCGACGGCGGCGACTGCTGCGGTCCCGCCCAGGGCCAGCAGGAACCGGCGGCGGGCGGGCCCGGTTTCATTGGCTGTCGGTTGAGCAGGCTGCGCGGCGGAGGGTGCCTCCTGCACGACAGACTGCGGCACGGCTGGCTGCGGTGCGGCGGAGGGGGCCTCCTGCACGACAGGCTGCACGGCTGGCTGCGGTGCGGCGGAGGGTGCCTCCTGCACGACAGGCTGCACGGCGTCTTGGGCATTTGACTGGTCGGTGTCCGGCGCGGGCACGTCGGCCGCCACCGGCTGCCATTCCAACAGTTTCCGGATGAGCCACCGCAGCAGCGCGATTCCCACGAGTGCCACGAGCACCGGGACGGGGATGGCGTTGGCGGTCAGGTCGGCCCGGCTCAGGACGGCCACGAGGCCTACCGCGCCGAACACCGCAATGAGAATCACGCCGGCGAAGCGGCGCCGCACCTCGAGGACACCGGCCAAGGCCGCGAGTGCGGCGATGACCAGCGCCATGCCGACCAGGAGGGCCACCTTGTCTGCCGTGCCGAACACGGAGATAACCCACTCTTTGACCCCCGGCGGGACGGCGTCGATCACGGCCCCGCCCACGGCTGTCACTGGAGAAACCGTGGGGCTCACCAGGCTGGCCGCGAGCTCACCGAGCACCACGGCCGTGCCGACGGCCACCAGACCGGCCACGGCGGCCCACAAGTCCCGCTCACGTCGTTGCCGCGTGGGTGATTGTTGACTGCGCGGTTGTTGGGTGCGCGGTTGTCGGGTGCGCGGTTCCTGGGTGGGCTGTTGCCGGGTCCAGCCTCGCTGCCCCTGCGCGCCCCCTTGTTCGTGGTCCTTGCCCGCGATTGTCTCGTCCATGTCCTTCCCCTGCCCGTCAAAGCCAACGCCGCTGCTCACTGTGCCCGTCCCGCCCGGAGTTGTTCGTCCGCGGCATCGCGCGCAATCCGGTCCTGCGCTCGCTCCGCGGTTGCTCGCTCTGCAGCCGATCCTGCTGCAGTTGCTCGCTCTGCAGCCGCCACCTCGGCGCCTAGCGCGTCCGCAGGTGATGCCTCACCGCCAGGTCCCTGGCCAGGAAGCAGTAGCGAGAACCGGCATCCGCCGTCGACGTTTTCCACGGTGACGGTGCCCTGATGGGCGCTGACTATTCCGGCGACAATGCTCAGGCCAAGCCCGGCGCCGCTGTAGCGCATGGCGCCTGCCGTCTCAGCCATCCCGGGCACCAGGTTGCCGTCGTCCGGGCCGCCGCCGTCCACCCCGGTCCCGCCGTCCCCGCCGTCCCCGGCGGCCCAACGGCCGGGCCGTCTCCGGGCCGGGTCCTTTTGCCAGCCGGTCTCGAACACGTGTGGGAGATCTGCCTCTGGGATCCCGCCGCAGCCGTCGGTGACCGCGACGACGGCCCTGTCCCCTTCCCTGCCGACTTCCACCGTGACGCGGGAACCGGGCGCGCTATGGACGATCGCGTTGAGCACAACGTTCCGGATGGCGCGTCCCATCGAAGGGCCGTCGGCGAGAGCCAGGCTTTCCCGCCGTCCGCCGCCGTCGAGCGTGACGCCGTGCTGCTGCGCCAGCGCGGCGAGATCGGCAATGGCGTCGCTGGCGAGGTCGTACAGGTCCAGCGGTTCGGCCTTGAGCCGCATGGTTCCGGCGTGGATCTTCGACAGCTCCAGGAGGTCGTTGACCATGCCGGCCATGAGGTCCGTCTGGGCGATGATCTTGCGGTAATAGCCGGGGACGTCCGCCGCCATGCCGTCCTCCAGGGCTTCGGTCATGGCCCGCATGCTGGCCAGCGGCGTCCGGAGATCGTGCGAGATCCAGCTGACAAGTTCGCGGCGGGCGTTCTCGACGGCGGCCTCACGCTGCCGGGATGCCTCCAGCATGCGGCTGCTGGATTCGAGCTCGGCGGCGAGGGTGGCAAGTTCGTGGCTCATCACCGGGGACTGGATCCCAGGACTCTCGCCGCGGCCGATGCTCCGGGCGGCGTCGGCCAGCGCCTTCGCGTTCCGAGAAACCCTTGATCCGAGCACGAGGGCGATCGAAACAGCCACCGCCGAGGCCACGGCCAGGACGTACCACATGACCTCGAGATCCCGTGCCGAGATGAACATGGCGTTGAAGGCGCTGACCATTCCGGCCGTCAGGACCGCCACGGCGGAGAGCACCACTACGCAGATCTGGACCGCGAACGATGCCCTGCGCAGCGATTTCAGGATGAGCAGCGACGCAGCCCCAATCACGGCTCCCCACGCCAGGGCCCAGCCGATGATGGTCAGGAGCTCAGAGGTCTGCACCGGCGGACTCTTCCTCGTCGCTGGGGTCCAGCCGGTAGCCCACGCCCCAAACCGTTTTCAGCACGGAGGGGCGGGTGGGGTCGTCCTCGATCTTCTCCCGCAGCCTGCGCACGTGCACCGTCACCGTAGACAGATCCCCGTAGTCCCAGCCCCAGACGGCCTTCATGAGTTCCTCGCGGCTAAAGACCTGCCGGGGGCGGCGGAGCATGAAGGCCAGCAGGTCAAATTCCCGGGCAGTCAGTGCCAAGGGCCTGCCATGGCGGGAGACGGTGCGCGCGGCCGGGCTGAGGTCGAATCCGCCCACTTCGACGGAGGGCTCCGGGCTGAATTCAGGAACGCTCCGGCGCAGGACCGACCGGACCCGCAGTACCAGCTCACGCGGCGAGAAGGGTTTGGTGACGTAGTCGTCCGCGCCGGCTTCCAGGCCAAGGATGCGGTCGTCCTCCGTCCCGAGGGCTGTGAGCATGATGACCGGGACACTGTGTGCGGCACGGAGCCGGCGGCAGACTTCCACGCCGTCCAGGCCCGGCAGCATCCGGTCCAGCAGCACCAGGTCCGGGCGGCGTTCGTCCGCGAGGCGCAGGGCGGTGAAGCCATCGGCGGCGAGGACCACCTGGAATCCCGCCTGGACGAGGTAGTCGCGGACCACACCGGCAATGGTCGGCTCGTCTTCGACAAGGAGGATGCGCCGGTGTTCCGTTGCGTCCGCGGCCGGCTGGGTGTTGTTCACGCTTCCAGCATAGGTTCGCGGCCGCGCCGCGGGCAGGGCTCCGGATCCCGGCGGGACATCCTTCCCGAACACGTAATATCCGTGCCGGCATGCGGCTGTGACGTGGGCCGCGAGGTGGCGTAGCCTGACTCTATGACAGTTCAACTGGGGATGCCCCAGCCCCGCGTGGCAGGCAGTCCCCGAACGGGGATGCCTCCTGCGCCCGCACTGTCCGGGCGCCCGGACGGCGTGCCTGCCGGGCTCGTGGACCGCTACGGCCGGCGTGCCACGGACATGCGGCTCTCGCTGACGGACAAGTGCAACCTGCGCTGCACCTATTGCATGCCCGCCGAGGGCCTGGAGTGGTTGTCCAAGCAGGCGGTGATGTCCGCGGAGGAAATCGTCCGGATCGTGCGGATCGGCGTCGACACGCTCGGTGTGCGTGAATTGCGGCTGACCGGCGGCGAGCCGCTGGTGCGCGCGGACCTGCTGGAGATCATCGCCGCGCTCCGCCAGGCCCACCCCGGGCTGCCGATCTCGATGACCACCAACGGCGTGGGCCTGGACAAGAAGGCCGCCCGACTCAAGGCCGCTGGACTCACCAGGATCAACGTCTCGCTGGATTCCCTGCACGAGGAGACCTTCACCCAGCTGACCCGCCGCCCCTTCCTGAACAAGGTCCTCGCCGGCGTCGACGCCGCCTGGGCTGCAGGCCTGGGCCCCGTCAAGCTCAACGCCGTTCTCATGCGCGGGATCAACGACACCGAATCGCCGGCCCTGCTGGCCTGGGCACTGGGCCGCGGCTATGAACTGCGCTTCATCGAGCAGATGCCGCTGGACGCTGACCACGGCTGGACCCGACGGAACATGGTCACCGCCGCGGAGATCCGCGAACTGCTCTCCACCGATTACGTGCTCAGTTCCGACCCGCGGGACCGCGACGGCGCCCCTGCCGAACGGTTCGAGGTCCGTGCCCGGGTTCCCGGCACCGACCGGGCCACCGGCCCCGTGCTCGGCACGGTGGGCATCATCGCCTCCGTCACGGAGCCGTTCTGCTCAGACTGCCGCCGGACGCGCATCACGGCCGAGGGCAAGATCATGAGCTGCCTGTTCTCGCGCGAGGAAGTGGACCTTTTGGGGCTGCTGCGCGAGGGCGCCAGCGATGAACAGCTCGCCGAACGCTGGCAGGATGCGATGTGGATCAAGCCCAAGGCCCACGGCATGGACCATGTGGGGCTCGACGCCCCCGACTTCGTCCAGCCGGACCGCAGCATGAGCGCCATCGGAGGCTGATTTTTTCGTGAACGTACGCTACTTCGCTGCAGCGCGCGCTGCCGCCGGCGTGGATGAGGAACATTACGAGCTCGCCGACGGCGACACCCTCGCCTCCCTGCTCGAGGCGGTCCTCGCCGTCGAGCGCCCCGAACCGCCGGCCGGGACGCCGCCGCTGGCCCGCATCCTGTCCCGCTCCAGCTTCCTGCTCAACGAAGTTGCCGTGCGTGACCACGCCGCGGCGCTCAAGCCGGCCGACGTCGTGGACGTCCTGCCGCCGTTCGCCGGCGGTTAGCCGCAGCATGGCCGGCGGCGTGAAGCCGGTGTGTCGGGTCCAGAAGTTCTGGCGTATCGCAGTTACCTGGCCGGTCCTAGAGTGTGGAGTATCCGCCGCAGCGGGCAACGAACACCACTGAGGAGGGCAGCATGTTCACCTTGCAGATCGAACATAGGATCAAGGATTTCGCCACGTGGAAGGCGTTCGACCGTGATCCGGCGAACCGCGCGGCGTCGGGCCTCACCGCGTACCGCATCAACCAACCCGTGGACGACCCCCACTCTGTGGTTGTTGAGTTGGATTTCGAGCAGCGTGAGCAGGCGGAGGCCTTGTTAGCCAATCTTCAGGCGAAGCTCTGGAACTCCGCCGAGGCCGCCCCCACCCTTGAGGGAACTCCGAAGACCCGGATCCTTCAGGCCGCCCCCTAAAACCTCACGCCGGTACGGCAGCGCCCTCGGCGACCCGCCGGCACACGGTGGTCATGAGGGTGGTGAAGTCACTCGCCGTGCCCAGGCGGAGACCGGCGGTGTGCGTCAGTTCGCCGTCGTCCACCCGGAAGGTGTGCCGTGCGGTGCCGCGGTCGCTGCGCCGCTCCACGGTCAAGGTGTCCCCTTCCATGCTGGCGCGCGCCGGTGCCTCGGGCGGCAGTCCCAGGCTGTTGACGTGGTACCAGAGGGTCTCCGGGTGGTCGGGGTCCGTCGTGAAAACACCATGGCCTTCGGAGCGGGTCCCGTCCGCATCCGTATGCCGGTAGCTCTGGGTGACGGCACGCCCTGCAGCCGCCGGGGAAAAGATGACCTCGGTATCCGCGCTGCGCGCCGGACCCCACGCGGTTGACTCCCAATGCGTGGTCCCCGTCCAATGGCCCAGGAAGGCCTCAAGCGCCTCGCATGCATTCCCTGGCAGTGGCCGGTGCACAGTTTCTCCCATGTGGAGTTCCTCCCGAGTGGCCCCGCCACCATCATGACGCCGCGCCTACTGTGGTGTAAATACCGGCCGCACGCCAGCCGGCCGTGCCCAGCCCGGCGTGAGCACGGCCCCTGCTAAGAAATTGGCCAGTGCAGAAATTGCCCCGGCGAACTACCTACAGCCCAAACGTCTCGGTTTCCTCGAACGGGCCCACCACCGTGACGGTCCGCGGGGCTGCCGCGAGCTCACGGGCGAGCTCCTGGACCTCCGACGCTGTGACGGCCTTGATCTGGCGGAGGGTTTCATCGATGTCCTGGTACTCGCCGGAGACCAGTTCCGCCCGGCCCAGCCGGGACATCCGGGAACCGGTGTCCTCAAGCGCCAGCACGATTCCGCCGCACAGCTGGCCCACTGCCTTGCGGAGCTCCTCGTCTGAGATGCCGTCTGCTGCCAGCTTGTCCAGTTCGGCGCCGAGCAGGTCGATGACCTGCCGGACCTTCGACGGTGTGCAGCCGGCGTACATGCCGAAATAGCCGGCGTCGGCGTAGGAGGAGGCGAAGGAGTAGGTCGAGTACACGAGGCCGCGCTTTTCCCTGACTTCCTGGAAGAGCCGGGAGGACATGCCGCCGCCGAGGACTGCGTTGAGCACGCTCATGACAAACCGGCGGTCGTCCGTGGCGACCAGCGAGGGGCAACCCATGATGATGTTGGCCTGTTCCACCGGCCGCTTGACCACATGCAGGCCGGCCGTGCCGGTGATGGCCGCACGTTCAGTGGAGCGGCGCTGCACGGGGGCGGCAGCGGCCTCAAGGTTCCAGCCCGCGGAGTGCAGGGCATCCACCACGAGCCGGCAGACGACGTCGTGGTCGAGCCCGCCGGCCGCGGTGATCACGAGCTCGTCGGGACGGTAGTAGCGGCGGTAGTGGTCCCACACCGAGTCGCGCGCCACGGCCCGGATCGCTGCGGGGGTACCGCCGATGGGGCGGCCCAGCGGGTGCGTTCCCAGCACGGCGGCAACGAAGTTCTCGTGCGCGACGTCAGTGGGGTCGTCGCTGTCCATGGCGATTTCCTCGAGGATGACGTCCCGCTCCTGCTCCATCTCCTGAGGGTCCAGGACGGCGCCGGTGATCATGTCCGCGATGACGTCGATCGCCATGGGAAGGTCCGAGTCCAGCACGCGGGCGAAGTAGCAGGTGCTCTCCTTCGCGGTGGCTGCGTTCGATTCCCCGCCGACCTCGTCGAAGGCCGAGGCGATCTCCAGTGCGGTGCGGCGCTTGGTGCCCTTGAAGAGCAGATGCTCCAAAAAGTGCGTGGAGCCGTGCTGGCCGGGGGCTTCGTCGCGGGAGCCGACCCCGACCCAGAAACCGATCGTTGCGGAGCGCTGGCCGGGCATCGCTTCGGTCAGCACGCGGACACCGCCGGGCAGGACCGAGCGACGCACTTCCGAGCCGCCGTCGGCTCCGTGGATCAGGGTGTCAGCGTGCTGGTTCTGCTCTAGCGGCAGGGGGACGACAGTCATCGAGGCCTTTCATTGAACACGTGCCAAATCTGCCTGCAATCCTACCTTTAACAGCAGCGGGGCCGGTGGATGATCCACCGGCCCCGCTGTTTCACTCAGGAGAGACTACTCTGCGGCGTCCGCGGAGACCTCAGCGTTGTCTACGTTCTCGGAGCCTGCCTCGTCAGCCACAACGGGCGACAGGGAAAGCTTTCCGCGGTCATCGATCTTGGTGATTTCCACCTGGATCTTCTGGCCCACGGCGACGACGTCCTCGACGTTGTCAACGCGCTTGCCGCCGGCGATCTTGCGCAGCTCGGAGATGTGCAGGAGGCCGTCCTTGCCCGGGGTCAGGGAAACGAAGGCGCCGAAGGTGGTGGTCTTGACGACCGTGCCCAGGTAGCGCTCACCGATTTCCGGGATCTGCGGGTTGGCGATGGCGTTGATCGCGGACCGTGCTGCGTCGGCAGACGGGCCGTTGGTGGCGCCGATGTAGACAGTTCCGTCGTCCTCGATCGAGATGTCGGCTCCGGTGTCTTCCTGGATCTGGTTGATCATCTTGCCCTTCGGGCCGATGACCTCGCCGATCTTGTCTACCGGGATCTTGACCGCGATGACGCGCGGCGCGAACTCGGAGAGCTCGTCCGGGGTGTCGATCGCGGAGTTCAGGACGTCCAGGATGTGCAGGCGCGCTTCGCGGGCCTGCTTCAGGGCGGCGGCCAGGACCGAGGCCGGAATGCCGTCGAGCTTCGTGTCCAGCTGGATGGCCGTGACGAACTCGGCGGTACCGGCAACCTTGAAGTCCATGTCGCCGAAGGCATCTTCGGCGCCGAGGATATCGGTCAGGGCGGCGTAGCGGGTCTGGCCGTCGACCTGGTCAGAGACCAGGCCCATGGCGATACCGGCAACGGCAGCCTTCAACGGCACGCCAGCGTTGAGCAGGGACAGCGTGGAGGCGCAGACGGAACCCATCGACGTCGAACCGTTGGAGCTGAGGGCCTCAGACACCTGGCGGATGGCGTAGGGGAATTCCTCGCGTGACGGCAGCACCGGCATGATGGCGCGCTCTGCGAGGGCACCGTGGCCGATTTCGCGGCGCTTCGGGGAACCGACGCGGCCGGTCTCGCCGGTGGAGTACGGCGGGAAGTTGTAGTTGTGCATGTAGCGCTTGCGCGTCACGGGAGACAGCGAGTCGATCTGCTGTTCCATCTTGAGCATGTTCAGCGTGGTGACACCCATGATCTGGGTCTCGCCGCGTTCGAAGATGGCCGAGCCATGGACGCGGGGCAGAACCTCAACCTCGGCGGTGAGCTGGCGGATGTCCGTCAAGCCACGGCCGTCGATGCGGATCTGGTCCTTGAGGATGCGCTGGCGCACAACCTGCTTGGTGACGGAGCGGAACGCTGCGGACAGCTCCTTCTCGCGGCCTTCGAACTGGCCGGCCAGGGAAGAGGTGACCTCTTCCTTGAGCTCGTCCGATGCGGTGTCGCGTTCCTGCTTGTCGGCGATCTGGAAGACAGCAGCCAGCTTCTCGGCGGCAGCGGACTCCACAGCGGCGTAGACGTCGTCCTGGTAGTCCAGGAAGACAGGGAACTCGACGGTCGGCTTGGCGGCGCGGGCTGCCAGGTCGGACTGAGCTTCGCAAAGGGCCTTGATGAACGGCTTGGCAGCCTCGAGGCCTTCGGAGACAACCTCTTCGGTCGGGGCGGTGGCGCCCTGTTCCTTGATGAGGTTCCAGGAGTTGTCGGTGGCTTCGGCTTCAACCATCATGATGGCGACGTCGTCACCGGCGATGCGGCCGGCGACGACCATGTTGAAGACAGCGTTCTCCAGCTGGGAGTGCTTCGGGAACGCAACCCACTGCGAGCCGTTCTCGTCAGCGACGAGGGCAACGCGGACGCCGCCGATCGGGCCGGAGAAGGGCAGGCCGGAAAGCTGGGTGGACATCGAGGACGCGTTGATCGCGACGACGTCGTAGAGCTCGTCCGGGTTGATGGACAGCACGGTAACGACGATCTGGACCTCGTTGCGCAGGCCCTTGACGAACGCGGGGCGCAGCGGGCGGTCCATGAGGCGGCAGGCCAGGATGGCTTCCGTGGAGGGACGGCCTTCGCGGCGGAAGAACGAGCCCGGGATGCGGCCGGCGGCGTACATACGCTCTTCGACGTCGACGGTCAGCGGGAAGAAGTCGAAACCTTCACGCGGGTGCTTGCCGGCGGTGGTTGCGGACAGCAGCGCGGTCTCTTCGTCGATGTAGACCATCGCTGCGCCGGCTGCCTGCTTGGCGAGGCGGCCGGTTTCAAAGCGGATTACACGCTTGCCGAAGCGGCCATTGTCAATGACTGCTTCTGAGAACTGGATTTCGGGACCCTCCATAGAGAGTCACCTCCGTTTCATGGTTCACGGAGCCCAGCCGCATCAACCCAGTCCAGCATCTGTCTACTGGCCTGCACTGCACCCGGTCATCGATCGAGACCCACGGGCCGGGCCTCATTCCTTGAGGCCGTTCCCGGGGATCACTACCGAGGACCGCGAATGCGTGATGCGGTTGATCCTCCTGTTTAGTTTTTTCCTGAAGAGGGCGGCCCTTTCCGGTCCGGAAGGGGCCGCCCCTTAAAGCTGACTAGCGACGCAGGCCGAGGCGCTCGATGAGCTTACGGTAGCGGGTGATGTCAGTGTTCTTGAGGTAGGTGAGCATGCGCTTGCGACGACCAACCATGGCCAGCAGACCGCGCTGGGTGTGGTAATCGTGCTTGTGCTCCTTCATGTGCTCAGTGAGATCCTTGATCCGCTGAGTCAGGACTGCAACCTGGACCTCCGGCGAACCGGTGTCGCCCTCGGACGTTGCGAAATCCTTGATGATGGACTGCTTTACAGCGGCTTCAAGTGCCACAATAACTCCTAGAGATGTGCCGTGAGGCCCGAATCAGTAATGCACTGCCGGGGGTGTTGCCCCGGGATCCCTCGCCGAAGCCTGGTTTCCCGTACACAACAGGAGCCAGCCGCCACGGACTGCAGCCGGATCCAACGTTCAGTTTAGTGGCACGTCCGCGGTCTTGTCGAAACCGCCGGCCGCGTCGGTTGCCGCGCGGGTTGCCGCGCCGCCTGCCTCGCCGTCTACTGCACCGTCTATCTGCGGCGGACCCGGTGTTCCGCTTTCCCGGCCCGAAAGCAGCTCGCGGATGGCGGCGACGCCCCGGTACACCTCCGCAAAGGAGGTGCTCAGCGGCGACAGCCCGATCCTGATGCCCTGCGGGGCGCGGAAATCGGGAATCACGTCCTGATCCCACAAGGTGGCCGTCATTGCACGGAACGCAGGGTGGTCCACCGTCACGTGGCTGCCGCGCAGGGCCGGGTCACGCGGGGTGGACAGCTGCACCCCGGCCGGTGCGAGCCAGGCGTCGAAGAGTTCGAGGGCAAAGGCCGTGAGCTGCTGTGACTTCTCCCGGAGGGCGGCCATCCCGGCTTCCTCGATCAGGTCCAGGGTGCCGCGCATGGCAAGCATCCCGAAGATGGCCGGGGTGCCGCTGAGGAAGCCCCGGATGCCGGGAGCGGCCTCGTAGCCGGGACCCATTTCGAACGCGTCCTTGCGTCCCATCCAGCCCCAGATCGGCTGCTGCAGTTCGGCCAGGTGCCTCTTGTTGACGTAGGCGAACGCGGGCGAGCCCGGTCCCCCGTTCAGGTACTTGTACGTGCAGCCGGCCGCGAAGTCGACGTCGGCGTCGTCCAAGGCGATCTCCACCGACCCGGCCGAGTGGCACAGGTCCCACACCACCAGGGCACCGGCGTCGTGGACTGCCGCGGTGATGGCCGGCAGGTCCGCGAGGAAGCCGGAGCGGTAGGCGATCTGACTCAGGACCACGACGGCGGTGGCCGGGCCCGTGGCGGCCCGCACCTGCTCGACGGTGACACCGGAGGCGGGATCGGCGTCGATCCAACGCAGGGTCAGGCCTTCTTCGCGGGCGATGCCCTCCACCAGGTAGCGGTCGGTGGGGAAATTGTCCGTGTCCAGGACGATTTCCGTCCGTGCCGGATCCGTCACGGCTGCCAGGGCGGCGCGGATGAGCTTGTAGAGCACCACGGTGGTGGAATCGGCAATGATGGTCTGTCCCGGCGCCGCGCCGAGCACCGAGCGGCCGAGCTGGTCGCCGATGGCCTGGGGCAGTTCGAGCCATTCCTCATCCCAGCCCCGGATCAGGCGGCCGCCCCAGCTGTCCTGGATAAAGCTGCTGATGTCGGTGACGGTCCGCTTGAGGGGCCGGCCCAGGGAGTTGCCGTCCAGGTAGGACAGGTCCGTGTCCGTGCCGACGAAGTGGTCACGGTAGCCGGCCAGCGGATCGGCGGCGTCGAGATCCCGGGCGCGCTGCCGCAGGGTGTCCGTTGCGTCGTTGGCGGCGGGGATGTTCACTGGCCGATCTCCGTCCGCACGGCGAAGAGCTCGGGGAAGAAGGTCAGTTCGAGGGCCTTCTGCAGGAACGCGGCACCGCTGGATCCGCCAGTGCCGGATTTCATCCCGATGGTGCGCTGGACGGTGCGAAGGTGGCGGAAACGCCACAGCTGGAAATTGTCCTCGAGGTCCACGAGTTCCTCGCATGCTTCATACGCGCCCCAGTTGTCGGCGGCGTTCTCGTAGATGTACTTGAACACCGGAACCAGTTCCGGGCAGAACTCGTGCGCCTTGGTGACGTCGCGCTCCAGCAGGGAGGCCGGGACATCAAAGCCCTGGCGCTTGAGATAGGCGAGGAAATCGTCATAGATGCTGGGAGCGTTGAGCAGTTCGCGCAGCATCTCATGGGCCTCGGGGTCCGATTCGAAGACCGGAAGCATCTTGGCGTTCTTGTTGCCGAGGATGAACTCGACCGCACGGTACTGGCTGGACTGGAATCCGGACGAGTTGCCCAGGAAGCCGCGGAACTGGGAGTACTCGGTAGGCGTCAGGGTGGCCAGCACGGACCACTGCTCGGTGAGCGTCTTCTGGATGTGCTTGACCCGGGCGATCGCCTTCAGGGCGGACCCCAGATCGTCCGAGCGCAGCCACGCGGCGGCGCTGCGGAGTTCATGCAGTACCAGCTTCAACCACAGCTCCGTGGTCTGGTGCTGGATGATGAACAGCATCTCGTCGTGGTGTTCCGGAGCGCTGACCGGCTGCTGGGCGCTGAGCAGCGTGGGCAACTGCAGGTACGACGCGTAGCTCATCCGCGCACTGAAATCCCGGACAATGTCCTGGTCCAGTTCCCTCGTGTTTTTCTCGATGGTCACGTCTCTTGCCTTCCTTGCCGCATGGCTGCAAATCAGCGCGCGGGTTCAGTGAGTCAGAACGCCGTCAGCGCGGGGGCCGACGCCGGTCCGGCCGGGTTCTCAGCGGGCGAACAGGATGTCGTGGGCCTGGACGACGTCCAGGCGCATCTGGTCCACCAAAGCCTCCGCCCCACGGTACGCCACCATGCCGCGGAGCCTGGAGACAAATTCGACCACAACTGTCTGGTCGTACAGATCGAAGTCGTCGGCGGACTCTTCCGGGCGGTCGATCACATGGGCCTCGACCTGACGGCTCACGCCGTCGAACGTGGGGTTGGATCCAACGGAGATGGCGGCGGGCCAGCGGGTGCCCTCCTGGTCCACAAGCCAGCCGGCATAGATCCCGTCCGCGGGAATGTAGCCGCTGGCGGTAGAGGCGAGGTTTGCAGTGGGGAAGCCGAGGTCGCGGCCGCGTGCGGCGCCGTGCACCACTTCGCCGCGCATCCGGTGCGGCCGGCCGAGCACCGCAGCGGCGGTGGCGACGTCGCCAGCGCGCAGGGCCTCGCGCACCCAGGTGGACGAGCAGCGGCGGTCCATTCCGTCGTCGTCGTGGATGGGGAAGCCTTCAGAGCCGAACTCGCTGATGACCAGCACCTCGAAACCGAGCTTCCGCCCCAGTTCCTGCATGGTGGAGAGGTCCCCGGAATTGCCGCGGCCGAACCGGGCGTCGTGGCCGATCACCACATGGCTCGCTTTCAGGCCGTCCACCAGAACCGTGGCGACAAACTCTTCAGGGGTCAGGCTGGCGAGTTCCATCGAGTACTTCATCACCAGCACGGCATCGAGGCCGAGCTCGCCCAAGGCCACGAGCTTGTCCTCCAGGCCCATGATCAGCTCGGGGGCCGACTCGGGACGGTGCACTTGCGCGGGGTGCGGATCGAAGGTGATCGCGACGGCGCGGGCGTGGTTCAATCGGGCCGTGCGGATCAGTTGCGACAGCACCTGCTGGTGGCCGCGGTGCACGCCGTCGAAATTGCCGAAAGTGACAACCGAAGGACCAAAGTCCGCCGGGACTTCGGACAGATCGTTCCAAATGTGGACCATCAACCTCGCCTTTTGCTGCCTGCCATGAACTCCCCCGGAGCGACCGTGCCGGCCCCGGAACTCTCTAAGATTACCCGCATTCCGGCCCGCCCCCGGACGGTTCTCGGGTCCCGGAGCGAGCCTTCCACGGCCTGATCCGCAGGACTACGATTCAATGGCACTAGTTCGGCGGCGTCCATGCAGACGCCGTTTCCCGCTATGCCCGCGGCTGCGCAGGGCTGAAGGAGTACGACCATGACAGAGCCCCAAGACATCATCGGCCAGATCCCGATGGACCAGATTGCCGGCATGCTGGGCACTGACGAACCCACAGCCCGCGCCGCAGTAGAGGCCGCCGTGCCCACGCTCCTCGCCGGTATGCATAATAATGCGCAGGCCCCTGACGGTGCTGCGTCACTCGAGTCGGCCCTGGGCCAGCACCAGGATGGACTGATCGACGGGGGCGTCGACGTCGGTCAGGTGGACACGGCCGACGGCGAGAAGATCGTCAATCACGTCTTTGGCGGCCAGCAGGATCAGGTGGCCAGCCAACTCGCCGGGACTGGACAACTGGGCGGCGCCGGAAGCGACCTGGTCCGCAAACTGCTGCCCATCCTGGCGCCAATCGTCATGTCCTATCTGGCGAAGAAATTTCTCGGCGGAAACCAGGCAGGGGCTGGTTCCCAGACCGAAGCCGGCGCTCCGGCCGATTCCGGTCAGGGCGGCGGAATGGACCTCGGCGGCGTACTAGGCGGGATCCTCGGTGGAATGGTCGGCGGCCAGGGCGGCGCCGCGGGTCAGGGCGGACCGGGGGGACAAGACGCACAAGGCGGCTTGGGCAGCCTTGGCGATATCCTCGGCGGCCTGTTCGGGAAGAAGTAGGCGATTCGCCCCTGGGTTCGTAGCGGATGATGGGAACAGCCTGCTATCTCCCGAGCAGTAGCCTCCGCTGGCTGTCCCGGACAGCGCGACTGCGCCAATTCCGCCAGTTCAGCAGCGCAGCGGCAAGGATAAGCGGGACGTGGATGGCGGGCAGCCTTCTTGCGAACCATCGCGGCAGGTAGATGTCCGTGACGGAGCCGTTTCTGTCGCCGAGGTCCTGGGCGACAGCGGTCAGCGGGCAGTGGAATCCGTTGGCGGCAAAGATCAGGGTTTCGCCCGCAACCACGACGGCGGCAACGCCCGTCTTCCGGTCGGCGCGGCCCCTGACTCCGGTGTACAGGACGTAGGCCATGCAGGCCTCGATCGTGAACCAGGCAATGGTGTGAATCGACTTCACTACTCGAAGCAGCAGACGGCGATGGTCCATGTCTCCAGCCTAGTCATTGGGCCATGCGTGCACAGCGGGCCCTTGGTTCAGAGGAATTCGGTCCGGGCCCGCCTCAGGTCCGTGGCTCCTGCCCGGTAGGGGCCACGAGGCGGAGGGCCCGACGCCAGCGCATGCGTTAGTCGAGACGCTCAGGCAGACGAGGCGGAACGGTCGGACGCGGCGCAGGGTCACTCGAGGCGGAAGTAGATATTCCTGCGGGGCGTCCGGGCGGGATCGATGTGTGGCGGCGGGATGAACCAGGGGACGCCGGATTTGAGCCGGACGGTCCAGTGTTCCTTGTGGATCACGTGGTGGTGATGGGAACAGAGCAGGGTGCCGTTGTCCGTGCCGGTGGTCCCGCCGCGGGACCAGTACGTGATGTGGTGGGCCTCGCACCACGGCGCGGGGATGGTGCATTGCGGGAAGGCGCAGCCTTGGTCCCGGGCTGTGATGGCCTTGCGGACATGCGGCGGGAACACCCGGGAGGCGCGGCCGATGTCGAGGACCCGCCCCTCGCCGCCGAGGAGGACCGGGATGATGTCGGCGTCGCAGGCGAGTTTGCGCACGGTGGAGGCGGTGATGGGACCGGTGAACGTCAGCGATCCGGTGCCCTCGTGGCGGGGTCCCGTGCCCTCGAGCCGGCTGAGGAGGTCGCGGTAGTCGATGGTGGCCATGACCTGGGGCCGGAGTCCGCCGGCCGCGGGCAGCCCGCCGGTGGCGAGTGCGGCCTTGCAGGCGCCGACCAGGCCGTCGAGCAGCAGTTGCGGCCGGGAGCGCTGGTCGAGCAGGGCAGCTGCACCGGCGTCGCCGAAGGCGGCGCCCGCGTCGGCGCCCACGCCGGCGCTCATGGCGGCCGCAGCCGAGACCTCGGGCGCTCCCATACCTGTGTCCCCCGCCGCGCTCCCGCCGGCGTCCGAGTCCGTGGTGGCGTTGGCAGCCTGCTCTGTGCCGTCTCGGGTGTCCGCCCGCGCACCGGTTCCCTCTCCGGTGGCTGGTCCGCTGCGGGGGTTGGTGGCGGTGTTCATGACCGTGATCAGGTGTTCGAACTGGTCGGGGGTGGCGAAGATTTCCAGGTGGTGCAATCCGTGCCGGGGTTTGCGGATGAACGCGCCCTGGATCCGGCGCAGCAGTTCCTCGGAGGGTTCGGCGCCGTCCTGGTCCAGGGCGTCGGTCCATCGCCGGGCCATCCGCGCCAGGAAGTCGGCGTCGTTATCGATCGCCGTCAGGATCAGGGCGTGTTCCATCGTGGCCGCGGCCTCGGGGCGGCAGGTGTGCCGGACCCGGTCCAGGGCGAGCGTGATGACGGTCGCGGCGCGGGACGCGATGCTACCCGACGCGACGGCAGCGGCGAGCTCCTCCCGCACCGGCGGTTCGATGTGGCCGCCAGCACCTGCGCGGGGCAGCAGCTCGGCGGCCAGCGTGAGCCGGCGCCGGGCTTCGGCGGCGCTGATCCGCAGCCGGTCCCGCAGGAACTCGGTGGCGTTCCGGCAGCCGTCGTCTGCGGCCGACAGGGCACCCGGCCCGGCCAAGCCACTGCGGGAGTCTGCCCAGGCGTCGGAACCGCCGTCAGTCCCGGCGTCAGTCCCGGCAGCAGTCCCCGCTCCAGTTTCGTCTCCAGTTCTGGTACCGGATCCGGTGTCTGGTTCATGTGTCCAGCCGGTGAGCCAGCCCGCGGGCGCCACCGCGTCCGGACTCTGGCCCGCGGCGGCCGGCCAGGTCCCGGCGGATTGCTTACGGGTTCGGTCCACCGCGCCGGCGGCTACGAGCTGCAGGTACTCCAGCGTGCGGGACATGTCCTCCACGCTGCCGGCGAAGTCCGCGGCCTCCAACAGGCCAAACCGCTCCGCTTCAGCGCATACCGTCCGGCTGGCAGATTGCAGCATGGCCAGCGCTGAGTCCACGGCGTCGCCGACAGCGAGGTCCGCTGTGCCTGTGTTATTGCCCATTCCTGGGCCACGCGCCGTGCCAGGCACAGCGCCGACCGATCCAACATTCGCCGCGCCATTCACGGCATCGCCCGCTGCACCGACTGCGCCGGCAACGGCAGCCAGCCGGTGCGGCCGGGAGCAAACCACCGGATCGGCCCACACGGCCTGATCCGGTATGAACTCACCAATGGCTTCCATAGCTAAACTCTGCCAGAGGGGTACGACAGAAATAATGGACCCGGTTCCGCCGGGCCATGACGCCTGGCCGTGACGCCGGCCCAGGCTGCCACGGCGGCTTTGACGTGGGTTGGGTCGCGGAGTGACTCCGTGTACCGAGGATTTCGGGTCGCGAGGTTCGGTCGAGGAATTTGGCCGCGGGGCTCCAAGAATTTGGTAGACGGCGCCGGCCGCCACCCACCGCGCGTAACACTGCGTACGCTGCCCGCCCTCCTACGGACCGGCGCGTGGCAAGCTGTAGGGATGGACAGCACAGCCGCGCCCCAAGCCGGGGAACCATCCTTTGCACCACCGCTGCCGGGCAATCCGCACCACCATTTGGGTCCACGCGATCCCGGTGACGCCTGGGTCGAGGGCGACCGCGGACGCTTCTGGGGTCGGTTTGGTTCCGCCGGGCTGCTGGTCCACGACGCCGCAAAGGGGATCCTCCTCCAACACCGCGCCTTGTGGAGCCATCAAGGTGGCACCTGGGGCCTCCCCGGAGGCGCCCTGCACCAAGGGGAAGAGGCCATCCACGGGGCGCTGCGGGAAGCACGCGAAGAAGCCGCCGTCCCCCCGGAAAACGTCCGCGTCCTGTTCACGTCGGTGTTCGACGTCGGCTACTGGTCCTACACCACGGTGGTTGCCGAAGCACTGGAGCCCTTCGAGGCCGCCATCAGTGATCCGGAAAGCCTCGACCTGCAATGGGTGGGGATTGACGCCGTCGGCAGCAAGGAACTGCACCCGGGCTTCGCGGCCGCCTGGCCCGGACTGCGAAGCAGGCTCACGGAGGCCCGGCGTAACGCCGGCCAGGCGTAACCAGCCCGGCGTAACGGGCACGGTCCACCCAGCCGCGTGTCCGGGTCGGGCCCCAGGACGGAGAAGCCTCGGTGCGAGCCCCGGACGCGCAGCCCGCCTAGTGTTGCCGGGGCGCGGGCCGCCGGCGATACAGCCAGATGAGCCCGAGAATAGGCAGCAGGAGCGGGATGAATCCGTAGCCGCGGCCGAACAAGGACCACACCGTCTCGTGCGGGAAGTTCACAGAGTCGAAGACGCTCAGTGCCCCCACCACGAGGACGCCCACAAGCTCCACCAGGACTGCTGCCACGGATACCTTGAACGCGGTGCGGCCCGGTTTCGCGAGGGAAACGGTGGCCACGACATAGACGGCTGCGGCGAAGGCTGACAGCAGGTACGCCAGCGGCGCTTCGGAAAACTTGGTGAGGATCTGGTAGCCGGCCCGGGCCGTCGCCGAAATCGCGAACACGGCATAGACAGCAATAAGCAGCCGTCCCGGCCCAGTATTGCGGGTGTCGGTCGCCGGCGGCGCAGTTTGGGCAGCCCCGGTCGCAGCCGCTCCAGCCGGGGCTCCAGTCGCCGACGCCCCAGTTTCCGCCGGAGCAGTTTCCGTGGAGCCCGCGGCTGCCTGTCGGGCATCCGCTGCCCCGGTGATGCCGGAGGCCGGCCCCGCCGGGGTGTTCGTGCCATCCTGCGAGGATTTTGCGTTCACGTTTTCTGCCTCTTCCATCTCAATACCAGATCTGGTTCATGCGGGCTGCCATCACCAGGGCGGTGACGCCGACGGCGGCCAGGACGAAGTTGCTCCAGCGGGTCCGCTCCAGGATGGACCAGTACACGGCGCCGATCGGGAGGATCAGCGCCGTGGCCAGATAGCCCCAGAACTCCCAGGACTCCCCCGCGATGCGCTCCCCGCTGGCCACCCGGACAATCGATCCCACCAGATACACCAGGAGGGCAAGTTCGACGGCGGCCACCGACAGGATCGTCGTGTCGTTGGGTGCCTTCTTCAGGAGGCCCGCGGCGGCGCAGATAATGCTGGAGAGCAGGCCCACCACAAGAATGATGTAGAAATACGCGTCCACTACTGGTCGGCCTGCTTTTCACTGGAGCGCTTTTCGTTGTCGGGCGCGAACACCAGGACAGGCTTGGCGTAGCTTCCCGCGTCGGCCAGGAGCGCCACGAGCGTCCCGTCCGGCGCGAACGCCGCTGCCGGCTTGTCCGCGGTCGCTGCCTCCGGCGTGCCGGCCGCGGCTCCTGCGGCGACCCTCCGGCCGAAAGAAATCTCGGTGGTCTCCGCCTCGCTGAGTTCACGGTTCGGCATCAGCGCCCGGGCCGCGTCCGAGATCTCCAGGACGTCCAGCTTTTCCGCCAATTGCTCAAGGGTGTGTGCTTGGTCCAGGGTGTACGGGCCCACCTGCGTCCTGCGCAGTGCAGTCAGGTGCCCGCCGACGCCGAGAGCGTCACCGAGGTCGCGGGCGAGGGCACGGATATAGGTGCCGGAAGAGCACTCCACCGTGACATCTACGTCCAGGGCTTCCCTGTCTGCCTCGGCCTCGCGCACGAAGCGGACCTGGTGGACTTCAAAGCGGTGGATCGTCACGGGCCGGGCCGCGAGCTTGACCTCTTCACCGGACCGGACCCGGGCGTAGGCGCGTTCGCCGTTGACCTTGATGGCGCTGACACTGCTGGGAACCTGTTCGATTTCCCCGGTCAGTGCGGCGACGCCGGCGCGGACGGCGTCTTCGGTGACCCCAGCGGCGCTGCGGGTGGCGGTGACCTCGCCTTCGGCGTCGTCCGTCACGGTGGATTCGCCGAGCCTGATGGTGGCGGTGTAGGTCTTGGAGGTGCCGACGATGTAGGTCAGCAGCCGGGTGGCTTTGTTGATGCCCACCACAAGAACGCCGGTGGCCATCGGATCTAGTGTCCCGGCGTGGCCGACCTTTCGGGTACCGGCGATCCGCCGCATCCGTCCAACCACATCGTGGCTGGTCCAGCCTTGCGGTTTGTCCACTATCACCAGTCCAGAAAGCACGCCTCCCAGTATATGCGGGCCAGCCCTGCCCCACCGCCCACGGCCCTCACAGCCCAGCGTGGACGCCGGGCGTTAGGATGGCACACATGCCCGAGCTTGCCGCACATGTCCGCGACGTCCCGATCAACCAGATCCGCGAGATCACCGAAGCCGCGTGGGGAACGCCGGGTGCGATCGTGCTCAGTATCGGGGAGCCGGGCTTTGCGGTACCCCGCCACGTCCTCGAGGCCGGGATGGCCTGCCTTGACCGGGACGAGACCAACTACACACCGAACGCCGGAATCCCGGCACTGCGGGAGGCCTTCGCAGCCCGTTTCAGTGAACACAACGCGACGCCGGTCGGCGCCGAGCGCGTCTACGTGGTCGACGGCGCCCAGCAGGGCCTGCACTTCGCCATGAGCCTGTTACTCTCCCCCGGCGACGAGATCCTCATTCCCAACCCCGGCTACCCCACTTTCGCGATGACCAGCAGCCTGCTGCATGCCGTTCCCGTCCGCTATCCGCTGTACCCGGAGCACGATTTCCAGCCGCGGATTGAGGACATCGAGGCGCTCATCACGCCGCGAACCAAGGTGTTGATCCTGAATTCTCCATCCAACCCGCTTGGCGCGGTCCTGGGCGAGGACCTGACCCGCCGCCTCGTGGAGCTGGCGCGGCGGCGCGATCTGTGGATTATCTCCGACGAATGCTACGAGGCGTTCACCTACGATGTCCCCCACGTCAGCCCGGCCAGCTTCGACAGCGACGTTTCGGGCGAAGCGCGCGTGTTCACCTCACTCACGCTCTCCAAGACGTACGGGCTGACGGGTCTGCGCATCGGCGCGCTGATCTGCCCGCCCGGGCTGGAGCAGAAAATGAACAACGTGATGGAGTCGATCGTGTCCTGCGTGGCCTCGCCGTCGCAGTATGCCGCGCTGGCGGCGTTGACCGGTCCGCAGGACTATGTCAGCAACGCCCACGCCCACTACCGGGCCAACCGCGACGCGGCCTCGGCGGTACTGCGCTCCCACGGCATCCCCTACCTCGCGGCCCAAGGTGCCTTCTACCTTTGGGCGGACGTCTCCCACGCCAGCGGCGGGGATGTCCGGGCCTGGACCCGCCGCTTCCTGGCGGACTCCGGCGTGGCCTTCGCCCCCGGCACGGCGTTTGGCTCCATCGGCGAGGGCTGGATCCGCATTGCGCTCTGCGGTAACCAGGCGGACCTCGTGGAGGGCCTCCTGCGTCTCCCGGCCCGCGTAGCCGGCAGCTGACCGCGCCGGGACGACCGGCCCTGTTGCCGGCACCTCTGGACCCATAGCCTAATCACACGGTGCTCCCAGCCGACCTGGTTATCCTGACTTCGGGCTGTCCTGGCTCGTCCGGGCGCCCTGGAATTCCAGCCAAGGGGGTACATCGTGTGGTGGCAAGACCTGCTGTGGGGTTTCTGGAATGGGCTGACGGCGTGGATCGTCCTGATCGCCCATGTCTTCGGGGCCTGGAGCGAGTTCCCGTTCTACAACTCCGCCCGCGCCGGGAACTGGTACGACTTCGGTTTCCTCCTCGGCGCAGGATCGCCCGTGCTGGGCGGCTTGGGCGTCGGGCGCTCTCGGCGCCGCTAGCGCATTTCGAGAAGGCATTTCGAGAAGGCATTTCGCGGCAATGTTTCTCCCGCACACTGCCATGATCTGCCCTCTCGGCGGCATCTGCCCGGTGGTCACCCCGGACTTGCCGCCAATGCCTCGTCGAGCCAGCTGCGGAGGGCTGCGGCCGGCGGCGCGCCAGCCTGACGGGCCGCGACCGTCCCCTTCTTGATGACAAGCAACGTTGGGATGGCCTGGATATCGAACCGCCGGGACAAGCCCGGTGAGATGTCGACGTCGACCTTCACGAGCTTGAACTTCCCGGCCCGTTCCTGCGCCAGCTTGTCCGCACCGGGCTGACCATGCGGCATGGCCCGCACCAAGCCGGCCAGAAATCGACCAGAACCGGGACCGAAGACTGCTCCGCAACAACCGGGAAGTCGGCGTCTGACGCCGACACGATCCAGGGGAGGACCTTCCCTCAATTGCCGCAACGCGGGTGCCCGGCAGCGGCCGCAGGAATCCGGTTGGTCTTCCCGCAGTTCTGGCATTTGATCAGGCTGGATGCCACGACACTCCGGCGCCCTTGCGCATACCCGCAGTCATGGTTCCATGGGACTCCCCTGCCCATGAACGGGCCAAGGGTCGAAGGTCCCCGGATGCGGAAACAGCAGGGGCCGGATCCGTTTCCGGTTCCGGCCCCTGCTGTGGAAGGCACACTTACTTGTTGCGGTCCTCGTCGATCGCGTCGGTGTCGATGAGGTCGATGTCCTCTTCGTCGAAGTCGTCCTCGTCGAGCTCCACGTCCTGGGGCGTGTCACTCTTGTAAGGATCGGCTTCCCCGGCGTGCGTGGCGCTTTCGGCCAGCGCCGCCACCTCGGCGTCGCGCTTCTTGGCGGCGCGGAGCAGTTCCTCGAGGTTCGAGGCGTTGACGGGGATCTGGTCGGCCACGAACTCGAGCGTCGGGGTCAGCCGCACGGTGATGTTCCGGCCTACTTCCTGCCGCAGCACGCCCTTGGCCTTCTCGAGCCCCTTGGCGGCATCGGCCTGTGCCACTTCATCACCGAAGACGGTGTAGTAAACAGTCGCGTGCTGCAGGTCGTTGGTCACCCGCGAGTCGGTCACGGTGACGCCCTCCAGACGGGGATCCTTCACCCTCCGGCCCAGCGCCTCGGCAACGACAACCTTAATCCGCTGCGCCAACTTGGCAGCCCGTGCGGGATCAGCCATTTCCACTCCTAAAAATTTGGATGTACGACGGCGCCTGTTAGACGGGGTCGCTCGTTTCAGTTTTCTGCCACGCACTACGGTGAGTCAACGACGGACTCCCGTTGGAATTTTTCCGGCGGCCTGGGAGTGGCATCGGGCCTGCCGAAGCTGGGCGGTAATGGATCGCAGATCCATTACCGCCCAGCGTAGGGGCGGGGCCGCCGGAAAAATTCCGACGGCCCCGCCGCGAAGCAACACCTTAGACGCGCGGCTTTTCGCGCATCTCGAAGGTCTCGATGAAGTCGCCTTCGGTGATGTCGTTGAACGAACCAAGACCGATACCACACTCGAAGTCCGTGCGGACCTCGGTGACGTCGTCCTTGAAGCGCTTGAGCGTCTCAACGGTGAGGTTGTCACCGATGATCTTGCCGTCGCGGGTGACGCGGGCCTTGGCGTTGCGTCGGATAACACCCGAGCGGACGATCGAGCCTGCAATGTTGCCGAACTTGGAGGAACGGAACACTTCGCGGACCTCGGCGGTGCCAAGCTGGACCTCTTCGTACTCCGGCTTGAGCATGCCCTTGAGGGCTGCCTCAATGTCATCGATTGCTGCGTAGATGACGGAGTAGAAGCGCATGTCCACGCCTTCGCGGTCTGCCAGTTCGGCAACACGCTCGGCGGGCTTGACGTTGAAGCCGATGATGACGGCGCTGTCGACCGTTGCCAGGTTGACGTCGTTCTGCGTGATCGCACCGACACCGCGGTGGATGACGCGGAGCTGGACACCCTCGCCGACGTCGATCTTGAGCAGCGCGTCTTCGAGGGCTTCCACGGCACCGGACACGTCACCCTTGAGGATGAGGTTGAGGGTGTCGATCTTGCCATCGGCGACGGCCTGGTCGAAGTCTTCCAGGCTGATGCGCTTGCGGCGCTTGGCCAGTGCGGCGTTGCGGTCGGCGGCTTCACGCTTCTCGGCGATCTGGCGGGCGGTGCGCTCGTCAGCGGTCACGAAGAAGGTGTCACCGGCGCGCGGGACGTTGGACAGACCCAGCACCTGCACGGGGCGGGACGGGCCGGCCTCGGTCAGCGCGCTGCCGTCGTCGTCGAACATCGCACGGACGCGGCCGTGGGCCGTGCCTGCCACGATGGTGTCGCCGACGTGCAGGGTGCCGGACTGAACCAGGACGGTAGCAACCGCGCCGCGGCCCTTGTCCAGGTTGGCTTCAATCGCGATACCGCGGGCGTCCTTGTTCGGGTTGGCGCGCATGTCCAGGGCAGCGTCCGCGGTGAGCAGAACAGCCTCGAGCAGCTCGTCGATGTGCAGGTTCTGGCGGGCAGAGACCTCCACGAACATGGTGTCGCCACCGTACTCTTCCGGAACCAGGCCGTACTCGGTCAGCTGGCCGCGGACCTTTTCCGGGTTGGCGCCTTCCTTGTCGATCTTGTTCACGGCCACGACGATCGGCACGTTGGCCGCCTGCGCGTGGTTGAGCGCCTCAATCGTCTGCGGCATAACGCCGTCGTCCGCTGCCACCACCAGGATGGCGATGTCGGTGACCTTCGCACCACGGGCACGCATGGCGGTGAACGCCTCGTGGCCCGGAGTATCGATGAAGGTGATCTTGCGGTCGGTACCTTCGTGCTGATGCGTGACCTGGTAAGCACCGATGTGCTGCGTGATGCCGCCGTGCTCGCCCGCCATAACGTCGGACTTGCGGATGGCATCGAGCAAGCGGGTCTTACCGTGGTCAACGTGACCCATGACGGTGACAACCGGAGGACGCGCCTCGAGTTCCTCATCGCCTTCGGCTTCCAGTTCGGCTTCGAAGTCGATGTCGAAGCCGGAGAGAAGCTCGCGCTCCTCGTCCTCCGGGGACACGACCTGGAGCTTGTAACCAAGCTCCTCGCCCAGCAGGGCGAAGGTCTCTTCATCCAGCGACTGAGTGGCCGTGGCCATTTCGCCGAGGTGGAAGAGGACCGTCACCAGTGCGGCGGGGTTCGCCTCGATCTTGTCGGCAAAGTCCGTGATGGACGAGCCACGGCGAAGCCGGACTACAGTGTTGCCGTCGCCACGGGGTACGCTCACGCCACCCAGCGACGGAGCACTCATCTGCTCCAGTTCCTGACGCTTGGCACGCTTCGACTTGCGCTGCTTGCCGCGGCCTGCGCCGCCCTTACCGAAGGCACCCTGGGTGCCGCCGCGACCGCGGCCGCCCTTACCAAAGCCACCACCGGCCGGAGCGCCGCCACCGGCACCGGGAGCACCGGTACCTGGAGCGCCGCCCGGACGGCCCGGACCACGGCCTCCGCCGCCGGGACGGCCGGCACCAGCGGGTGCGGGACGTTCGGTGCGGTTCGGCATCATGCCGGGAGTCGGGCGGTTGCCGCCGGCTCCTGCCGGACGACCAGCACCGGGAGCGCCGGCCGGACGCGGGGCACCGGGGCGGGGTCCGCCTGCGCCTGCTGCCGGACGGGGACCACCCGGACGGGGGCCGCCTGCGCCTGCTGCGGGGCGCGGACCACCGGGGCGTTCGCCCTCGGTGCGTCCCGGACGGGGCATGCCCTGGGAAGGAGCGAACGGGTTATTGCCCGGACGCGAGGGACGATCGTTGTCGCCGCCGCGGCCGCGGGGCATGCCCTGGGACGTGGCGAACGGGTTGTTGCCGGGACGGGGACCGCCCGGACGCGGTGCCGATCCGCCCTGGCGTGCCGGAGCAGCCGGGGTTTCAGCCTTGGGGGCCGGACGCGCGCCGGGCTTGACGCCCGTCGAGGGAGCAGCCGGGGCCTGGGCAGCAGGGGCTGCCGGGGCCTGGGCGGCGGGGGCTGCCGGAGCGGCGGGCGCGGCGGCAGGTGCCGCAGCGGCCGGAGCCGGAGCTTCAGCCTTGGGTTCCGCAGCCTTGGGCGCAGCGGGGCCAGGCGCAGGCGCCGGACGGGTCGCTGCCGGGCTGGCAGATGCCTGGGGGGCGGACGCCGGAGCTTCGGACTTCGAAGCTGCGGGGGCGTCGGGGAAAGCGTTGCGCAGTTTCCGCACAACGGGAGCCTCGATTGTTGACGAGGCGGAGCGAACGAATTCGCCCAATTCCTGCAGTTTGGTTACTGCATCTTTGGAAGTAATACCGAGCTCTTTAGCAAGCTCGTGTACGCGGACCTTGGCCACATTTCTCCTGTCTCGGTCCGCACCGAGCCAGGCACGAACCGTCTACTTCTTACTGCGGGCCTCCGCCGCGAGTGCAGCTGAAAGGCCCATTGCAGAGCGCAACAAAGTTGTCATCGTTGCGCACTCATCGCTGGGAACTCATCGGGTTTCCATCAGTTTTCTGACCCGCTTTCAGGTTGGACGGTTGTTGCTGCGGCCACCGGGGTGCCCACGGCTTCCGTGCCGGCAGTGATCCGGCGTTCAACATCAGCTGTACCGGCTGCGCCGTTGAGGGCGCGGCCGAACGCTCGACGTTTGACCGCCAGTGCCAGGCACTTTTCGCTGGGGTGCAGCCATGCTCCCCGGCCAGCCATCCGGCGTCGTTCATCCACCACGACGGCGGACGAACCACCGGCGCCGGCGACGAGCCGGAGTAACTCCGACCGCGACCCTTTTTGTCGGCATCCGATGCAGGTGCGCTGCGGCTGATTCCCGAGGTGTTGCACATGTGCCACGTTCGAGTATCTTCCTGCCAGTACAACTGCTTGGTGAATCATCGCATCCCGCGAATCTGGGAAAACCCCAGACGCGCCAAAGACACACGGATACCGGCCCTTAGGCGCGGTCATGTCTATTCTAGCCCCTCCGGCGCCCGGGTCCCGAACCCAGACGTGCCGGTCAGCTGAGAAATCACGGTTGACCCGTGAGAGCGGGCACGCGAACCGAGCCGCGACGGCGGCCCGGTGCGCGTGAGGTGCGTGCGCCTGCGCGCGTGCCCGCTTGCGAGCTATTTGCCGCTGTTGACGGCGGCGTCGGAGACGATGTCGATTCGCCATCCCGTGAGCTTGGCGGCGAGACGGGCGTTCTGGCCCTCCTTACCGATAGCCAGGGAGAGCTGGTAGTCGGGAACCACCACCCGTGCCGAACGCGTCGCCTCGTCAGTGATCGTGACCGAATTCACGCGCGACGGCGAGAGGGCGCTGGCGATGAAGGTCGCAGGATCGTCGTTGTAGTCAACGATGTCGATCTTTTCGTCGTTCAGTTCCGTCATGACCGCCCGGACACGCGAACCCATTTCACCGATGCAGGCACCCTTGGCATTGACGCCGGGGGTGTTGGCCTTGACGGCGATCTTGGTGCGGTGGCCGGCCTCGCGGGCCAGCGCGACGATCTCGACAGAACGGTCCGCGATCTCGGGAACTTCGAGTTCGAAGAGTTTCCGGACGAGACCGGGGTGGGAGCGGGACAGCGTGATGGACGGGCCCTTGGTGCCGCGGTGGACGTCGATCACGAAGGCGCGCAGCCGGTTGCCGTGAATGTACTTCTCGCCGGGAACCTGCTCGGGCGGCGGCAGCAGTGCCTCCACCGCGCCCAGGTTCACTTGGATCATGTGCGGGTTGTTGCCCTGCTGGATGGTGCCAGCCACAAGCTCACCTTCACGGCCCTTGAACTGGCCCAGCACGTTGTCGTCCTCAGCGTCGCGAAGGCGCTGCAGGATGATCTGGCGTGCGGTGCTGGCCGCGATGCGTCCGAAGCCCGCGGGGGTGTCTTCGAATTCGCCGATCGGGGCGCCGTCGTCGTCGATCTCGGTGGCCCAGATGGTCACGTGGCCGCTCTTGCGGTCGAGCTCGGCCCGGGCTTTTTCGAAGGCGCCGGGGGTCTTGTGGTAGGCCACCAGCAGTGCCTGCTCGATCGTTGGGATCAGGAGATCCAGCGGGATTTCACGCTCACGCTCCAGGAGTCTTAGCGCGCTCATGTCAATATCCATCAGGCCTCCTCAGAAGGTCCATTGTTTGCTTTTTCCAGACCGGCCTCTTCGAGGTGGCTGAACTCTATCTCGACTTTTCCGCTGCGGATCCTGTCGAAAGGAAGCTTGACGGGTTCACCCTGCTTGGGCTTCATGCCCTTCTTGACGGCAATTTCCGGAACGAGGGTGACTCCCCCATCATCGACGGACTGGACCCGGCCGGTGACGTTGTCACCTTGGATCACGTTCACGTTGACCATCCGTCCGCGGGCGCGGTGCCAGTGCCGCTCTTCCGTCAGTGGACGTCCGACGCCGGGCGAAGAGACCTCGAGCTCATAGGGGCGCGCGTCCATGCTGGGGTCGTTGTCCAGGGTGTCGGAGAGGGTCTTGGAGATCTCCGCGATGACGTCGAGGCCGACGCCCCCGGTCTCCTCCTGCGGCAGGTCCACCACTACGTGGACCACCCGGTTGGCGCCGGCGACGTGGATGGATACGTCTTCCAGGTAGAGCCGGTTCGCCAGCACTGCGGGTTCCAAGAGTGCGTGCAGGCGCTCGGCCTCGACATTTTGAACGGGTGCGGCTTCAGCCTTCCCCGTCCCGGACCGGTCTGTTGAAGTCGTGGCTTCTGCGTTGGTCATGATGCCGGCCGCCTCCCGTTAGATAATGTTGTGTGTACTAGCCTAGCGATTTTCCGGGCGGCGTGGTGCACGCGTTCCGGGCCGGCATGACAACATGGTCTGTTGTGAACGACGACACCAGGGAAAAGCGATGGCAGGATCACCTTCCCCGGTCGCTCCCCCGCTACGCGCTTCTTGTATGCCTCGCCCTGGTGGTGGTGAGCCTGGGGGTGGTCCTGATGCCGGCCCGGCCACCGGTTCCTGCGCAGCCGCCCTTTTCCGAACAGGCGCGGGCCGCGGCACTGGCCGAAACCGCGCGGTTGCGGGAGGCCGGCAGCCAGCTTGGCACCGCGAAACAACACGGTTCAAAAGACGGCTCGGCGCCCAGCGCCGACGGCCCTTCCACCGGTGCCGGGAACCCCGCCATCGAGCGGACTGTGACCTTGCTGACAACCCAGGCGCAAGCGTTGCTGGCACCGGGGGAAAACCCTGCCGACGCAACCGGCGCAGCGGCCGCGGGCTCCGGCCGGGAAACGCCCCCGGCAACCTCCTCCGCTACACCGGCTCCCTCCGTTTCCGGCCAGTCCGGTACCGGCCAGCCCGGTACCGGACCGCCAGCCGCACCCCTGCCGTCGACCGCCGCCGGCCTTGTAACTGCCCTCGCGAAGAGCGGCACACAGCGCCTCGCCGACGCTGCCGTGGCCGATGGCGGCAGGGCACGGCTGTTGGCTGCCGTCGGCGCCGGACAGCTGCTGCAGGCCTCGGCCCTCGCAGCCGGCACCGGGACTGCGGCGCCGGCCGCCGACGCGGCCTCGCCTCAGCCGTCCGGCACTTGCCCTTCGCCATCCGCGTCCCCGCAGTCCGATGCTGCGCAGTCCAGTCCAGGGCAGTTCGCGGCCGCATCCAGCCTCGGCGGCGCACTGGCGGCGGTGGTCCGGACCGAAGCACAGACCATCTACGGGTACCAAGTGGCGCTGCCCCGGCTGGACGGGAACGCGGCGAAGTCCGCGGCCGAGCAACTGGCACGCCATGACACGCTCCTCAGCGGCGCAGAATCGCTGAGCCGGCTGCACTGCTCCGCTGTTCCGCCGCGGGAGGCGGGCTACACGCTGGGTCCATCCTTCCTGTCCTCCCCCGCTGCCGGGCTCGGCACTCTGGAGGCCGCCGCACTGCCCGCGTATGGCGACCTCGTGGCGCTGAGCGAGGGTGAGACCCGGCAGTGGGCCATCGCGGCCCTGCTTGGCGCCGGGAAGCGGGCTGTGCTGTGGGGGGCGGATCCCGGTGCCCTGCCGGGCCTGGACCCCGCCACTCAGCCGTCGCAGCCGGCAGGCTAAAGCCCGTCGCAGCCGTCGCGGCGGCCTGTGCTGTGGGGGCGGATCCCGGTGCCCTACCGGGTCTGGACCCCGCCACGCAGCCGTCGCAGCCGCGAGGCTGCGGGCCGTCGCAGCCGCGAGGCTGCGGGCCGTCGCTGCCGGGAGGCTGCGGACCGGAGCAAGCCTCGGCTAATTTTGGTAAGCCTTGGAATACTGGCAACACCCCGGCCCGGGTGATTTGCTGTAGTCATGGACACCACCGGCGCCGCAACCTTTCATGAGAACGAGCCGCACCACAATGACATCGCACACCGCCTCAATTGGCTCCGTGCGGGCGTTCTGGGGGCCAATGACGGCATCGTCTCTGTCGCCGCGATTGTCGTCGGCGTCGCCGGCGCCACTAGTGACACCGGGCCGATCCTGCTAGCGGGCGCCGCAGGCGTCGTGGGCGGCGCCATCTCGATGGCGCTTGGCGAATATGTCTCCGTCAGCAGCCAGAAGGACAGCCAGCATGCCTTGATCGAGAAGGAGCGCCGGGAACTGGCGGAACAGCCGGAGGAAGAGCTCGAGGAGCTCGCCGCGATTTATCAGGGCAAAGGCCTGAGCCCCGCGACGGCGCGCACGGTGGCCAGGGAGCTCACGGCACACGACGCCCTGGGCGCGCACCTCTCAGCCGAACTCAACATTGACGAGACCGACATCGTGAGTCCGTGGCACGCGGCGTTCGCTTCCGCCGTCGCGTTCCTCGCCGGTGCGGTCCTGCCCATGCTGGCCATCCTGCTCCCGCCGGAAGATATCAGGATCCCGCTGACCTTCGTGGCCGTGCTCGTGGCGCTGGCGGTCACCGGCGCCGTGGGCGCGTGGATTGGCGGCGGCTCAAAGCTCAAGGCAGCTATCCGCGTGGTGATTGGCGGTGCCCTGGCGCTGGTGGCCACGTTTGCGATCGGCAACGCGCTCGGCGCGAGCGGTATCGTCTAAGGCCGCAGCTAAGGCCGCAGCGCCCAATTTCGGCACGCGCCAAGCGGCCGCATCCCCTCCGGCGCCTACGATAGGTCCCGTGAGCACCATCCCAGACGTCCCGATTCCGCCCGATCTTTCCCGCCGCTACTCCCGCACGCCGGAGGGCCGCGCCTGGCTGGCGTCACTTCCTGGCCTGATCGGACAATTCCTCGATCAGTGGGAACTCCTGCCGGACCTGGAGCCGGGCGCCCTTCCTTGGAACGGTCACGGCGGCGTCGTCATCCCCGTCCGGCACATGGACGGGGCCGGATCCGGCGGATACGGTACCGCCGACGGCAACCTCGCCGTCCTGAAGGTGGCTTACCCGCATGAGGAGGCCACCCGCGAACACCACGCCCTAGCCCTATGGCGAGGCCATGGCGCCGTCAGGCTGCTGGCTGCCGACGCCCAATCCTGCGCCCTGCTCCTGGAGCGCCTGGACGCCTGCCGCTCCCTCCTGGATGTCCCCCTGGAAACGGCCGTGACGGTGTGGGGCGGCGTGGTCCGCCAGCTCAGCGTGGTCCCGGATGACCGGCCACAATGGCGGGATATCGACCACGTGGCGGCCCGGGCCGAACAGTGGAGCGATGAACTCCCCGCGACGTGGGAGGACCTGGCGCAGCCGTTCCCGCGGTGGTTGCTCGAAGCGGCGCTTGAAGTCTGCCAGACCCGGGGCGCCGTCGGCAGGCGGTCAGGAAAGGACGTCCTGGTCCACGCGGACCTGCACTACCTGAACATCCTCGCCCGTCCCGGTATGCCGGGACCGGGCACCGGGCAGGCAACAGGGCTGGATCAGTACGCTGCCATTGATCCGCAGCCCATGATCGGCGAGGCCGAATTTGCCGTGGCCCCGGTGCTGTGGAACAGGCTCCGCGAGCTGCCACAGCACAATCCCGGACGGGCGCTGCTCGCACGCTGCGGGGACTTCAGTGCGGCCGCCGGCCTGGACGCCGAGACCGCCCGGCAGTGGAGCCTGGTCCGCGAGGTGGAGAACGCCCTCGGCTATGCCTCGCAGCGTCACCATGAGGGCGATCTGGCCCGTTCCCTGTGGGTGGCGAGCACACTGGCGGGCCGGACCCTTCCTGGCTTGCCCGCTCCGCAGGATCTGCCCTCGCCCGGGGAAGCAGCCGGGGAAGCAGCGGGGCTGGCCGGCGGCTAGCCCCGCACGGCCGACAGTGCGTCGCGGACGGCGTCGACCGCGACTCTGACGTCAGCGTCGTCCGTGCTCCAGTTACTCACCGAGATCCGCAGGATATCGCGGTCCTGCCAGCGTGAGCCGGACATCCAGACCCGGCCGTCGCCGATGATCCGTTCCGTCACGGCGCGCGTCACGGCGTCGTCCCCGAACGCCAGGGAAACCTGGGTGTAGTCGACGTCGTTGAGCACCTCAACGCCGTCCAGCGCCGCGAGCTGTTCGGCCAACTGCGCGGCCCGCTGCACGAGTGTGCGGACCTGGCTGGCCACGCCGTCGCGGCCCAGGGATTTCAGCGCCGCCCACACCGGGACGCCGCGCGCGCGGCGGGAGAGCTCAGGCACACTCTCGAACGGGTCCCCGGCACCGTCAGCGGCCTGGATCAGGTAACTGGTGCGCAGCCCCATCGCCGACCGCAGGGCCTGGGCGTCGCGCACGATCGCGATCCCGCAGTCGTAGGGGACATTGAGGGTCTTGTGCGCATCCGTCCCCCACGAATCGGCCAGGCCAAGTCCCGCGGTCAGGGCCGAGAGCTCGGGGACGGCGGCGGCCCAGAGTCCGAACGCCCCGTCCACGTGCACCCAGGCACCGTGCGCCTTCGCGACGGCTATCGCCTCGGCGAAGGGGTCAAAGGCGCCCGAATGCAGGTTGCCGGCCTGCAGGCACACCAGGGCCAGAACCGGCCGGCCGTCCTCCCCCGCGCTGAGTGCAAGGTCCAGGGCACAGTCCAGCTCGGCCGGGATGATGCGCCCCTGCCGATCGGAAGGCACCACGGTGGGACGCCCGAGGCCCAGATAGCGCAGGCCGAGGTCGATGGTGTCGTGGCGTTCCTGCCCCACGAAGCAACGGATCCGGGGCGCACCGGCCAGGCCGTCGCCGTCGAGGTCCCAGCCGGCATCTGCCATGAGCCGCCAGCGGGCGGCGGCCAGTCCGGTGAAATTGGCCATGGTGGCGCCGGTGGCAAAGCCGACGTCGGACTCCTCGGGTAGACCCAGCAGCTCAAGGATCCATTTGCCGGCGGCTTCCTCGATCGCGGCGGTGGCGGGCGTGGCGAAGCGCAGCCCCGCGTTCTGGTCCCAGGCGCTGAGGAGCCAGTCTGCCGCCAGGGCGGCCGGCAGCGTGCCGCCGATGACCCAGCCGAAGAACCGTCCGGAGGGCATGGCCATCAGCCCGGGTTCGGCCTTGGCGGCGAGATAGTCCACCACCGCCGCGGCCGGCATGCCTTCTTTGGGCAGCGGTCCGCCGAAGTCGGCCGCGAGCTCGGCCGCCGTGGCCTTCGGCCCGATGTGGCGTGTTCCCTGGCTCTCGAGCCACCGACGCGCGTGAGTGGCGGCGGCTTCGAGGGCATCCCGGTAGCGTTCCTCACCTGCTGACATAGCTGCATGCTACGCCCGGGTCCAGCGGACTGGGAGTCCCTTGCGGGAGCCACGGGCCTGCGTGCCGGACACCTAGGTGAAGTTGTCCTGCCAAACGTCGGAGCCGAGCTTGATGATCAGCGCAGCCACAACCACCAGGAACACGATCCGGATGAACTTGCTCCCTTGCCGGACCGCCGTCCGGGCGCCCAGGTAGCCGCCGGCCATGTTCGCAAGGCCCAGGAGCAGCCCGAGCCCCCACAGCACGGCACCGTGTGGCACGAAGAACAGCAGGGCACCGGCGTTGGTGGCAACGTTCACGATCTTGGCCTTGGCGCTGGCTTCCAGGAAGGCGTAGCCCATAGCCGAGACGAGGGCGATGATCAGGAACGAGCCGGTGCCGGGGCCGATCATGCCGTCATAGAAGCCGATGACGCCGCCGATCACGCAGGCCACCACGTAGTGCCGGTGCCCCGCGTGGCGCAGCTTGGTCAGCTCGCCGAGGCCGGGCTGGAAGGCGGTGAAAAGCGCGACGGCGATCAGCGCCACCACGATGATCGGCTTGAACACGCTCGCCGGCAGGTTGGCGGCCACCGCCGCGCCGCCGAAACTTCCCGCCATCGCGATCGCCGCCATGGGCAGGGCTGTGCGCAGATCGGGCCGGACACGGCCGTAATACGTGACCGCACTCGTGGTGGTGCCGAAGATGGAGCCCATCTTGTTGGTCGCCAGCGCCTGGACCGGGCTGATGCCCGGCACCAGGAGCATGGCCGGTAGCTGGATGAGGCCGCCGCCACCGACGACGGCGTCGACCCAGCCCGCGGCCAGGCCGGCCACAACAATCAGGATGACCGTTCCGAGCTGGATCGACTCGAGTCCGGAGACCACTAACTGGAAATGCGCAGCATCAGCTGTTGCGCACGGCGTTGACTACGTAGTCAACAGCCTTGTCAACGGCTACATTCTCGGCATTGCCGCTGCGGCGGTCCTTGATCTCCACGACGCCGTCCACGAGTCCGCGCCCGACGGCGAGGATGGTGGGGACGCCGACGAGTTCGGCGTCGCCGAACTTCACGCCGGGGGAAACCTTGGGGCGGTCGTCATAAATGACGTCGAGGCCGGCGGCTTCGAGCTCCAGGGACAGTTTTTCGGCGGCGGCGAAGATTTCCTCGCCGCGGCCCACGGCCACAACGTGGACGTCGGCCGGGGCGACGGCGCGCGGCCAGACCAGGCCCTTGTCGTCGTGGTTGGACTCGGCTAGGGCTGCGACGGCGCGGGTGACGCCGACGCCGTAGGAACCCATGGTCACCACCACCTGCTTGCCGTTCTGGTCCAGGACTTTCAGGTCCAAGGCCGCGGCGTACTTCCGGCCCAGCTGGAAGATGTGGCCCATTTCGATGCCGCGGGCGGTTTCCAGCGGTCCGGAACCGTCGGGAGCCTCGTCGCCGGCGCGCACGTCGGTGCACTCGATAACGCCGTCCCAGCCGAAGTCGCGTCCGGCGACGAGGCCGAAGACGTGCTTGCCGGCCTCGTTGGCGCCGGTGACCCAGGCAGAGCCGCTGACCACGCGGGGATCCACGAGGTAGAGCATCTTTGCGGCGCCCTCGGTGCCCAGCAGCGGCGCGTCCAGGGACATGCCGGGGCCGAGGTAGCCCTTCACGATCAGGGGCTGCTTCTTGAGGTCGTCGTCGTTGGCGGCTTCGAGCGTGATCTCGCCGGCAATGGGCAGGAAGGACCCGATGTTCGCTTCGACGCGCTTGAGGTCAACCCCACGGTCGCCGGGGAGCCCGATGACGACGAGCTGGCGTTCGCCGGTGGGCAGCGTGACGGCGAGGACGACGTTCTTGAGCGTGTCGGCGGCGGTCCAGGGGCCGCCGTCGGCGTCTGTGCGCGGAACGAGGACATTGGCGGCGTTGACGAGCGTTTCGATGGTGGGCGTGTCCGGGGTGTCCCGGACTTCGGCGGCCGGGGCGTTGCTGAAGTCGATGTCCGCGGGGACTACGGTGGTGACGGCCTCGACGTTGGCCGCGTAGCCGCCGGCCGAGCGCACGAAGGTGTCCTCACCGATCTCGGTGGGGTGCAGGAATTCCTCGCTCTTGGACCCGCCCATGGCACCGGCGGTGGCAGCAACCGGAATCACCTCAAGGCCGAGGCGCTCGAAGATCTTCAGGTAAGCGCCGCGGTGGGCGGCGTAGCTGGCGTCCAGTCCGGCGTCGTCGACGTCGAAGGAGTAGGAATCCTTCATGATGAATTCGCGGCCGCGCAGCAGGCCTGCCCGGGGACGTGCCTCGTCGCGGTACTTGTTCTGGATCTGGTAGATGCTCAGCGGCAGGTCCTTGTACGAGGAGTACAGGTCCTTGACCAGAAGGGTGAACATTTCCTCATGCGTGGGGGCCAGGAGGTAGTCGTTGCCCTTGCGGTCCTTGAGCCGGAAGATGCCCTCGCCGTATTCGGTCCAGCGGTTCGTGACCTCGTAGGGCTCCTTGGGCAGCAGCGCCGGGAAGTGGACTTCCTGGGCTCCGATGGCCGTCATTTCCTCGCGGATGACCTGCTCCACCTTACGCAGCACACTCAGCCCCAGCGGCAGCCACGTGTAGATGCCCGGCGCGGCCCGGCGGATGTAGCCGGCCCGGACCAGGAGCCGGTGGCTGGCTACCTCGGCGTCGGCGGGATCTTCGCGCAGGGTGCGCAGGAACAGCTTGGAGAGTCGAAGGACCACAGGTGGGATATCCGTTTCTGGGGAAAGTGCGGGCAAAACCGGGAAAAGCATCTAGGTACTAATCTACCGTCCGGAGCGCACGCCTGTGCCGCAGTGCCCAGCTTCGCCCCTGCGGCGGCCCTGCGCCGGCAAAACGCAGCACATGGAAGAGCCACGCCATAACTGATGGAAGCCCCTGGCCGTCTCCGGCTGGTCATCCCGTCATGGCGTGGCTCCCGTGGCCCCAGCACCCCAGATCTCAGGCTGCGAGCTACGTGGTGTCGTCTCCAGGCGTTGCTTTCCCCGGAAAATGCGCTGGGGAATATGCGCGCCTGTGCGACACGGCTAGGTAGAACCTATGTGACATGGGCCCGGGAATCAATAGTCTGCAATCGGATAATTGCAACGTGTCCGGACAAGTCCGCTGCGGGGCCCGGCGGATGACGTCCGGCCGGCGCTGCCCGCTGGAAAAGCACTGTCTAGAAAAGCACTGTCTAGAAGAGCACTGTCTAGAAAAGCACGGTCTAGAAAAGCACTGTGGCGAACGTGCCCGCCTGGCGGAAGCCCACCCGGTCGTAGGTGGCGCGGGCCTTTGCGTTGAAGTCGTTGACGTAGAGGCTGGTGACGGGCGCGAGGGTCTGGGCGAGGACGACGACGGCGGCCATGTAGCCCGCGCTCAGTCCCAGTCCGCGGAACTCGGGATTCATCCAGACGCCCTGGACCTGGGTCACTTCCTGCGTGACGGCGCCGAGTTCGGCTTTGAAGACCACTTGGCCCTCCGAGTTCACGTGCACGAGGGAATGGCCCTGGCGGACGAGGCTCCTGACGCGGCGGCTGTAATACTCCCTGCCGCCCAGGTAGGGCGAATAGCCCACTTCTTCCTCGAACATGGCGGCGCACGCGGGCAGGATCTTGTCGAAGTCAGCCAGCTGGCCGAAGCCGAGTGCGGGCTCGGGCCGGACAGCGGGCGGGCCCGAGATCGTCAGCAGGGGCTGGTGGTCGCGGACTTCATGGGCCACCTGGCCGAGCTGCTCCAGGGCCGCGTGGATGGCCAGGACAGTCTCGGCGGGGCCAAAGATCGAGGCGTAGCGGCGCCCGGAGCGGTGTGCGGCCATGGCAACGAGGCCGGCGAGCTCGGGGGCAAGCTCGATCGGCACCAGGTTGGCGCCGGCCCAGCAGGCACCGAGGAGGGTGTCGCCGTCGAACACGCCGAGAATGCTGGCGCCCCCGGCTGTGGGAGACGCCGTCCCGGCGACCTCCAGGTGCGAGAGGATGAAGACGTTGGCGACGGCGTCCCGGTGCGCCAGCGCCAGCAATTGTCCGGTGTCGCCGCCACCAAGAACCCGGACGACGACGCCGGCAGCGGCGTCGTCCCTACGAGACGTTAACCACGGGGCTACCCTTGACAGCATTTTCGCCATCGGCGTCCCCCATCTCTTCCGCGATACGCATCGCTTCTTCGATCAGTGTCTCAACAATCTGGTCCTCCGGGACAGTCTTGATGACCTCGCCCCTGACAAAGATCTGGCCCTTGCCGTTACCCGAGGCTACGCCGAGATCGGCTTCGCGGGCCTCGCCCGGGCCGTTCACAACGCAACCCATGACCGCCACGCGCAGCGGGACCTCCATGCCCTCCAGGCCGGCAGTGACCTGCTCGGCGAGGGTGTAGACGTCCACCTGGGCGCGGCCGCAGGACGGGCAGGAGACAATTTCCAGCTTGCGGGGGCGCAGGTTGAGCGACTGCAGGATCTGGTTGCCCACCTTGATTTCCTCGACCGGCGGGGCCGAGAGGGAGACTCGGATGGTGTCGCCGATTCCGCGGGAGAGCAGGGCGCCAAACGCCGTCGCGGACTTGATGGTGCCCTGGAATGCCGGTCCGGCCTCGGTGACGCCGAGGTGCAAGGGCCAGTCGCCCTTTTCGGCCAGCATCTCGTAGGCGGCAACCATGATGACCGGGTCGTTGTGCTTGACGGAGATCTTAAAGTCGTGGAAACCGTGCTCTTCGAAGAGGGAGGCTTCCCAGACGGCCGATTCCACGAGGGCCTCGGGGGTGGCCTTGCCGTATTTCTTCATGATGCCCGGCTCCAGGGAGCCGGCGTTGACGCCGATCCGGATCGAGGTGCCGTGGTCCTTTGCGGCCCTGGCGATTTCCTTGACCTGGTCATCGAACTTGCGGATGTTGCCCGGGTTCACGCGCACGGCGGCGCAGCCGGCCTCAATCGCGGCGAACACGTACTTCGGCTGGAAGTGGATGTCCGCGATCACCGGGATCTGGGACTTCTTGGCGATGATCGGCAGCGCCTCGGCGTCATCGGCGGACGGGCAGGCAACCCGGACGATGTCGCAGCCGGAAGCGGTGAGTTCCGCGATCTGCTGCAAGGTGGCGTTGATGTCGGTAGTCGGCGTCGTGGTCATGGACTGGACGCTGATGGGCGAGTCCGAGCCGACCCCGACGGATCCCACTTTGATCTGGCGCGTCTTGCGGCGGGGGGCAAGTACGGGGGGCGGTGCTGACGGCATTCCCAGGCTGACCGAGGTCACATGGACTCCCTTTTAGTTTCGATGAAGCGAAGGTGTGGGCGGGACAGGCTAGGCGTGCTCGGCCAGAAGACCGGTCAGCGGCGCCCACACAGTGGTGCGCGTGCCCGAGATGGCACCGGCGGCTGCGAAGGGGTCCTGCCGCAGGAGGTCATTCAAGGCCGACTCGTCGGCCGCCTTGAAGATGAGCAGCGCGCCCGCACCGTCGCCGTAGGGGCCGCTGGCCAGCAGGGCGCCCTCGCGGGCAAGTCCCGCCGTCCATTCCCGGTGCGCCGGGCGGCTGGCATTGCGGACCTCGGAAGATTCGGCGTCGTACACGTACTCCACAGCAAAAACAGTCATACGGATACACTATCGTCCCGTTTGCCCGGTTCCCATCCGGGGGCGCCGGGGCACGGGGTTAGCCGAGGAAGAGGACCTTGGCCAGGGCGGCGACGCCGGCGGCCCAGAGCATGGAGGTGAGGGTTCCGATGATGAACCTCTCTGCGGCAACCGGGGTGGCCTTCAACTCGGCGAACCGGCCGAGGCCTTTGATGGCCACGACATAGGCAATGGCGACGGGCTGGCCGGCGAGGATTGCCAGGCATACGGCGAACCGTTCCAGGATGCCAATGATGGCGCCGCCGCGCAGGATGCGCACGCTGCTGACGGTTTCGGCAGGCGGTGCCGGCTGGACGGGCGGGGCCGCGCCCGGTGCGGGGTCCGGCCCGACATCCGGGGCCGCGCCCGGTGCGGGGTCCGGCCCGACATCCGGGGCCGCCTGGATATCGGGGTCCGTGGTGGAGTCGGCAGAGGGGTCCTCAGCCGTGTCGCCGGTACTGGTGCCGCCCGCTCCGCCGTCCAGGGTCCGGTCATCTATGGTCCGGGCGAGACGGAACATCCCGGCGGTGACCGGCCAGCCGACGAATCCCGCGGTCAGCAGCGCCAGCGTGATCCAGAGGGCGTTCACTGCTCTCCTTCGGTGCTGTCGTGGGCCAGGGTCAGCAGCAATTCCGCCGCTGGCCGCGCCGCCCATTCTTCCTGCCAGCCCGAGCGGAGGACCGCGCGGCTCACCGACTGCTCCGTGATTCCGAGTCTCTGCGCTGCAATTTTTTGGGTGCCATGGGTGCCGTGGGTGCCGAGCCGCACCGAGCGCAGCACGTCCAACACCTTCCATTGCGCCGCAGTCCGGTCCTGGACCAGGCGGCCAATGAGCCGAAGCACCGCCTCCGCGTTGGCGCAAGCCTTGGCCTCCCGGGACCCGATTGTGCCGTCCGCGGCGGCCGCTGCGCTTAGTGCTGCACTTGCCCGACGCCGGCCCCGGCCCGCGACCACGGCGACCGGTACATGGGCGGCCGCCCCTTTGGCCCGATCAACGGCGGTCCTGGCTGCCACGAAGGCAGGACCGGAGCCTTCCCGCGGACTGGCCGGCAGCGGCAGGTCCACCTCCCCCACCCCGATTCCGACGTACCAGCGGCCGCTGCGCAGGGCATGCAGGGTGATCTCCACTACCTCATCGGCCCGCTCCACCACGCCCTGGACCTCGTCGCCCACCGAACGTTCAAAGCGCCCGGCGGTGGAGATGGCACCTAGTTCCTTGAGGAGCCCGGGGACGCGGTCGATGTCGCCCGTGCTGCCGCGCTGGTCGATTGTCATGACGTACATGGCCCCAGCCTAGGGAGGTGATCGACAATAATCAATCATTTTCAACTGATTATTTAAAATCAGCCGAAATAAGCTTATAAATGAAAGTCAGCGGAGTTTGCCTGGAACGGCCTCTTCGGAACCCTTATCCGAAGAGGTTGACCGGCTTCACGATGTCCGCGTAGATCAGCAATGCTCCCATGCCCATCAGCAGCACCGCCACTACATAGGTCACCGGGAGCAACTTGGCGATATCGAACGCTCCGGGATCCGGGCGGCCGAACAGCTTGGCGATCTGGCGGCGGGCCCCCTCGTACAGCGCGCCCGCCACGTGGCCGCCGTCGAGCGGCAGCAGCGGGATGAGGTTGAAGACGGCCAGGGCGAAGTTGAGTCCGGCCAGCAAACCGATCAGTGCGGCGAAGCGGGACTGCAGCGGGACCTCCTCCATGGCGGCGACCTCGCCGGCCACCCGGCCCACGCCCACCACGCTGATGGGGCCGTTGGGGTCCCTTGGTTCCTCGCTGAAGGCTGCCTTGGCCACACCGGCCACGCGGGCCGGCAGGTTCACCACAACCCCGGCAACCTGCGTGATGTTCTCCCCCGCCATCGGCAGCACGGACGACGCCGGCTGCTGCACGAGTTCGGTCTGCGCACCGATGCCCAGGAAGCCGACGTCCTGGAACTGGAGGCTTCCGTCGGCGGCCTTGGCCTGGCGGCCGTCGGGACCGATCACGGGGCGGGCGGAGAGCACGGGCGTGACGGTGGTGGAGACCGTGGCGCCGCCGCGCTCCACAGTGATGCTGACCTGTCGGCCCGCCGAGGCGCGGATCCAGCCGGTGAGTTCGTCCCAGCCGGTGACGGCCTTGCCGTCGAAGGAGGTGATGGTGTCATTCGGCAACAGGCCCGCGGCCGCGGCGGGGGTGAGCTTGCAGTCGGCGGAGTTCGGATCCACGGTCTCGCCGGCCTTGACCTGGCATTTGGAGACGTCCGCGATGGTGGTGGTCTGGGTGGCGGTGCCGAATCCCATCAACAGCACCGCGGTCAACACGACGCCGATCAGCAGGTTCATTGCGGGCCCGCCGAGCATGATGATGGTCTTTTTCCAGACCGGCAGCCGGTAGAAGACCCGGTTTTCGTCGCCGGGGCCGATTTCCTCGTGGGCCAGGGAGCGGGCATCGGATGCCAGCGACTGGAACATGCCGGTGCTGGAGGTGCGGACGGTGCCGTCTTCCTTGTTCGGCGGGTACATCCCGATCATGGACACGTAGCCGCCCAGCGGGATGGCCTTGAGGCCGTACTCGGTTTCACCCCGCTTCTTCGACCAGACGGTGGGCCCGAAACCGATCATGTACTTGGTCACGCGGACTTTGAACAGCTTGGCCGGGACCAGGTGACCGACTTCGTGGAGGGCAATGGACACGGCGATGCCGATCGCCACAAAGACGACACCGAGGATAAAGAGGAGGACGGGGCTCATGCTGTGATCTGCTGCTTCCTAGACGCTTCTGACGGCTAAACGTTCGTGGGTGCGGGCGCGTGCCCATCTTTCAGCATCCAGTACTGACTCAACCGTCAGCCCGGAGGATCCTGAGTGTTCGCTGAGGACGGCGTCGATCGTGTCAACGATGTCGGTGAACCGGATCTGCCCGGCGTGGAAGGCCATCACCGCTTCCTCATTCGCGGCATTGAACACTGCCGGGAAGGTGCTGCCCTGCCTGGCGGCAGCCTTCGCGAGGGCGACGGCGGGGAAGGCCTCAGCGTCAAGGGGTTCGAACGTCCAACTGGTGGCCTTGCTCCAGTCGCAGGCGCTCGCGGAACCCGGGACGCGGTCCGGCCAGCCGAGACCGAGGGCAATGGGCAGGCGCATGTCCGGCGGCGAGGCCTGGGCGATCGTGGAGCCGTCGACGAACTGGACCATCGAGTGCACCACGGACTGCGGGTGGACCACGACGTCGATTCGGTCCAGCGGGATGTCGAAGAGCAGGTGCGCCTCGATCACCTCCAGGCCCTTGTTGACCAGGCTGGCGGAGTTGGTGGTGACCATGAGGCCCATGTCCCAGGTGGGGTGGGCCAGGGCGTCCTGCGGCGAGACGCCATGCAGCTGGTCCCGGGTCTTGCCACGGAACGGGCCGCCGGAGGCCGTCAGGATCAGCCGGTCCACTTCCGCTGCGGTGCCGGAGCGCAGGCATTGGGCAATAGCCGAATGTTCCGAATCCACGGGCACGATCTGCCCTTCGCGGGCCGCTGCTTTGACCAGGGCGCCGCCGACGATCAGGGACTCCTTGTTGGCCAAGGCCAATGTGGCGCCGGATCGGAGCGCGGCCAGGGTGGGGGCAAGTCCGATGGAGCCGGTGATGCCGTTGAGGACCACGTCGGCGCTGATTTCCGCGATCCGGGTGGACGCATCCGGGCCGGTAATGATCTCGGGATGGTAGCCCGTCACTGACGCCGCGCGGGCGGCGTCGTTGATCATGTCCCGGAGGGCGGAGGCCTCCCCGGTGGCGACCCCGACGGCCCAGGCGCGGGTGTGGACAGCCTGCCGGGCCAGGAGTTCGAGGTTGCCGCCGCCGGCGCTGAGCGCCACGACCTCGAAAAGGTGCGGGGCGCCGTCGACGACGTCAATCGCCTGTGTGCCAATGGAACCAGTGGACCCGAGGAGGACGATTTTGCGCGGCTGCATGCTTCAAGTATCCCGCACCGTTATCCCATACTGCGTTCGGTGCTCGGGGCCTGTTTCCTTTGCGCCGGTGGGTCGCCGCCACTCGTTGACGCAGCAGGGCGGAGGCGTAACGTGGAAAACGTGGAGTGGACCGCGTGGTTCGACGCGCCGGAGTACGAGTTCGCCCGGCAGGTGCTGCAACGCAGCACCGCCACCCTCTACTTCGTGGCGTTCCTCTCCTCGCTCAACCAGTTCCCGGCCCTCCTCGGCGAGCGCGGCCTGTTGCCGGTGCCGGAGTATCTCGAAGGCTTCAACCGCCTGGGCCGGCCCAGCCTGTTCCGCTGGCGTTACTCGGACCGGCTGCTGCGGACTGTCTGCTGGAGCGGCATGGCCATTGCCGCCACGCTCATCGCCGGACTGCCCCAGGTTGGCCCGCCCTGGGTTCCGCTCATCGCGTTCCTGGCCCTGTGGCTGTTGTACATGTCGATCGTGAACGTGGGACAGACTTTTTATGGCTTCGGCTGGGAGATGCTGCTGCTGGAGGCCGGGTTCACGGTGGCCTTCCTCGGCTCGGACCAGACTCCCCCACCCAGGCCCATCCTGATCCTGCTGGTCTGGCTGGTGTTCCGGCTGGAGTTCGGCGCAGGCCTGATCAAGATCCGGGGCGGACAGGAGTGGCGGGACCTGACGGCCCTGTACTACCACCACGAGACCCAGCCGATGCCGGGGCCGCTGAGCCGGCAGGCCCATCTGCTTCCCAAGGCCTGGCACCGGCTGGAGGTCCTGGGCAACCACTTCGCCCAATTGGTGGTGCCGTTCTTCCTCTTTGCCCCGCAGCCCCTGGCCAGCGCCGCCGCCGGGATCATCATCTTCACCCAGCTGTGGCTGGTGGCGAGCGGAAATTTCGCCTGGCTGAACTGGATGGCGATTATCCTGGCCTTCGCGGCGGTCAGCGATCCTGTGGCGCACGCCGTGCTTCCGGTAATCCCGCTTGACTCGCACGCCGCGTCCGCGTCCGCAGCCGCCGGAGCAGGCACCGGGGCCGGCAGCCAGGCGCCGGTCCCGTGGCTGGTGGTGGTCCTGGTCGCCACCGTGCTGCTCGTGGTGCTCAGTTACCGGCCCATCGAGAATCTCTTCTCCCACCATCAGCTGATGAACGCTTCCTTCAACCGCTGGCAGCTGGTGAACACCTACGGTGCGTTCGGCACGGTCACGAAGCGGCGGATCGAGATCGTGGTGGAGGGCACCCTGGACGCGGAACCCGGGGAGGACGCGGAGTGGCGGGAGTACGGGTTCAAGGGCAAGCCGGGTGACGTCCGGCGTCTCCCGCGCCAGTTCGCCCCGTACCACCTGCGCCTTGACTGGCTGATGTGGTTCCTGCCGCTGCGGACCGTGCACGAGGAGTGGTTCTACGCGTTCCTGGCGAAGCTGCTGGCGGCGGATCGGCCCACGCTGCGGCTGCTGCGCCATGACCCGTTCGACGGCGAACGGCCCCACTGGGTGCGTGCCAGCAGCTACCTCTACCGCTTCTCCACCCGGGCGGAGTTCCGTGCCACGGGCCAGCGCTGGATCCGGACGCCGCTGTATGTCGTGATCCCGCCGTCGCGCCTGCCGCCGGGGGCTTGAACCCGGGTCCGATCCCGCCCGGCGGGACCGCCCGGGCCGGATCGGCAGGGCCCGACACGGGGAGCGGCCGCCGCCCCCTTGGCGTGCGGGGACGGCGGCACTGGCTAGACGGACACCCGCTCCTGCGCCGGTGCAGCCTCCACCGCGGCCTGGCGGCGGCGCAGCCACCATGAGGCGGCGAAGATCAGCGCCATGGAAACGTACACCACCAGGGCGAACGGCGAGGCGAACAGGGCCGTGGGATCGTTCTGCGAGAGCTGCAGCGAGCGCCGCAACTGCACCTCGAACATCGGTCCCAGGATCATCGCCACCACCATGGGCGCCACGGGATAGCCGTAGCGGCGCATGAAGTAGCCCAGGATGCCCACCACCAGCAGGATGCCGACGTCGCTCGGCGAGAAGTTCACCGAGAAGGCGCCCAGGGCGGCGAAGACCAGGATGCCCGCGTAGAGGTAGGGGCGCGGGATCTGCAGGATCTTCACCCACAGGCCCACCAGCGGCAGGTTCAGCACCAGCAGCATGAGGTTGCCGACGTACAGCGAGGCGATCAGGGTCCAAACGAGCGCCCCCTGGTTTTCGAACAGGAGCGGGCCTGGCTGGATCTGGTAGCGCTGGAAGGCCGTGAGCATCATGGCCGCAGTCGCCGTCGTCGGGATGCCGAGGGTCAGCAACGGCACCAGAACACCGGCGGCCGCGGCGTTGTTGGCCGCTTCCGGTCCCGCGACGCCTTCGATCGCGCCCTTGCCGAACTGGGCCTTGTTGGCACCCTTGGCCAGCTTCCGCTCGGCCGCGTAGGAAAGGAACGTGGAGACGTCCGCGCCGCCTGCCGGGACGGTGCCGATCGGGAACCCTATGAAGGTTCCGCGCAGCCACGGCTTCCAGGACCGCTTCCAGTCCTCCTTGGACAGCCAGGCGTTCTTGCCCTTACTGACCGGGATGAGCTCCACGGGGCCGTGCCGCAGCTTCGAAGCGACGTAAAGCGCCTCGCCGAGCGCAAAGAGGCCCACGGCCACGAGGACCATGTCGACACCGTCCACCAGCGTGGGGTTGTCGAACGTGAAGCGCTGCTGGGCCGTGCTGTCATCGATGCCTATCAGGCCGATGAACAGCCCCAGGGCCAGCGAGGCCAGGCCGCGCAGGACCGAGGCGCCCAACAGCGCCCCGACGGTCAGGAAGGCCACCACCATGAGGGCCACATAGTCCACGGGGCCGAGGCCGACGGCGAAGTCGGCCACGACGGGCGCCAGGAAGGTCAGCAGGACCGTGGCGATGGTCCCGGCGATGAAGGATCCGATCGCCGCCGTCGCCAGGGCCGCCGCTCCCCTGCCGGCCTTGGCCATCTTGTTTCCTTCGAGCGCCGTGACGATCGAGGAGGATTCGCCGGGCGTGTTAAGCAGGATGGACGTGGTGGAACCGCCGTACATGCCGCCGTAGTAGATCCCGGCGAATACGATCAGCGCCGCCGCGGGGTCCAGGGCGTAGGTGATGGGCATGAGCAGGGCCACGGTCATGGCCGGGCCAATGCCGGGGAGGACGCCGACGGCGGTGCCGACGAAGACGCCACCCAGGGCGTAGAGCAGGTAGACCGGTTGGAGCGCGGTGCTGAACCCTTCGAGCAGGAGCATGAAGCTATCCATGGAAGAAGGTCACCCCCTCGAACAGCGGCCCCGGGGGCAGGGAGACGCCCAGCAGCCCGCCGAAGACGTACTGCAGCACCAGCGCCAGGATCACGGACACGGTGATCGCCTTCCACAGGGGTTTGGCGTCCAGGGACCAGGCTGCACCGCTGAAGAGCACGGCCGCGGCCACCGGCCAGCCGGCCGGCTCGATCAGGAAGATGTGCAGCACCACGAAGCCCACCAGCTTGGCGAGGGCCACCCAGTCGGTCTTGGCCGTGACGTCCAGGTCTTCGCTGTCCTCGGCCTGACCGACCTTGCCGCGCAGAACCTGCAGGACCACCCCGGCGCCGCACAGCACCAGCATGCCGCACACGATGTAGGGGAAGGCGCGGGGGCCGATGCCGGTCTCCGACGGCGGGATCGGAATGGATCCCGCCGTCGCCAGGCCCGCGACGCCCACGCTGACGAACACGAGGGCAAACAGTATCTCCCCCGTCGGCCGTTTGGCGGGCGTTGTTGCGAGAGAAGACATTCTTACTTGACCAGGCCGATCTGGGTCAGCGTGGTCTTGACCTTGGCGATGTCCTCGGTCAGGAAGGTCTTGAAGCCGTCGCCGGCCAGGAAGGCGTCGTCCCAGTTGTTCTTGGACAGGGTGGACTTCCAGGCCTCGGACGCGTGCAGCTTGGTGACCACCTCGGTCAGCTTCGCGCGCTGGGCGTCGTCGATGGAGCCGGGGGCCACCACGCCGCGCCAGTTGGTCAGCACGACGTCGATCCCCTGGTCCTTGAGCGGCTTGACGCCGGGGAGCGCAGGGGCCTCGGCTTTTCCGGAGACGGCGAGCGCCCGGACCTTGCCGGCCTTGACCTGTTCGGCGTACTCGCCCACGCCGGAGATGCCGGCCTGGACCTTGTTGCCGAGCAGCGCCGCGATGGATTCGCCGCCGCCGGAGTAGCCGATGTAGTTCAGCTTGTCCGCCTCCACGCCCTGGGATTTCAGGATCTGACCGGCCAGGATGTGGTCCGCCCCGCCTGCCGAGCCACCGGTGATGGCCACGCCCTTGCCGTTGGCCTTGATGTCCGCCACGAGGTCGGCGACGGTCTGGTACTTCGACTCCGCCGGCACCACGAGGACCAGCGGCTCTTCGGTGAGCCGCGCGATTGGCGTGGTGTCTTCGAGACGGGTCTTGGCACCGTTGGTCTCGACTGCGCCCACCATGACGTAGCCCATCACCATGAGGGTGTTGACGTCCTTCTCGGTGGCCAGCTTGGCAAGGCCGTTGGTCCCGCCGCCGCCGCCAATGTTGGTGACCTGGGCGGAGGTGACGAGCTTGTTGGTCTGCAGGTCCTGCTGCATGGCGCGACCGGTCTGGTCCCAGCCGCCGCCCGGGTTGGCCGGGACGATGATGCTGAGCTTCTTGATCGAGTCGGCGCCCGCGGACGAGCCGGCGGCCGTGCCGGTTCCGCTTCCTGCGCAGGCGGACATGGCCAGGACGACGCCGGCGGCACCGGCGATGAGGGCGGCGCGGCGTGTGTGGGTGGGCCGCATGAACGTGGACCGCGTGAACGGGGACTGCGTGAATGGAAGCAGGACAGACATGGTTTCTCCTTGAGCGAATGTGATGCACATCATTGGAATCACGTCACTGACCCTAGGATCGCCCGGCGAAGGGCAACAGAATTTGGCCGTAGAGGTAGTAGTGGTCATATTGGTCACGGCCGCGGGCGTCTTATTGGCGGGCGGGCGGCGCTCCCAATGCGAAACTTGTGACATGTTTCACAGGATTCCCCTACGGTTCCAGCTGGTCGCATTGCAGCTGGGCATCGTTCTGGCTGTCCTCACGGCCGTGGGGGCCGTGACCATCCGGATGCAGGAACAACAGCTCCGGGACGCGTACAAGGGCCGCCTGATCGGCGTGGCCGAAAGTGTTGCCCAGCTGCCCTCCGTCATCAACGCGTTCGGAACGCCGTCACCAGCCCAGACCATCCAGCCGATCGCGGAAGTGATCCGGCAGGCCTCCAATGTCACCTATGTGGTGGTGACAGACCGGCACGGGGTCCGGCAGTCGCACCCCAATCCGGCGGAAATCGGCCGGCCGGTCTCCACCGATCCCTCCGTGCCCCTGTCCGGCGAGATTTACGTGGGCACACAGACGGGGACCCTGGGTGAGTCCTGGCGGGTGAAGGTTCCCATCTTCGATGCGGCCGGCACGGTGATCGGCTCCGCATCCGTGGGAGTGCTGGAGAGTACCCTGGCCGCCGACCTCCACGAGGACATGCCGCAGCTGTTCGGCTGGCTGCTCGGGGCGGCGCTGCTGAGTTCCCTGGGCGCGATGTACGTCTCGAAACTGGTCTGGCGGCGGATCTACAAGCTCGAGCCCGAGGACATCGCGGCCCTGCTGGAAACGCGCGACGCCATGCTCCACGGCCTGGGCGAAGGGCTTGTGGCGGTGGACACCGACGGCAGGATCGCGCTGGTCAATGACGAGGCCCGGCGCCTGCTCGCGCTGGCAGGGGACATCACGGGGACGCCCGCCGCGGCGAGCCTGGAACCGGCGGTCCTCCGCCTGCTTTCGGCCGGGTCCGCAACGGAGGAACTGGTGCTCTCGGGCGAGCGGATCCTGCTGGGCAAGGTCAATGCGGCCACGGTCGACGGCCGCGAAGTCGGCAAGGTGCTGATCCTGCGGGACCGCACGGAACTTCACACCGTCCTGCGGGACCGCGACGGCGCTGTGGACGTGACGCAGGCCCTCCGCGCCCAGGCACACGAATTCGCCAACAAACTGCACGTCATTTCCGGGCTGCTGGAGCTCGGAAGGCAGGACAAGGCCATCGAATACCTGGGCCGCAGCCACAACGACGCCGTCTTTGCGAACCGGCCGATCGCGCCCGGAATCACCGATCACGGGGTCCAGGCCCTGCTGATCGCCAAGTCCACAGTCTGCGCCGAGCGCGGCATCGAGATCATCGTCAGCCCGGATTCCTTATGCTCCGCCGATGACTCGGGCGACGTCATCACGGTCCTGGGCAACCTGATCGACAACGCTGTGGACGCTGCCGGCTATGACAGCACTGTGGCCATCCGGCTGGGCGAGAGCGCCGACGGCGGACGGACCATCGTGGTGGAGGATGACGGGCCCGGCGTCCCGGTGCCGGAACGCGCTAAAGTGTTCGAGCCCGGCGTCACCAGCAAGGAGGCCGAGGGAATCAACAGCCGCGGGTTTGGGCTGGCCCTGGTCCAGCGGGTTGCCCTAAGGCGCGGAGGCTGCGCGGCGGTCTCCTCATCGGCATTGGGCGGAGCCTGCTTCACTGTGATATTCAAGACGGCGGTGCTCAAGACGGTGGTGCTCAAGACGGCAGTGCTCAAGACAAAAGAGGCGGAACTACAAAAGCAATGAGCGCCATACGCACCCTCATCATTGACGATGACGTAGCAGTGGCCGGGATCCATCACGGGTTCCTGCTGGCACGCGGCGGTTTCGACGTCGTGGCCATGGCCCACACCGGGCAGCAAGGCCTCGACCTGGCCGCGGAGCTGGGGCCGGAGCTGGTGTTGCTGGACATTCACCTGCCGGACATGTCCGGCCTGGACGTCCTGCAGAGGCTGCGCGGGCGCCGGCGGCCGGTGGATGTCCTGGTGATAACCGCGTCCCGCGAGATTGACGCTGTCCGGGGCGCGATGGCCGGCGGAGTGCTGCACTACCTGGTCAAGCCCTTCTCCTCGCAGGCCTTGATCGACCGGCTGGACGAGTACGTCATGCTGCGGGAGGAACTCGCCGCCGGCGCGGCCGGACCGCTGGACCAGGCAAGCATCGACCGCCTGGTGGCTCCCTCGCGCCGGTCCGCGGTGGCGGAAACCCCGGCGGGACAGACTGCCTCGCCGGAACCGCCGGGCCGGCCTGTCCTGCGGCTGCCCAAGGGACTCTCCCGGCCCACCCTGGACGCGGTCATCGAGGCGCTGAAGGCCAGCCCGGAGGACGTCTCCGCTGCCGGTTTGGCGCTGCAGCTGGGCCTGTCCCGGGTCAGTGCCCGCCGTTACCTCGAGTACCTCGTGATTCATGGCCATGCCCGGCTGACGCCCCGCTACGGGGCGGCGGGACGGCCGGAGAACCGCTACCTCTGGCGCCGCTGAGCTGCGCCGGTCAGGACAGGCGCCTAGGAACCACTAGGACCCTACGTGGCCCGCGCGGCGCAGGGTGGACGCGGCATGCTTGAGGATGGGTCCGTCGACCATCTTGCCCTTGAACGCGAACACACCCGTCCCGGCGGCGGAAGCGGCGTCGAGCAGCTCGGCGGCGGCTGAGACGTCGGCCTCCGTTGGGGCGTAGGCTTCCCGGACCACGGCCACCTGGTCCGGGTGGATGCAGGCTTTGGACGAGAATCCGGACGCCACGGCATCACGGGACTCGAGGGCCAGCCCGGCCAGATCGGGGATGTTGACGTAGACGGCGTCGATCGCGTCCTTGCCGAAGGCGCCGGCGGCCAGCAGCACGCTGGAGCGGGCGTGCAGCGCGACGGCCCGATAGCCGCCGGTTTCGGTCCTGCTGGAGGTTCCGCCGAGCGACGCCAGCAGGTCCTCCGCACCCCACATCAGGGCCACCACATTGGGTTCGGCGGCGATGGCGGCGGCGTTGAGGACGCCGGCGGCCGTCTCGCAAAGGGCAATCACGCTGTAGCCTTCGAGCTCCTTCAGCTGGGCGGCGCTCTCCGCCTTGGCCAGCATGACGTGCCGGTAGGGGGTGTGCTTGAGGCAGTGCAGGTCCTTTTCGAACTCGTCCGTGCCGGCCGGGTTGACCCGGATGATCGTGCGGCTCGGATCCAATTCCGGGACGTCGCCTGTAGCACCGAGTTGGGCGAGGATGGCGCCGCGGGCCCGCTGTTTGTCCGCGGGGGCGACGGCGTCCTCGAGGTCCACGATCACGGTATCGGAGCGCTCGGCGGCTTTCTGGTACCGCTCGGGGCGGTCGGCGGGGCAGAACAGCAGGGCAGGACCCATCAAGAAACTCATGTCTCTATTGTCCCCTTTTGCGCGGCTTCCAGCTCGGCCGCGGCGTGTGCCTCGCGTGTCCACATCAGGCAGCTGCGGGCGGCGAGCGCCACCACGTCCCCGTGCTGGTTCCGCCCGGTGTGCTGCATGGTCACGATGCCCTGGCCGGGGCGGGATGCGGACAGCCGTTTCCCGGTGACCACCGTCTCCGTGTACAGGGTGTCCCCGTGGTAGAGCGGGTGCGGAAAGGACACATCCGTCAGGCCCAGCTGGGCGATGATGGTGCCCTGGGTCAGCTGCGGCACGGACTGGCCCACCACGGTGGCCAGGGTGAACATCGAATTCATCAGCCGCTGGCCGAAGGGCTGCGCGGCGCTCCAGGCCGCGTCGAGGTGCAGGGCCTGGGTGTTCATGGTCATGGTGGTGAACAAGACGTTGTCCGTCTCCGTCACGGTCCGGCCCGGCCGGTGGGCGTAGAGCACGCCTTCCTCCAGCTCATCGAAGTAGAGGCCGCGCTGCTCGATCACCCGGGGGGTGCCGGGTACGGGGCTCGGAGTGGATCGGTCTGCGTCACTCATACGGTCAGTTCCTGGTCTTCCTCAAAGAGTTCGGCGCCGGTGGCCGCCACGACGTCCTCCACGGACACGTTGGGCGCCAGTTCGCGCAGCACCAGCCGGGGCGGCCCGGCGTCGGTCACGACATCGATCACGGCGAGGTCGGTGATGATCCGGTCCACGCAGCCCTTGCCGGTCAGCGGCAGGGTGCAGGTTTCGACGATTTTCGGCCTGCCGCTGCGGTCCACGTGATCCATCATCACGATTACCTTCTTGGCCCCGAACACAAGGTCCATCGCGCCGCCCATGCCCTTGACCATCTTGCCGGGGATCATCCAGTTGGCGAGGTCGCCGTTGGCGGCGACCTCCATGGCACCGAGCACGGCCACATCGACGTGACCGCCACGGATCATGCCGAAAGAAGCGGCGGAATCGAAGAACGCAGCACCCTTGTTGACCGTGACGGTTTCCTTGCCGGCATTGATCAGGTCCGGATCGATCTCGTCCTCGGCCGGGTAGGGCCCGACGCCCAGGATGCCGTTCTCCGAATGCAGCACCACCTCGACGCCGGCCGGAATGTAGTTGGGGATCAGCGTCGGCATGCCGATGCCGAGGTTGACGTACTCGCCGTTGTGCAGTTCCTGCGCCACCCGGGCGGCGAGTTCGTTGCGCGTCCAGCCCTTGCTCTCGACACCGGCGGGGTGTTCGACGGCGGAGCGCCGATACTCGTGCCGCACGGCCTCAGGACGGGGCGGGGCCTCTTGGGCTTTGTTCGTTTCCACGGCTATGCTCCTGCCTGCTCTGGTGCCAGTTTTGGTCCGCCGGAGGCGCCAGTGGTCACCGCAACCGTCCGCTTCTCAATGCGTTTCTCCCCCTGCGGGGCCAGCACCACGCGCTGGACAAAGATTCCCGGGACGTGGACGTGCTCCGGGTCCAACTCCCCCGGCTCCACGAGTTCCTCGACCTCGGCAATCGTGATCTTCCCGGCCATGGCGCACAGCGGGTTGAAATTCATGGCGGTGGCGTGGAAGACGAGGTTGCCGTGGCGGTCTCCCTTCCAGGCATGCACGAGGCCGAAGTCGGGCGTGAGCGATTCCTCCAGCACGTAGTCGGCGCCGTGGAAGCTGCGGACTTCCTTGGGCGCGGAGGCGATCGAGACGTTGCCGTCGCGATCGTACTTCTGCGGCAGGCCGCCGTCGGACACCTGGGTACCGACGCCGGCCGGCGTGTAGAAGGCGGGTATGCCGGCGCCGCCGGCGCGCAGCTTTTCGGCCAGCGTGCCCTGCGGGGTGAGGACCACCTCCAGTTCGCCGGCGAGGTATTGCCGGGCGAACTCCTTGTTCTCCCCCACATAGGAGCTGATGGTGCGCCGGATCCGGCCATCCTTGAGCAGGGTTCCGAGGCCCCAGTCGTCCACGCCACAGTTGTTGCTGACGGTTTCCAAGTCCGTGGCACCGCGCTCGTGCAGGGCCTCGATCAGGGTCACGGGGATGCCGCACAGCCCGAAACCGCCGACGGCGAGGGAGGCGCCGTCGTGGATGTCCGCGATTGCCTCGGCGGCGCTGGCAACAACTTTGTTGATCATCAGTGATCCTTCCGGCCGGCTACAGTCCCAGTTCGCGGGCGATCAGCATCAGCTGGACCTCCGTGGTGCCCTCGCCGACTTCAAGGATCTTGGAGTCGCGGTAGTGGCGCGCCACGGTGAATTCGTTGATGAAGCCATATCCGCCGAACACCTGGGTGGCGTCCCGCGCATTGTCCATGGCTGCCTCGCCTGCGACCATCTTAGCGATGGCCGCCTGCGTCTTGAACGGCTTGCCGGCAAGCATCCGGGCGGCCGCGTCGTAGTAGGCCAGGCGGGCCGTGTGGGCGCGTGCCTCCATCCGGGCAATCTTGAACGCGATGGCCTGGTACTTGCCGATGTTCTGCCCGAATGCGCTGCGTTCCTTGGCGTATTTCACCGACAGGTCCACGCAGCCCTGGGCCGCGCCGACGGCCAGGGCAGCGATCGCGATCCGGCCCTCGTCCAGGATGGAGAGGAAGTTGGCGTAACCGCGGCCCTGGGTGCCCAGCAGGTTTGCCTCGGGGACGTGGACGTTGTTGAGCGTCAGCGGGTGCGTGTCCGAGGCGTTCCAGCCGACCTTGTTGTAAGCCTTCTCGGCGGTGAATCCCGGGGTGTTGGTGGGCACCAGGATGGTGGAGATTTCCTTCTTGATGCTGCCGTCCGAGCGTTCCTCCTGCCCGGTCACCGCGGTGACGGTGACGAGCTTGGTGATGTCGGTGCCGGAGTTGGTGATGAACTCCTTGTTGCCGTTGATGACCCACTCCCCGCCGCCGAGCTTGGCGGTGGTCTTGGTGCCACCGGCATCCGAGCCGGCTTCCGGCTCGGTCAGGCCGAAGCCGGCGAGCGCCTTGCCGGAGGCCAGCAGCGGCAGCCATTCCTCCTTTTGGGCGGCGTTGCCGAAGCGGTGGATCGGCATGGCACCGAGGGAGACGCCGGCCTCCAGGGTGATGGCGACGGACTGGTCCACCCGGCCAAGCTGTTCCAGGGCAAGGGCCAGGGCGAAGTAGTCCCCGCCCATGCCGCCGAACTCTTCCGGGAACGGCAGGCCGAACAAGCCCATGTCCGCCATCTGGGAGACGATTTCGTAGGGGAAGCTGTGTTCCTCGTCGTGCTTGGCGGAGACCGGGGCCACCACTTCGTCGGCGAATTCGCGGACGGTGTTGCTGAGGTCCTGGTAGTCCTCGCTGAGTTCAAAATCTGCCATGGGGGTGACTCCTGTGTCTGAGGTACTTCTGTGGTCTGTTGAAAGGGGTGTTGGCTGCGGGTGGTTGTCCGCGTGCGTCAGTACGGTGCGGTCATTCGGCCGCGCCCATCGCGATGACGGCTTCCTCGATCGTGTCCTCGGCCTTCGAAGGTGCGGCCTGGACAGACGGGTGGATGGTCGCCAGCACCTGGTCTGCCTTGACGAGGTCGCCGGACCCGACGCTGATGTGGACGGTTCCGTCGAGGGGCGCCACGAGCTGGTGCTCCATCTTCATCGCCTCCACGGAGAGTAGGACCTGGCCGGCCTCCACGGTGTCGCCGTTGCTGACGGCCACGGACACCACGGTGCCGGGCATCGGCGAGCGCACGGCCGGGTCGGCAGCGCCTTCCTCGCGTTCGATCGCCGCCAGCACCCGGGCGAGCCGGGCTTCCCGGCTGAGCACCTCCAGGCGGCATGACCAGCCCTCGTTGCCGAGGAAGATTTCGGTGGGCACCGAGTTGTCCAGACCTGGGCGGACACGCCCTTGGGACAGGGCCACGAGCGAGTACACCCGGGCTTCGCCGTCGAGGGTCAACTCTGCGTGGTTGCGTGTCGGGAAGCGAAGTGCTGCGGTCCGCTGCGGCCCGCCGTCGACGCTCACAGCCGCGGTGCCCTGCACTACAGAACCGGACACCTCAACCGTGGCGACACCGCCGTCGGGCGTGCCAAGGCTGATCCGGCGCGGGGCACGTGCACCAAGTCGCCAACCGTCGCGGAGGTCCCACGGGCCTTTCCCGGCGGCCTGTGCATCGTGCTCCTGCGTGGCGGCGGCGTACGCGGCAGCGGCGGCGACCTCGACGTCGCCCGCATGCCGGAAGGAGAACTCCGGCATCTTCCGCTCGATCAGGCCGGTGTCGAGGCGCCCGGCCCGGACGTCGGCGTCGTTGATCAGCAGCCGCAAGTACTCGACGTTGGTGTCGATGCCCAGTGCCGTGTAGCCGGCGAGCGCCCGGTCCAGGGTATCGAGGGCCTCGGTGCGGTCCTGGCCCCACGCGATGACCTTGGAAATCATCGGGTCATAGCTGGAGGAGATCTCCAGGTCCTCCAGCAGGGCCGAATCGACCCGGACCCTGCCATCGGCGTCGCCCGCTGCGTCGCCGGTCAGTTCGTCCAGCACCAGGACCGTGCCCGTGGAGGGCAGGAAGTTCTTCTCCGGGACTTCCGCGTACACCCGGGCTTCCACAGAGTGGCCGGTGAGGACGACGTCGTCCTGGCGGACGGTGAGTTCCTCGCCGGCGGCGATGCGGACCTGCCATTCGACGAGGTCGATTCCGGTGACCATCTCGGTGACGGGGTGCTCAACCTGCAGCCGGGTGTTCATCTCCATGAAGAAGAACTCGTCCGGTGCGTTGTCCGAGACCAGGAATTCCACCGTGCCGGCGCCGGAGTAGTTGACGCTGCGGGCGGCGTTGCAGGCGGCCTCGCCCAGGCGGGCCCGGATTTCCGCGCCGTCGGGCAGGGATTCCAGCAATGGGGACGGCGCCTCCTCGATGACCTTCTGGTGGCGGCGCTGCAGGGAGCACTCGCGCTCCCCCAGATGGATGACGTTGCCGTGGTTGTCGGCGAGGACCTGGACCTCGATGTGCCGCGGGGTGAGTACCAGCCGTTCCAGGAACAGGGTGTCATCGCCGAAGGCACTCGCGGCGACGCGACGGGCGGTGGCCAGGGTGGCTTCCAGGTCCTCGGGCCGTTCCACGATGTGCATGCCCTTTCCGCCGCCGCCGGCGGAGGGCTTGATCAGCAGCGGGAAGCCGACCCCGGCAGCGGCCTCGATGAGCTGTGCGTCGCTCATGCCGGGTTCGGCGATGCCCGGGACTACGGGGACGCCGTAGCCGGTGACGTGGTTTTTGGAGCGGATTTTGTCGCCCATAACGTTCAGGGATTCGATGCCGGGGCCGATGAACGTGATCCCGGCGTCGGCCAGTGCGCGGGCGAAGTCGACGTTCTCGCTCAGGAAGCCGTAGCCGGGGTGCACGGCCTCGGCGCCGGTGTCGCGGCAGGCCTTCAGGATGGCCTCGATCTTCAGATAGCTCTCGGCGGCGGCGGCCGGGCCGATCCGGACCGCGACGTCGGCCTCCCGCACGTGCCGGGCGCCGGCGTCGGCGTCGGAATAGACGGCGACTGAACGGATGCCGAGGGCGCGCAGGGTCCGGATGACGCGGCAGGCGATCTCGCCGCGGTTGGCGACGAGCACGGTGCCGAAGAGGGGCTTCGGGGGTGCTGACGGTGCAGTCGTCAAGGAAATAGTCACAGCTGGCTCACATCCGGAACAGGCCGAAGGAGGTCTCCGGCAGTGGGGTGCGGGAGACGACGTCGAGCGCGAGTCCCAGGACGGTGCGGGTGTCCGCGGGGTCGATCACGCCGTCATCCCACAGGCGCGCGGTGGAGTAGTAGGGGCTGCCCTGGTCCTCGTACTGGGCCTTAATCGGGGCTTTGAACGCTTCCTCGTCCGCGGCGGACCATTCCTCGCCGCGGGCCTCGTACTGGTCCCGTTTCACGGTGGCCAGCACGCTGGAGGCCTGGTTGCCGCCCATCACGGAGATCCGCGACGCCGGCCACATCCACAGGAACCGCGGCGAATAGGCCCGTCCGCACATCGAGTAGTTGCCGGCCCCGAAGGACCCGCCGATCACCACCGTGAGCTTGGGGACCCTGGCGGTGGCGACGGCCATGACCATCTTGGCGCCGTTCTTGGCGATGCCGCCCTGCTCGTAGTCCTTGCCGACCATGAAGCCGGACAGGTTCTGCAGGAAGATCAGCGGGATGCCGCGCTGATCGCAGAGTTCGATGAAGTGCGCGCCCTTGAGCGCGGACTCGCTGAACAGCACGCCATTGTTGGCCACGATGCCCACCGGGTGGCCGTGCAGCTTCGCGAAGCCTGTGACCAGGGTAGTGCCGTAGTTCTTCTTGAACTCGTGGAACTTGCTGCCGTCCACCAGCCGGGCGATGACCTCATGGACGTCGTACTGGGCGTTGACGTCCGTGGGAACGGCACCGTAGAGCTCGTCCGGGTCGGCAACGGGCTCGACGGCGGTGTCCACGTCCCAGACGGGCGCGGTGGGCCGCGGCAACGTGGCCACGATGTCCCGGACGATCTGGAGGGCATGCTCGTCGTTCTCGGCCAGGTGGTCCGTGACCCCGGAGATCTTCGAGTGCACGTCGCCGCCGCCGAGTTCCTCCGCCGTGACGATCTCGCCGATCGCGGCCTTCACCAGCGGCGGGCCGCCCAGGAAGATGGTGCCCTGGTTGCGGACAATCACGGTCTCGTCGCTCATCGCGGGGACATAGGCGCCGCCGGCGGTGCAGGAGCCCATGACGGAGGCGATCTGCGGGATCTTCGCCGCCGACATCTTCGCCTGGTTGAAGAAGATCCGGCCGAAGTGTTCCTTGTCCGGGAAGACCTCGTCCTGTTTGGGCAGGAACGCGCCGCCGGAGTCCACGAGGTAGATGCAGGGCAGCCGGTTCTCCAAGGCGATTTCCTGCGCGCGCAGATGCTTCTTCACCGTCATCGGATAGTAGGTGCCGCCCTTGACCGTGGCGTCGTTGGAAATGACCAGCACCTGCCGGCCGTGCACCAGGCCGATCCCGGCGATGACGCCGGCACCGGGCGAGTCGCCGTCGTACATGCCGTCCGCCGCCAGCGGGGCGATCTCCAGGAAGGGGCTGCCGTCATCGAGCAGACGGTCAATGCGCTCGCGCGGCAGAAGCTTGCCGCGGGCCACGTGGCGATCCCGGGACTTGGCCGGCCCGCCCAGCGCTGCGGTGGCGAGCCGTTCCCTCAACTCGCCGGCCAGCCCCAGCTGGGCCTCCCGGTTCGCGGCATAGGCTGTGCTCGTCGCATCCACCCGGCTGGCGATTGTCTCCATTGACTGCTTCCGTTCCCTGACCTGCGCGCCGTACCGGCAACTCACGCCGCCCGGCTATTTCGGTTAGTACCGCATAACTGAGATTTAGGTTAGTCTCTATTAACTGTGATGTCCAACACAGGGACCATTTGCAACGAGGGGATGCGCCGGTGACCGAGCCCAGCCAGACCGCCCAGCTTCCGTCAGCCCAGGCAGCCTCCACCCAACCAGCCCCTACACAAGCAACGTCAACCCAAGCAACCTCAACACAGCGCAGCCAGGCCAAGGCGAACAGGCGGCAGGCTCTCTTGTCCGCCGCCGCCGCGCTCTTCGCCCTCGAGGGCTTCAACCGCGTGTCCCTGGAGGATCTGGGGGCCGCGGCCGGTGTCAGCGGGCCCGCGGTCTACCGCCACTTTGCCGGGAAGCAGGCTGTCCTTGGCGCGCTGCTGCTCAGCGTCAGTAAAGACCTGCTCGACGGCGGCCGCAAGGTGGTGACCGATGCCGACAGCGACCTGGCGGCTCTGGGCGGCCTGGTGGCCTTTCACGTCGACTTTGCCCTGACCAATCCGGATGTCATTCGGGTCCAGGACCAGGACTTCAGCAACCTGGCCGGCGAGGACCAGGCCGAGGTCCGCACGCTCCAGCGCAGCTACGTTGAGCTCTGGGTGGACGTGCTGGCCGGGCTGCACGAGGGCACGGAGGCCGCCGAACTGCGGATGCGGGCGCATGCCACCTTCGGCCTGATCAACTCCACCCCGCACTCGGTGCGCAGCCACGGGCGCCGGATCGGCGTCCGCCGCGCCAGGCCGCTGCTGGAGAGCATGGCTATGGCCGCGCTCATGGCACCGGCCACCCGGCCCGGACTCTAACGCCCCGCCCGGCCCGGGCGCACTCCCGGGGCACTCCCCGCTGTCCGGGCGACTCCGGGGGCAAACCCGCGCAAAAGAACCTGGCCCAGGACATTCCCTGCACAAAAGAAAGCTGCCGGCCACCCCCAAAAAAGGAGCAGCCGGCAGCTTTTGTTTGGCCTGCGGCGCGCTAACCCGCGTGCCTAGACCATCGCGAGGACCATACCCGGATCGGCCAGCATGGCGCCGAGGTCCTGGAGGAAGCGCGAGCCCTGCTCGCCGTCGACCAGGCGGTGGTCGAACGAGAGGCTCAGCGTCATGACCTGGCGCAGTGCGACCTCGTCCTGGTACTCCCACGGCATCTTCCGGACCGCGCCGAGGGCCAGGATGGCTGCCTCGCCCGGGTTGAGGATGGGCGTGCCGGCGTCAATGCCGAAGACGCCGATGTTCGTGACGGAGATCGTGCCCCCGGAGAGCGCCTCGGGGCCTGTCTTCCCGGCCCGGGCCGTGTCCGTCAGTTCCGTCAGGGCGGAGGAGATTTCCATGAGGGACATCCGGTCCGCGTCCTTGATGTTCGGAACCGTCAGCCCGCGCGGCGTCGCGGCCGCGATGCCCAGATTCACGTAGTTGAACTGGACGATCTCCTGGTTGGCCTCGTCCCACCGGGCGTTGAGCGTCGGGTGGTTGCGCAGCGCGATCAGCACCGCCTTGGAGACCAGCGTCAGCGGCGTGAGCTTGTAGCCGGCGAACGCGCGGCTGGCCTTGAGCCGTGCCAGAAGCTCCATTGTGGGCGTGACGTCGACCGTCAGGAACTCGGTGACATGCGGGGCGGTGAAGGCGCTGGCCACCATGGCGGCGGCCGTGAATTTCCGCACGCCCTTGATCGGCGTGCGGGTCTCCCGCTCACCGCCGGCTGCGACGCGCCCGGTGGCGGGCGCCGGCGCGCCGGCGAGTTCCTGCACTGCTGCCGTCTGGTTTCCGCCGCCGACGAAGTTCAGGACATCGTCTCGGCTGATGAGCCCGTGCTCCCCCGTGCCGGTCACGGCCTCGAGGTCGACGCCGAGATCCTTGGCCAGCTTGCGCACCGGCGGCGTGGACCGCGGGCGCTCCCCCGGCGCGGACGGCATGGTCTCGACAGGCTTGGATTCAATCGGCCCAGCAGCGCGGACCGGTGCCACCGGCTCGGCGCGGACGGGAGCGACGGGGGCGGGCTGGGAAGCCGCCGCAGGGGCCGCGAAAGTGCGGGCGCGGCGGGCGGGCCGGCCGGAGGCTTCGAGGACAGCGCCGTAGCCTACGAGGTTCGGCTCGCGCTTGGCGGCTCCTGTGTCAGCCGCGGAACCGCCTGAGCCGTCGTCCGCGATCTCGAAGGAGACGATCGGCTTGCCGACCTCCACCACGGTGCCGGGCTGTTCGTGCAGGGCCGCGACCACGCCGGCGAACGGTGAGGGCAACTCGACCACTGCCTTGGCAGTCTCCACCTCGGCGATGATCTGGTTGAGGGTGACGGTGTCCCCTACCGCGACCTTCCAGGCGACGATCTCCGATTCCGTCAGTCCTTCGCCGAGGTCCGGCAGCCTGAATTCCTTGATCATGGTGGCGCTCATCCTTCCAGCCCGCTGAGGGAGTTGGGGCGGCCCATGGCACGGTCGACGCCGTCGAGAATCCTGTCGAGGCCCGGCAGGTGGTGCATTTCCAGCTTGGAGTAAGGGTACGGAACGTCGAAGCCGGTCACGCGGACCGGGGCGGCTTCGAGGTGGTAGAAGCAGCGTTCGGTGATGCTGGCGGCAACTTCGGCGCCGAGGCCGCCGGACTGGCCGGCCTCGTGGGTGATGACCAGCCGCCCGGTCTTGCGGACAGACGCCTCAAGGGTGACGAAGTCCAGCGGTGCGAGGGAGCGGAGATCGACGACCTCGACCGAGACGCCTTCGTCCGCGGCCGCCAGTGCGGCGTCGCGGGCAGTCTTGACCAGCGGACCGTAGGCGACAAGGGTGACGTCGTTGCCCTCGGTGACCACGCGGGCCTTTTCCATGGACAGCGCAGTGCTCAGGTCGACGGTCTCGTCCACCTCGCCCTTATCGTGATAGCGCCGCTTGGGCTCGAAGTACAGGACTGGATCATCAGAAGCGATGGCCTGCTGGATCATGGTGTAGGCGTCTTGGGGGTTCGACACGCTGACCACGCGCAACCCCGACGTGTGGGTGAAGTAGGCCTCGGGAGATTCCGAGTGGTGCTCCGGAGAGCCGATGCCGCCGCCGAACGGGACGCGGATGGTGATGGGCATCTTGACGGCGCCCTGGGTGCGGTAATGCATCTTGGCGACCTGGCTGACGATCTGGTCGAACGCCGGGTAGATGAAGCCGTCGAACTGGATCTCCACCACCGGGCGGTAGCCGCGGTACGCCAGGCCGACGGCGGTGCCCATGATGCCGGATTCGGCGAGCGGGGTGTCCACGACGCGGTGCTTCCCGAAGTCCTTCTGCAGCCCGTCGGTGACACGGAAGACACCGCCGAGGGCGCCGATGTCCTCCCCCATCAGGACCACCTTGGGATCGTTTTCGAGGGACTTGCGCAGGCCCGAATTGATGGCTCGGGCAAAGGTCATCTGCGTCATCAGCGTGCACCTTCTTCAGAAGCGGCTTCTGCGGGATCGCCGAAGGAAGCCAGGTAGCGGGAATAGTGCTCCTGCTGGCGGTCCAGCCAGGAGTTGGGCGTGCTGTAAACGTGCTTGAAGATATCCAGCGGCTGCGGCTCGGGCATGTTGATGGTGCCGGCCCTGAGTTCCTTGGCCACGGCGTCGGCTTTCGCGGCGACGGCGGCTTCAAGATCCGCGGTCAGCAGCCCCTTGCGGTCCAGCAGCGATTTCACCCGGGAGATCGGGTCCTTGGCGGCCCAGTCCTCGAGCTCGTTGGCGTCCCGGTAGCGGGTGGGGTCATCCGCCGTCGTGTGCGGGCCCATCCGGTACGTCACGGCCTCGATAAAGGTGGGTCCGCCGCCGTGCCGGGCGCGGTCCAGGGCGATGCGAGTGGCCGCCATGACGGCGAGGACATCGTTGCCATCGACCCTCATGCTGGGGATGCCGAAGCCTGAGGCGCGGTCCGCCAGTTGGATGTGGGACTGCAGCCGGACGGGCTCCGAGATGGCCCAGTGGTTGTTCTGGCAGAAGAAGACCACCGGCGCCTGGAAGCTCGCGGCGAAGACCATGGCTTCGTTGACATCGCCTTCGCTTGTCGCGCCGTCGCCGAAGTAGGCCACGGCGACGGCGTCGGCGCCGTCGTTCTGGATGCCCATGGCATAGCCCGTGGCGTGCAGGCTCTGCGCACCGATGATGATCTGTTGGGTGGCAACGTTGACGGTGAACGGGTCCCAGCCAGCGGAGGCGTTGCCCCGCCAGGCACGGACCAGGTCCTCCGGTTTCACGCCCCGGCAGTAGGCCACGCCGTTGTCGCGGTAGCTCGGGAAGACAAAGTCGTCCTCGCGCAGTGCGCGGGCCGAGCCGATCTGGGATGCTTCCTGGCCGAGTAGCGGCGGCCAGAGTGCCAGTTCGCCCTGCCGCTGGAGGGCAGTGGCTTCGGCGTCGATCCGGCGGATGACCACCATGTCCTCGTACAGGGAGCAAAGCTGCTCGTCGCTGACGTCCTGAAGCCAGGAATCGAACTCCGGATGGCTGATGCGCTCACCCGCCGGAGTGATGAGCTGGACGAGATCGCCGCCCGTCCGCCTCGTTGAATTTTCACTGTTCCCGGGGCCCCCGGCGGAAATACCGCCCTTGCCCGCGTCGTCGGTAAACACTGTAGTCCGCACCTTCTGACGTCGTCTGACCGGAACTCGCAGGACTTGTGGTCCCGCGGCGCGCCAGCCGCCCGGGCGCCGTTGCCCCGGATATTTGTGACCCTACTCACAATGCTCATCGGGTACAACCACCAGTAAAAATGTTGAGCATTATGCACTGTCTGACGACCCTAGACCGTGCTAATCTTGCGCATTATGCAACCCTTGGATGGCACTGACACCCGCCTGCTTTCGGCCATGTCACGGGACCCCCGGCGGACCGTGGTGGCCCTCGCCCAGAAGCTGGGACTCTCGCGCAATACGGTGCAGGCCAGGATGGCCCAGCTGGAGAAAAAGCACGTGTTCCTCTCCTTCGAGCGGCGCATCAATCCGGTGTCCCTGGGGTACCCGCTGATGGCTTTCATCTCCGTCCACGTCCAGCAGCAGAAACTCGGCACCCTGGCCGTCGAGCTCGCCGGGATTCCGGAAATCCTGGAGGGCTACGGCCTGACGGGCTCGGCCGATCTGCTCCTGCGGGTGGTGGCGCTCGACGCCGAGGACCTCTTCCGGATCAATGGCAAGATCCTGGCCTGCGACGGCGTGGACCGGACCGATACGGCCCTGGCGATGGGTGAGCTGATCCCGTTCCGGATTCAGCCCCTGCTGGAACGCGGATCCGCCGACAACTGATCTGCTCCTCATCCGTGCGCTGGGAGATCTGTGCGCAGGGAGGCCGCGGCGCTAGGCTGTGTCCGTTGGGTCCCCCTTGAGTCCTTGGGTCCGCGCACGCGGCCCTGTACAACAGGCAGTGGCTGTCTGGACTGCCGGAGAGGCTTGAACCGTGAGCAGTCCCGAGGAACCGCACCGCCCGGTACCACCGCTGCCAGGGCATGAGCCTGCCGCCGGCCATCCGACCCCCGGTCAGCCGCCCGTTCCGTACTATGCCGCCCCTCCCGGGCCGGCCGCGCCAGGCCCGGGCGGGAATGGCGCACCACCCAACTACCCCTCGCCCAATTACCCGCCGCCAGACCCGAATCCGTCCTCCGCACCCGGCAACGGCGCACCCAACTACCCGCTGCCCAACTACCCACCTCCCGGAAACGGCGCGCCGCCGTACTACGGCAGCCAGCCACCGCCGTACTACGGCAGCCAGCCACCGCCGCCCAAGAAGAGCCGCAAGGCACTGTGGATTGTCCTCGGGATCGTCGGCGGTGTGCTGCTGCTTGTAGCAGCGGGCGTCGTCATCCTCCTCAACGTGGTGGGCGGAGCCACCAACCAGGCGCGGGGCCTCGCGGACGAGTTCACCAAGCAGATCATCGCCGGCGACGTCAACGGCGCCTACGAGAAGTACCTGGATCCGGCCCTCATGGAGAAGATCTCCCGGGAGGAGTTCGCGGCCGGGGTGCAGAGCCTGGAGCTGGACGCCAGCTGTAAGCCAAACTATTCCAGCCTCAACGTCAGCACAGACAACGGCTCCAACGCGGCCGAGGTCGCGGGTTCCATCGACTGCGATACCAAGCACGTGGAGTTGGCCTACCGTTTCGAGGGCCGCGACGAGCTCAAGATGGTCAATATCCGGCTGCGGCCGCAGCGCTGACCTCGGAAAACTCCCGCGCCGCCGCCACCCATCCATTCCCGCGCATGGTCCGAATCGCCTTCAGGGAGTCCCGCCCGGGACCCCGCTCCCGGCCGATCATCATGTCGGCCCGATCGATAAGGATTCAGACCAATGCGCACATCACCCAACCGACTGATCGCCACCATTTTCGGTGCCGTCTACCTGCTGGTTGGCCTCCTAGGCTTTGTGGTCACCTCCGGCGTCGGCTTCGCCGCGACCGAGGGCGCCAACCTGATCATCTTTGAGGTCAATCCGCTGCACAACGTCATCCACCTCGCCATTGGCGCCGCCTTGCTCTATGCCGGCCTGCAAGGTGTCACCATGGCCAAGAACATCAACACCGCGGTAGGGGCCGTGTATCTTCTCGTGGGCATCGTCGGGCTCTTCCTGCTCAGCTCGCCGCTGAACATCATCGCCCTCAACGGTCCAGACAACGTACTGCACCTTGCCAGCGCCGTGCTGCTGCTGGGCGTCGGGCTGTCCATGGACAAGGCAGCGGTTCCTGCCCGGGCCCGCGTCTAAGGCACGCCTAAGGCACTCCCGATCTGCTGCTAATCCAGACGCCACAGGCGTCGCTCCCACACCAGACGAAGGACGGTCGAGATGAGTTCGGCTCCCCTGGACAACAAGCCTCTGAACAACAAACCACTGCGGGAGCAGCTTCCTCAGCCAGGCGCACAGCTGGACCAAAACCCTGAACAGGGCCCGGTGCAGGATGCGGCCCGGACCGTTCCGGCCGGCGGCGCCACCCGAGCAGCAGCTGTCAGTTTGTTCGCGGGCTTCGCCGGTTTCGGTGCTGGCGCGGTGAACCTGGGCATCGCGGCCAGCATGCTGCTGGCACCGACCGCAGCCGCGGGCCCCCCGCCGGCCGACGGCCCGTCCATGGTGGCGGGAGCGGCTGCGGGGATCTGGGGGTGCGCCATACTTGCAGGCACGGTCCTGACACTCCGCCGGGGGCGTCTGCCGTGGGCAGCAGGATCCATGGCCCTGCTCGCGACGGCAGCTTTGGTGCATGCCGCTGTGGCCGCCGGACAATCGCTAAATGGACAATCGCTAAATGGACAATCGCTCGAGCCATCACTGAGTTCGCAGTCGATGACCAGCGGATCACTGGTGATCAGCCATCTTGCCGCACTGCTGTTGACCCTCATGATCGTGGCGGCCGCGGGCTGGCTGCGCCGACAGGGCCACCGCGGGAGTCCGGTTCGGTCAGCGGGCGAGGACATGGCCGGGCTCCGGCCCGGGCGGCTTCTGCTGGCAGCTTTTGGCTTTGCGGTTATGGTGGCTGCCGTGGCCACGCCGGGCCTGGCGGCCTCCTCGGCAGGCCAGTTCGCAGTGCCCCACGGCAGCCACGGGATCCCCGCCCCGGGCGGCCAACACCACGGCCATTAGTAGCATTCCGGCCACTAGTTAGGGGCGCGAGCCTCAACCCAAAAACCCCTCAACCCAAAACAGAGGAGCTCCCGTGCTGCTGCACGGGAGCTCCTGCCGTTGACAGGCGGACCTAGTGGTTGGTGGCCTTCTCGGCACCCACCCCGGTCAGGGAGCGGACCTCCATTTCGGCCTGCTTCGTGACGTCTTCCTTCCGCTTGTCCAGCACGGTGCCGAGCCAGCCCAGGAAGAACGCGAGCGGGATGGAGACGATACCCGGGTTGCTCAGCGGGAAGACAGCGAAGTTGGCGCCGGGGATCATCGATGTCTTGGCCCCAGACACCACCGGGGACAGCGCAATCAGGATGATGGCCGCGGACAATCCGCCGTACATGCTCCAGAGCGCTCCCTGGGTGGTGAACCGGCGCCAGAAGAGCGAGTAGAGGATGGTCGGAAGGTTGGCGGAAGCCGCAACGGCGAAGGCGAGCGCAACGAGGAACGCGACGTTTTGTCCGTTGGCGAAGATGCCGCCGGCGATGGCCAGCAGGCCGATCACCACCACGGTGCGGCGGGCGACCTTGACCTCAGTGCCGGCGTCGGCCTTCCCCTTGGCCAACACGTTGGCGTAGATATCGTGCGCGAAGGACGCCGCGGCGGTGATGGTGAGGCCGGCCACCACGGCAAGGATGGTGGCGAAGGCCACCGCGGAGATGAAGCCGAGCAGCAACGGCCCGCCGAGGTGGAAGGCAAGCAGCGGTGCTGCCGAGTTGACGCCGCCCGGCGCCGACTTGATGGTGTCCGCGCCGACGAGTGCCGCGGCGCCGTAGCCGAGCACCAGCGTGAAGAGATAGAAGATGCCGATCAGCCAGATGGACCACACCACGGACTTGCGGGCATCCTTGGCCGTGGGCACTGTGTAGAAGCGCATCAGCACGTGCGGCAGGGCCGCGGTGCCGAGCACCAGCGCCAGGCCCAGGGACATGAAGTCGAGCTTGGAGGTATCCGACTTGCCGTACTGCAGGCCCGGGTTCAGGACGCCCGGGTTCTTCGCGGTTTCCGCGGCACCGCCGAGCAGATCAGAGAGGTTGAAGCCGTAGATCGCCAGGACCCAGAAGGTCATGACTGCGGCGCCGGCAATCAGCAGCATGGCCTTGATGATCTGGACCCAGGTGGTGCCCTTCATGCCGCCGATCAGGACGTACATGATCATCAGGACGCCGACGACGATGATCACCAGGGCCTGTCCGCCCCAGTCGCTGATGCCCAGCAGCAGGGAGATGAGGCTGCCGGCACCGGCCATCTGCGCCAGCAGGTAGAAGAAGCAGACGGCCAGGGTGGAGATGGCGGCCGCGATGCGCACGGGGCGCTGCTTGAGCCGGAAGGACAGGACATCGGCCATGGTGAACTTGCCCGTGTTGCGGAGCAGTTCGGCCACGAGCAGCAGGGCCACGAGCCAGGCGACGAGGAAGCCGATGGAGTACATGAAGCCGTCGTAGCCGTTGATGGCGATCGCACCGGTGATGCCCAGGAAGGAGGCCGCGGAGAGGTAATCGCCCGCGATCGCCGTACCGTTCTGCGAACCCGTGAAGGAGCGCCCGGCGGCGTAGTAATCGGCCGCTGTCTTGTTGTTGCGGCTGGCGCGGAAGACGATCACCATGGTGACCGCCACGAACAGGGCGAAGATGCCCATGTTCAGCAGGGTGGTGTCTTTGAGGGCGGCGACATTGACCGCGGGGACCATGAGTGTCATTTTGTTGCTCCGCCTACCGGGTTGCCGTGTTTGTCGAATTCGTGCCCTTCGATTCCGTGGCGGATTTCGGAGGCAATGGGGTCGAGCCTGCGGTTGCAGTAGCTGACGTACCAGCCAGTGATGGCGAACGTGGAGACGAACTGCAGCAGGCCCAGGAGCAGGCCGACGTTGATGTTGCCCCAGACCTTCGTGGACATGAATTCCACCGCATAGTCGGCCAGCAGGACGTACGCGAAGTACCAGAGCAGAAATGCAATGGACATCGGGAAGACAAAGCTGCGGTGACGTTTGCGCAGTTCCTTGAACTGCTCCGTCGACTGGACTTCCTTGAAGTCCACGGCCGCCGCTGCGTCCGTTTCTTGGGCGTCGTGACCCATCGGTTCCTCCTCATTGAGACTGGTGAGCCCACACCGGCTGCCGTGGTCTCGCGGGACTCCGCATACAACCCATCCGGCCAATGTGACTGCAATCACTCTGTACCGTGACACCCGTGCGTTCCAGAACCCGCGCCACCCGCGTCGCCCAGCGGCCCCCACCCTGCGCCAAACGGTGCCTCACGACGTCGAAAGGTGCCCGCCCGCACGGCCGGTAGGCTGGCACCATGCCGGACTCTCCCTTGCTCACCGCCGCCGCCATCGCGGTGATTGCCTTGGCGATCGCGGCCGTCGTCGCCGTGGGGCTCAAGGTCCTCCGCTCCTTCCGGGACCTCGGCACCGACGTGGAACGGGCCACCTACAAGACGCTGCATGCCGCCTCCCGTGCCGGCCAGTACCTGCGGACAGGCCTTAACCCGGCAGGCGCGGCCAAGGCCAGCAAGCAGTTGCGCAGCCTCCTGGGCTGCGACGCCCTGGCCATCACGGACACCACCGGCGTGCTCGCGTGGGACGGCGCCGGCGAGGAACTCAAGCCCGCCCTGATGGGGCTCGCGGCCAAAGTGCTCGACGGCGGCCACCTCGCCGTGATTCCGGCGGGCGAACTCCAGCTGCTTGGCACCGGCGACGGCGGGCGGACGCTGGCTCCCGAGGTGGAGCGCGCCGTCGTGATCGCGCCGATCAAGGCCGGTGCCCGCGTGGTCGGCGTGGTCGCGGCCTTCGCGCCGGCCGCCGGCGCCGGGCTGGTCCGGGCCACCGGCGAGGTGGCGGACTGGGTGGCCACCCAGGTGGAGCTCGCCGAACTCGACGCCTCCCGCACATTGTTGATGGAGGCGGAGGTCCGGGCGCTCCGCGCCCAAATCAGCCCGCACTTCATTTACAACTCGCTCAACGCGATCGCCTCCTTCATCAACACGGACCCAGTCCGGGCACGCGAGCTCGTTGTGGAGTTCGCCGACTTCACCCGCTACTCCTTCCGCCGCCACGGCGATTTCACCACCCTGGCCGAGGAACTGCGTTGCATCGACCGGTACCTGCTCCTGGAACGGGCCCGGTTCGGGGACCGCGTGCAGGTCAGCCTGCGGATCGCTCCGGAGGTCCTCAGCACGGTGATCCCCTTCCTGAGCCTGCAGCCGCTGGTGGAAAACGCGGTCCGGCACGGGCTGGAGGCCAAGGAGGGACCGGGCCACATCTCCATCACGGCGGACGACTCCGGCGCTTTCGCCGAGATGACCATCGAGGACGACGGCGTGGGCATGGACCCGGACCAGCTGCGCTCCGTCCTGGCCGGGCACAGCGACGGCGATCACGTGGGGCTGCGCAATGTCGACGCCCGCCTGCGGCAGGTATACGGTGACGACAACGGCCTCGTGATCGAGACGGCACCGGGCGAAGGCACCCTGATCACGATGCGCGTCCCCAAGTCCCAGCCCCGGCACGACGCCTGATCCGGGCCGGAACCGCCGTGACCCCGCCCGCTGCGCATGCCTGACGGCCTGGCCCGGCCAAAACGCCTGCGGCAGTAGGCTAGAGCCATGATTAACGTCCTCGTCGCCGACGACGAGCTCCCCGCCGTCGAGGAACTGGCCTTCCTGCTCGGCAAGGATGACCGGATCGGCGCCATCTACCGTGCCTCCTCCGGCGCCGAGGCCCTGCGGGCGCTTGAGGCCGAAGAAGTCGACGCCGTTTTCCTTGACATCCACATGCCGGCGCTGTCAGGGCTGGACATTGCCCGGGTCATTTCCCGCAGCGACCGTCCTCCCGCCGTGGTCTTCGTGACTGCGGACGAGGACTGTGCGCTGGAGGCCTTCGAGCTCGCGGCCGTGGACTACCTCCTCAAGCCCGTCCGCGCCGAACGGCTGGCAAAGTCGATCGGCCGCATCAGTGAACTGCTCAAGGACGGTGCCCCGGCCCCCGAAATGATCACCGTTGACCTGGGCGGGACCACCAAGATGATCCGGCGCGAGGACGTCACGCACGTGCAGGCGCAGGGCGACTACGCCCGGCTGCACACCGCGGAGGCGAGCTACCTCATCAGGGTTCCGCTGGCGGACCTCGAACAGCAGTGGGCCGACGCCGGGTTTCTGCGCATCCACCGCTCGTACCTGACCGCGCTGAGCCACATCAGCCACATGAAGCTTGCCGCGGCGCGGCCCAGCGTCACCGTAGCCGGAGCAGAACTGCCCATCAGCCGCCGGCACCTGCCGGCGGTCCGGGAAAAGCTCGAAGCAAGCCGTATCCGGCCGCAGGCATGACGCGGGTCCGGGTCACGGCGCCGCGGACCGTCAAGGCAGGCAGCGTCACATCGGGCAGTTTCACACCGGGCAGCGTCACACCGAACAGTGCTGTACCGAACCCGGCCGCCCTGGCCGGTGCCGCCCTGGCCGGCGGGCGCACGGCGGCGGTCCCGCACGAAGCGGCAGAGGAATCCGACGCCGGGCAGCTGTTCGTCCGCTCGCTCATCCGGTCCCAGCTCCGCCTGGGCCTCGTGGTGGGCCTGGGTTTCCTGCTGATCCTGCTCGCCTTCCCGCTCATGCTCGGGCTGGTCCCCGGCCTGGCGGACTCCACCATTGCCGGCCTGCCTTTCGACTGGGTGCTGCTGGGTGCCGGAATCTATCCGGTGATCGGTCTCAGCGCCTGGCTGTACGTGCGGACCGCCGCCAGGAACGAGGCCCGCTACCGGGACCTCGCCGGCGACAAGTGAGGGACATGACCAGAGAGCTGGCGTCCCCGGTGGGCGGAACGTGAACCCCGTCGTCGGGGTGGCGGCGTTCGCCGCGGTCTCGCTCGCCACGGCCGTCATCGGTTTTTACGGGCTGCGGATCTCCCGCACCACCGGGGACTTCTACGTGGCGTCCCGGACGGTCAAGCCGTGGTGGAATGCCTCGGCGATCGGCGGGGAATACCTCTCCGCCGCGAGTTTCCTGGGCGTCGCCGGGCTGATCCTGCTCTCCGGCACTGATGCGCTGTGGTACCCGGTGGGTTACACGGCCGGCTACCTGATGCTGCTCCTGTTCGTCGCCGCTCCCCTGCGCCGCTCCGGCGCCTACACGATTCCGGATTTCACCGAGGCGCGCCTCGATTCCCGGGCCGTCCGACGCGTCACCAGCCTGGTGGTGGTCCTGGTCGGCTGGCTATACATCGTCCCGCAGCTCCACGGCGCGGCCCTGGCAATCCGGATCACCACGGGCCTGCCGGCCTGGGTGGGCCCGGTGGCGGTGGTCGGCGTCGTCTGCATCACCGTGGTGGCCGGCGGGATGCGCTCCATTACCTTCGTCCAGGCGTTCCAGTACTGGCTCAAGCTGACCGCGCTGGCGGTGCCGCTCGTGTTCCTGCTGTTTGTGCTCGGCGGCGGTGAATCCGCCGTGGCTGAGTCGCCGTCATCCAGCGCAGCCAATCCGACGGCGCTGGCCCCCGCGGGCCCGTATCAGATCATTTCACTGCTCGTGGCCCTGCTCTTTGGAACACTCGGGCTCCCGCACGTGCTGGTCCGCTTCTACACGAACCCGGACGGGCAGTCCGCCCGGCGGACCACCCTGATTGTCCTGGGCCTGCTGTCGGTCTTCTACCTGTTCCCGACCGCGTACGGCATGCTCGGCCGCATGTTCGCCCCCGACCTTGCCCAGAGCGGCCAGGCCGATGCGCTGGTGCTGCTGCTGCCCGGCCGGATGATCGGCGGGATGGCCGGCGACCTGCTGACGGCGCTGGTGGTGGCCGGGGCATTCGCGGCGTTCCTGTCGACGACGTCCGGCCTGGTGGTCTCGCTGGCGGGCGTGATCAGCCAGGACGTGTTCGGCGGCAGTGTCCGGGGCTTCCGGCTGGCGGCACTGGTCTCGGCCATGGTCCCGCTGGGCATCGCGTCGATGACCGAGTCGCTGGCGCTGGCCGGCAGCGTGGGTCTCGTGTTTGCCTTTACCGCCTCCACCATCTGCCCGGTGCTGCTGCTGGGCATCTGGTGGCGGGGACTGACGGACGCCGGGGCAATCGCCGGCATGACGACCGGTGGCGTGCTCTGCGGCAGCGCGATGGTGGCCGGCTCGGTGCTGGGCGCCCAGACGCCGTCGTGGCTGGCGCAGCCCGCCGCCTGGACGGTCCCGGCGGCGTTCGCCGTCACGGTCCTGGTCTCCCGGGCCACGCGGGCCCGCGTGCCGCGGACCCTGACGCGCCTCATGACCCGGTTGCACACCCCGGAACGGCCGCTCGCGACGGAACGGTAACTCACAACAACGGCGATCCGGCGTCGGGCGGACCCGGCAGGTGGGCACCCGGCGTCGGGCGTGATTAGTCGATGGCCGCCATGAGTTCGACGGCGCGTTCCAGGAACGCGTCCACCTGGCTTTCCTCGTAGCCGTCCCGGCCCACAGCGGGGCGGAACACGGCACGCCGGACGTTGTCCACGCTCAGCGGCTGGTCTTCCTCGAGGTAGCCGATCAGTTCGTGGCACAAATCGTCCACGTCGGTGATGTTGTAGCTGCGGGCCTTGGGCTTGGACGGGCGCCGGAAGCGCTGGCCGTCCGGGCGGTGCAGGCGCCCGCGCAGGACGCCCGCGAGCCGGCCGATTTCGCGCAGCCAGGCGTCCTCGCCGCGTTCGGCAACCAGCTCATCGCGCTCCCGACGGGCCAGGGCGTCTTCGAGCCGGTCCAGCGCGGCGTCCACGCCGGCCGCAGCGTAGCCGCCCTTCACAGGATCGAAGGACACGGCGCGGACGTCGGAGCTCTTGACGGCGCGGGCCGCCGCGGACGGAGCTTCAAATGACACCCGGGCGCGCTGCAGGAAATCGTCGACCTGCTTGGCGTTGTAGCCATACTGGTTCCGCTGCACGCGGTCAAAAGACGCAGGAATCTGCCGTTGAATGTCCACTGTTACTTTGTTCCTTTGATGCCGTTCGGCTGGTTTGCTCGGCACCATTCTAGGCGCCGGAAGTGCTGGTGCCGTGCTTCTAGGCGCCAGCGAGGGCCGAGAACAGGATGAACGCCACCGGCGAGGCGAAGACAATCGAGTCCAGACGGTCCATGACGCCTCCGTGACCGGGGAGGATGCTGCTCATATCCTTGATGCCGAGCTCGCGCTTGACCATCGATTCGGCGAGGTCGCCGGCGGTGGCGGCGGCCACCATGCCTACAGCGACCACGACGCCGAACCACCACGGCTCGCCCAACACGAAGATCATGGCGAGCACACCCACGATGACGGCACCGGCGATCGAGCCGGCGAAGCCTTCCCAGGTCTTCTTCGGGCTGATCTTGGGGGCCATCGGGTGCTTGCCCAGGGATGCGCCCACGAGGTAGCCGAAGGTGTCGTTGGCCACCACCAGGAGCAGCAGGGTGGCGATTTGCCAGGCTCCCTGCGGGATCACGCCGTCTGGCCACAGTCCCACCGGTGTCTCGCCGTCGGCGGTGTGCAGCAGCAGCGTCGCGAAGCTGATCAGGAACGGCACCCAGGACAGGGTGAAGACCCCCGCGAAGATGCTCCGCGCAGAACCGGCTGCACCTTCCAGGGTCCGCCACAACAGCACCGCCACGCTGCTGACGAGCATGGCAAAGAGCAGGCTTTCGAGGCCGCCGAAGTAGGCGGCGATCGGCATGGCGACCGTTCCGACCATCACAGGGACGATCGGCAGCCGGGTGCCTGCGGCCTCCAGCGCACGGTAAATTTCCCAGACGCCGAAGATCGCGAACGTGGCGGTCACCAGGACGAAGCCGAGCGGGAGGAAGAGCAGGCCGCCGAGGACGCACACGAGCATGCCCACACCCGAGCCGATGGCGGCGGGCAGGTTCCTGCCCGCCTTCGGCGTCGGGTTTTCGCGTTGCTTCCCCCGCCTCCGGGCGTGCGGCCCCGAGGTCTCGTTTGCCCGATCCATCAGACCTCGAGCAGCTCAGCTTCCTTGCGCTTGAGCAGCTCGTCAATCCCGTCCACGTGCGCCTTGGTCATGGCGTCGAGTTCCTTCTCGCCGCGTGCGCCTTCGTCTTCGCCGGCGTCGCCGTCCTTGACGAGCTTGTCCAGTGTTTCCTTGGCCTTGCGGCGGATATTGCGAATGGACACCTTCGCGTCCTCACCCTTGGACTTGACGATCTTGACGTATTCCTTGCGCCGTTCGCTGGTCAGCTCGGGAATGGTGATCCGGATGACGTTGCCGTCGTTGGAGGGGTTGGCGCCCACCTCGGAATCGCTCAGCGCGCGTTCGATGTCGCGCAGGGCGGTCTTGTCGTACGGGGTGATGAGGATGGTGCGGGCATCCGGGACCGCGAAGGAGGCCAGCTGCTGCAGCGGGGTCGGGGTGCCGTAGTACTCCACGACAACCTTGTTGTACAGGCCGGGCGTCGCGCGGCCGGTCCGGATCGAGGCGAAGTCGTCCTTGGCTACCTCAACTGCCTTGTCCATCTTGTCCCCGGCTTCGAGCAAGGTTTCTTCGATCACGGTCTCTCCTCAGAAATTGGTACGTCCCGGGGGCCGGGGCGCGGCACGTCTTCTTGTGCGCCTGTGTCTTCCGCCAGCCGGCGGAAAGGTCCTGAAAACATCCTAGCCGTTGCTACGGGGTGACGACGGTGCCCAGGTCTTCGCCCAGGATGGCGCGGGTGACATTGCCCTCGCCTTCCATGCCGAAGACCACCATTGTGAGGTTGTTGTCCTTGCACATGGTCATCGCGGTCTGGTCCATCACGCGGATGTCGCGGCGAAGGGCGTCGTCGTAGCTGAGGCGGTGCAGCTTCTCCGCCGACGGGTCCTTCTTCGGGTCAGAGGTGTAGACGCCGTCGACGCCGCTCTTGGCCATCAGGACGACGTCGGCGTGCACCTCCAGGGCGCGCTGGGCCGCAACGGTGTCGGTCGAGAAGTAAGGCAGGCCGGCGCCGGCGCCGAAGATGACAACCCGGCCCTTTTCCATGTGGCGGATGGCGCGGCGGGGAATGTAGGCCTCGGCCACCTGGCCCATGGTGATGGCGCTCTGCACGCGCGTTTCCACCCCGGCCTGTTCCAGGAAGTCCTGGAGCGCGAGGCAGTTCATGACGGTTCCGAGCATGCCCATGTAGTCGGCGCGGGAGCGGTCCATGCCGCTCTGGGACAGTTCGGCGCCGCGGAAGAAGTTGCCTCCGCCGACGACGATTGCGACCTCGACGTCGGGGACTGCGGCGGCGATCTGTTTGGCCACGCCGCGGACGGTATCCGGGTCAACGCCAAGTTTCCCGCCCCCGAAGACCTCGCCGGAGAGCTTCAAAAGGACGCGGCGCCTGTTCTTCTTTGGCTGGGCTGAAGTGGTGACGGTTTCCATGGTGCCTTCCCGTTGGTGAACTCTGAGTTAGGTTATCGTGCTGGGCGCTCAAGGCGGCATTCCGGCCGTGACCGGAACCGTGCCTCGGGCGTGCATGCAAAAGGGGTGGCCACCGTGGTGACCACCCCCTTAGCGTGCCTGGCTATTGCCTGACTGGTGTCTGGCTAGTCTCTGACTAGGATCCGACGCGGAAGCGCGTGAACGCGGTTCCCTTGACGCCGGCCTCTTCGAGGACCTGGGCGACAGACTTCTTGGCATCCTTGGCGAATGCCTGGTCGAGGAGAACCTCGCCCTTGTAGAAACCGGTGACGCGGCCTTCGACGATTTTGGTCATCGCAGCTTCGGGCTTGCCCTCGGCCTTGGCGGTTTCCTCGGCGATGCGGCGCTCGGACTCGACGAGCTCGGCCGGAACATCCTCGCGGGAGAGGTAGTTCGGGGACATCGCTGCGACGTGAACGGCGACGTCGTGGGCTGCGGTGGCAGCTGCTTCGCCTTCGCCGTCAACAGCAAAGAGCACGCCGACCTGGGCCGGGAGATCCTTGGAGGTCTTGTGCAGGTAAGCGTCGACCGTTGCGCCCTCGATGCGGGAGATGCGGCGGACAACAATCTTCTCGCCCAGAACAGCGCCCTCTTCGATGACGACCTCGGACAGCGGCTTGCCGTCGACGTCGGTGGCCAGCAGGGTCTCGAGGTCGGCAGCGCCGGACTCGACGGCCACGGTGAGGACCTTGTCAGCCAGCTGGATGAACTTGTCAGCCTTGGCGACGAAGTCGGTCTCGCAGTTGACTTCGATCATCACGCCGACGCCGTTGGAGACCTTGGCAGCAACCAGGCCTTCAGCGGTGGAGCGGCCTTCGCGCTTGGTGGCGCCCTTGAGGCCCTTGATGCGGATGATTTCGATGGCCTTCTCGGCGTCACCGTTGGCTTCGTCAAGAGCCTTCTTGACATCCATCATGCCGGCGCCGGTGCGCTCGCGCAGAGCCTTGATATCAGCGGCAGTGTAGTTCGCCATGTGAACCCCTCTGTCTAGAAATTTATGTGGTGTACGGACCGACAGGACGGCAGCTCACCGAGTGAGCGGCCATCCTGTCGGTACCCCCTATGCAGCTGAGCGCATGTGGGGAGATCCAGATTTACTTGTCTGACTACTTGGCTTCGTCGGCGGCCGGTGCTTCTTCAGCAGCCGGTGCAGCTTCAGCGGCGGGTGCCTCTTCGGCAGCCGGAGCAGCTTCAGCGGCGGGTGCCTCTTCGGCAGCCGGAGCAGCCTCAGCGGCGGGCGCTGCAGCAGCTTCAGCCTTGTTGCCTTCGAGGAGCTCGCGCTCCCACTCGGCCAGCGGCTCTTCCGGAGCTTCCGTGGTGCCGGTGGCGCGCTGGTTGCGGGCGATGAGACCCTCGGCAACGGCGTCGGCGACCACGCGGGTCAGCAGGTTGACGGAGCGGATGGCGTCGTCGTTACCCGGGATCGGGAAGTCGACTTCGTCGGGATCGCAGTTGGTGTCCAGGATGGCCACAACCGGGATGTTCAGCTTCTTGGCTTCGTCGACAGCAAGGTGTTCCTTCTTGGTGTCAACGATCCACAGCGCGGACGGCGCCTTGGTCAGGTTGCGGATACCACCGAGGTTGGTTTCCAGCTTGGTGAGTTCGCGGCGAAGGAGCAGCAGTTCCTTCTTGGTGTAAGCCGAACCGGCGACGTCGTCGAAGTCAATCTCTTCGAGTTCCTTCATGCGCTGGATGCGCTTGGAGACCGTCTGGAAGTTGGTCAGCATACCGCCGAGCCAACGCTGGTTGACGTACGGCTGGCCAACGCGGGTTGCCTGCTCGGCGATGGATTCCTGCGCCTGCTTCTTGGTGCCGACGAAGAGAACGGTGCCGCCGTGTGCAACGGTGGCCTTCACGAACTCGTAGGCACGGTCGATGTAGGACAGCGACTGCTGCAGGTCAATGATGTAGATACCGTTGCGTTCCGTGAAGATGAAGCGCTTCATCTTCGGGTTCCAACGGCGGGTCTGGTGTCCAAAGTGGACGCCGCTGTCAAGCAGCTGGCGCATAGTTACGACGGGCATGCCGACGCTCCTTCCGGCAGGTCATTCATGAGAGAGCCCATGGCTCTCTTACCCTGCCAATAGTTGACGGTTGTTTAGCATTCGCCCGGGGTGGGCGTTGCTCCTGGCATCCACTGCGCTTCCCATCCGTACCCGAAGGAACGGACCGCAGGAGGCACAGTCTTCCGCATCTGAAGTTTCAGGCTTCTTTTGAGGAGGGCTGGATACGCGTAGTCAGCCACTGCTCCCCCGCACCCCTGAATGAGGCGTGCCGGCTCGGACAACCACGAATTATCGCAACGTTCAAGCGTGAGGGCACAGCAAACTGCTCCACCAAGTGTACTACAGCGCCCCCGTACCGAAGGACGGTTTTCGCGGGGTCGCGGGGCGGGGTTTCGGGGCTCCGACGGGCGCCGCTGGGCATGTTTTTGCGGCGGCCGGAAGTACGGCCGGACGGCATGCGGGCGGGCGGCATGCGGCCGGGGCCGGTATCCGTCGTCGCGGGGGTAGCCGTCGTTGGGCGCAAACCGTGGCGGCCTCCCGGCAGGGCAGCATCCCTGCCGTCGGCCGCGGCCGTGCTGGGGGCTAGTGCACTGGCGCCCTCTGTCGCGGCGGTGATGCCGCCGCCCGTAACCGACCACGAATAGTCATGAGGATGGGGCAGCGGCGCCTTCGGACCGCACTTGAGGCTTATCCACATAGCCCTCGCGGGTGATTCCGCCCAGCGCGCCGCCGCGGCAGGCTGGGGCCATGAAGATCTCCCCCGGCCTTGCGGCACTGCTCCTGGCGCTGTCCCCCATCCCCGCAGATTCCGTCCCCGCGGCCTCCGGGGTCTCGGTTTCCACTCGGGTCTCGGTTTTCACGCGGATCTCGGTACCCACGCGGGTCTCGGTACCCACCCAGGTTTCGATATCCCCCGTCCGGGGCTCCCCGGGCACAGGGCCAGTCCCGGCACCTGCCTGGAGCTGGCCGCTCAGCCCGCGGCCGGCGGTTCTGCGCGCCTTCGATCCCCCGGCCAGGCCGTGGCTCAGCGGCCACCGCGGCGTCGACCTTGAGGCGTCGCAGGTTGGCGCCCCGCTCGTCTCGCCGGCTGCCGGCACGGTGAGCTTTGTCGGGATCGTGGTGGACCGGCCGGTCATCACGATCGATCACGGCAACGGGCTGCGCAGCAGTTTCGAGCCGGTGGCGAGTTTCCTGACGGCGGGGTCCGCCGTGGGAAAGGGCGACGTCCTGGGGCATGTAGAGGCCGGCCACTGCGGCCCGGCACCGCCCTGTCTCCACTGGGGCGTCCGCCGCGGCGAAGACTACGTCAACCCGCTGGCGTTCGTGATGGACCTGAGACCCTCTGTCCTGCTCCAGCCTATCGACGTCGGCCCATCATGAATGGCCCCTCATGAACGGCTCCCCCGTGAATTACTCCCTGTGAACGGCCGCCCCGTGCAGGCACGGCAGGCAGTCGTGGCGGCTGTCAGCGCGCCTTAGACGATCGCGGAAATTCCCGTGATCGCACGGCCGGTGACCAGGGTATTGATCTCGTGCGTGCCTTCGTAGGAGTAGATGGCTTCGGCGTCCGCGAAGACTTTGGCCATCTCGAAGTCCGTCACGATTCCGTTGCCGCCGAGGATGCTCCGGCCCAGCGCCACACTTTCGCGCATGCGCGCAGTGGTGAACGCCTTGGCCAGGGCGGACTGCTCGTCCTTCGCCTCGCCCGCGTCCTCCAGCTGGGAAAGCCTTACCATCATGCCCATGGAGCTGACCGCGTTGCCGAGGATCTGCACGAGCTGGTGCTGGATCAGCTGGAAGGAGGCAATCGGGCGGCCGAATTGGCTGCGTTCCACGGCGTAGCGCCGGGCGACGTCGAAGGCCGCGAGCTGCTGGCCCACCGCCTGCCAGGCCACGGCCAGGCGGGTGACTTTCAGGACCTTGTTGGTGTCGCGGAAGCTGTTGGCGTTGGCGAGCTTGAAGAATTCCGGCACCACCACGTTATCGAGCGTGATGTCGGCGTTCTGGACCGTGCGAAGCGAGATCTTGTTCTCGATCTTCACGGCGCTGTACCCCTCGGTCTTGGTGTCGACGAGGAAGCCTTTGACCTGGTTGTCATCGACGTCGCGGGCGTAAATGACCACCCAGTCGGAGAAGGTGGCGTTGCCGATCCAGCGCTTGGCTCCGTTGAGGACCCAGTTGCCGCCGTCGCGCCGTGCCGTGGTGCGGGTGCCGCCGGCGACGTCGGAGCCGCCGAGTGGCTCGGTGAGGCCGAAGGCGCCGATCTTCTTGAGTGAGTAGATCTCGGGAAGCCACGCGTCCTGTTGCTCCTGGGAGGCAAGGGCTTCGATGGAGCCGGTGAACAGCCCGTCATGGACGCCCATGAACGTCGCGATCGATGTGTCCGCGCGGGTGGCCTCGGCGTGCAGGATTCCGGCGAAGAGGTTCGAGTAGCCCTGCCTCTTGACCGGGCTGACCAGGTCGATTTCGGCAAGCTTCGGGATCAGCTCCATGGGGAACTCCGCGCGATTCCAGCAATCGACGGCGATCGGCCTGACCTCGCGCGCGAGGAACTCGCGGACCTCGGCCAGCCTGTCCTGCTCCTTGGCGCTGAGCAGCTGCTCGAACGCGAAGAAGTCGCCGTCGGCGTAGGGCAGGTTGTTAATGTCGATTGCAGCTTTGGGCATGATGTTCCTTCACTCGTGATCAGCGGCGACCAAAAGGGCGCGGACTTAGCGCCGGCGATATGTTACTCACGAGTAACATATCGCAGTCTGCTGGCGTCTGCAAGCACCGGCCCGACAAAAAAGAAGCCGCGGCCGACGTCGAACGTCAGCCACGGCTCCCGTGGTGCGGCCCCCGGATAAGGAGGATCCCGCAGAAATGTAGGGCTACTCGGACTTGAACCGAGGACCTTAGGATTAGCAGTTGCTGGTTTTCGTCAGTATTCGGTGGGTGTCGTTAGTGCCTAGATTCCGCGGCAGAATGACCAAATCAGCGCGCAGGGGTGCTCATCATCCTTCGTTACTTTTCGTTGTTTCCGGTGGGTAAGCGGTGGGCCAACAGTTACGCGAACGGGTCCCGCTCGGGTTCCGTCCGCAACTGGCCGGCCTTATCCTGCTCCCGGATCCACGCCACGAGGCGCACGACGTCGTCCTCGTGGAGCAGGATGCGGCGGTTGCTTAGCCGGGTGTAGATGCCGGAGGTCCGGCAGTAGCTGCGCAGCGTTGACTTGCTGATGCCAAGCTCGGGAGCGACTTCCTCGGGCGTCCGAAACAACGCCTTGGTCGGGAGCTCCGTCGAGGGGTGACGTTCTTCTGGCGGGCCTGGCCATCCCTTGACGTCTTCCCCGTACTGGCTTAGTGGCTGGTGCCCGCCTTTCGGTTCCGTGGGAAGGGATCTCAACCAGTCTTGGAGTTCATCGGCCAGGATGATCGGTTTGCTATTGGCATATCGGGCCAGGAGGTCGTGGCGACGTATGGCGATGCTTAGCGTACGGGCGCTGTAGCCGGTGGCAGCGGCCGCCTCTTGGAGGCTGTACGCGAGCTTCGGCTTTGCCACGTTGGAGCTCGAGTCTTGACTCATGCCGTCGATACTAGGTGCCGGCGCGTGCCACAGCGGTTCGCCCTCGTTCGAACCGCGAGCCCCGATCCTGGCACCGGACTATCGGGACGGGTGCAAGGCGCAGATGATCTCGCCCGCTTCGAAGGCTCGGGTAAGTTCGGCAAGATCGGCTTGGACGCTGGGCAGCTGAATAGCCTTCAGCCCGCGGCCGTAGCGGACAGTGTTACTGGCTATGTGCAGTCGTTGATAGCGGGCCCTGATTTCCAAGTACAGCGTGCTGACTATCTCGTTGATCCCATATGACGTCGAGGAGAGACCACCCTTGGAGTGCTTACTAACGTACCGGTCCTCAGGGTGGATTTTCAGGCTGATCTTGGAGAGACGGTGAGGGTCATCGAACACCGGGTCGGCTAGGAACGATGCTCGGATGAGGTGGTAGGCGGAGTAGAAACCGCAAACCGCGGACCACTCCTGCTCGGTGTCGAACATCACGGCGGCTAGTTTGGCATGATCCTTAGCCCTGGAGACGCTGGTTGAGATGTCCCTAATGTCGGCTGCGGGGCTCATGCGAAGGAATACTGACGCTGGCTGATCGAGTGTCGATCGGCAGCTTCCTCCGGGTCCGCTTCATCATCGATACGGAATTCGATGGAGGCTTCGTCCATGAAGAGCATCTGGACGTCTAAAAGCTTGTCAATAGCTCGCAGCTGCTCGGCGTCGGAGTTGTCAGCCAGCACGAACGCGATCGTGCAGCTGGCGTCTCGTGCATCGAAGGTGACGGTCAGGGAATGCAGCCGCTCGCGAGTGATGGCGTCCACGGCGTGCTCGCCGATAGACCGCGTCAATATTTCGTTTTCGTCCATTGGCGTCCCCATGAACCCCAATGTACCGGTAGGTGTCAATACTTGGTACATCTTGTGGCGGATACGTCGTCACCCGGGTAGGAACCCCGGTAGCCGGCGGCTCCACTGGATGGCGCGCAGTTTCTCGGGGCAGCGCCGGTATTCTTCGATGTCACACTCGGAGTCCGTGACGCGGCGGACGTTGCCGGCGGGGATCCACGCCCAGTGTTTGTGGTCTGCGTCGTCGGCCCATGCAACGAGGATGTAGGAGGGGTTCCAGCGTTCGGCGACGGCGTAGACATCGACCGTGGCGCCGCCGGCCAGCGGGACGGTGGCCATGATCTTCGGGTAGTTCCCGTACTCCCACGAACGCGTCTCCTCCGCCGGATGCCCAGGGTCCGGCCGGATGTATTCGTAGGTTTCCCCGTCGAGGGTGAACGATGCCATTGCGCAAGACTAAAGTAGTTGGATGAATCTCGTCGAATTCCTTGAGGCCCGCATTTCTGAGCAGGAGGAGCACCTCCAAGGACGAGGTTTCACACAGGAACCGAGCGCCGAAGAGGCGAGCGAGGACATCGCAATCCCCGCAACTTTGAACGAGGCGCTGCTGTCGGAATGTGCCCAGAAGCGAGGGATCCTGGCCGCATGGAGAGTTGCTGCCGAGGCAGAAGGAATCATTGATCCGGCGGAGGCCGAGGGAACCGTGACTCTTGCCCGACGTTGCGGAGGAGCACTCCCAACGCTATCAGTTGCGGGTGTACAGCGACGGGTCTAGCCTGTGGAACAGGAAGTGGCCCGAGGTAACTGGTTGTTGGGGGTGGGCCAACTCCGCGCACCCCACCGAGGACCGACAAAGCGCCCCCAGCGAATCCGGGATAACCGGACGGCTGGGGGCGTTCGTGTGTCTACTTCTTGACCGGTGCGAGCCAGGACGGATAGTCCCCTGCTCATCCGAAGATGGCGTGGGCCTGTGGTGTGTGCCTAATCGAGCAGGAAGGTGATCCCGTTCAGTGGGCGCCAGGAAGAAGTAACTACCGAAGACCAGCATTCGATGGTGCCCGTGTTGTTCACCCGGACCGCCATCGTCGCGGTCGTGTTGGACGATTGGGAGAACTGGACGCTGGCAGGCGGGATCATGCCGGCTGGCAGCGTGGCGACTGTCACAAAAGTGGCACCTGCTGCGGAGCCATTCAAAGGCTGCCCACGAAGACGCACCTCGTTGCCGATGCGGCGGGCTTGGATGTTCACGCCACCGCCGATAGTCCACCCGGTCGCTGGCGTGAGCGTAACCCAGCCGGTGTCGCGGACAAAGTTCGCGAGCGGCCGGGCCTTGATGTGCGATCCGTCGATTCGGTTGTGCTGAAGGACCAGCATTTTCCCGTCGGCCGTGACCGCGGGGTTGTTGTTGACGATTTGCCCGGTGACGAGCTTCCCGTCTAGGTTCGTCGCGCCTTCACATTCATAGACGAAGGCGTTGTTCGTGAGGTAGCCGGGCTTCAGGACGTTTACCGCTGCTTGAAAATCCGCCTTGCCGTAGTCCCTGATCGCGAGCAATTTGCCGGTGAAGTCATAGACGAGGATGCCGGGGTTTGTGGACTGATCGCCGGTCAGGATATAGAGGTTTGACCCGACGATCGCGATGTTCTGCGTCTTGCCTATGTCCTGCCCTGGGTTCTCTAGCGGGACGGTCGCGAGCAGCGATGGCATGCCAGCTTGAATAGACGCCCACGAGTAAATGAAGAACTTCGTGGCGGTGTGACTATAAGCGTCCGAGGTGATGAACGTGTCGCCGTTCACGTCGGACTTGAACGGCCCGTTGATTGCGATGGGCGAGCCGAGGGTGTTCGTTGTGTAGTTGAAGATGCTGTACGTGCTGGTGACGCCGGTTTCGGGGGTGGTGCGGACGATGAAGCACAGGTCCCCGTTGGTGTTTTTGAACCACGGCAGGCCCTCGGACCAGGCTGGGCCAGTCACCGAGATCTGCTTGCTGGACTTCCGGGCCCCTGTCGTGAGGTCGCGGATGTCAATCCGGAGGACCGCTGCCGGGCCGTCCGCGTTGGAGACGTACAGCTCATTGTCAGCTTTGTTGATGGAGATGCCCTGAGGCCAAAGCGTTTCGCCGTTCTCGCGGACGGGGAACTCGCAAAGGATCGCCACGGTGTTTAGGTAGGCGAGCGGGTCAGAGGCTGCGATGATCGCCGCCTTCTCGACCTTCCCGGCAACGTTGGAAGGCTTCGCGCCATCAGGAAGGTTCGCGTCGGCGACTTTGACGGAAGCGGGGAGGGTGAAGTTGTCACCTACAGTGACGATGCGGTTAGTCATTGGTCATTCTCCGATCAGGTAGAAGCCGGGGTTCAGGGGGTCCTCGATCAGTTGCCCGCTGGACGTGGGGAAGTAAAAGCCTGGGTTGCTCGGGTCTGGGAGGACTGAAGCCCCAGGATTCGCGGGCTTATCGGACGGGGTTGATGCGACACTTGCTGGCATTGGGTTTCTCCTATGGGTTCTCGGTTTGGGTACAAAAAAGCCCGCCATGAGCGGGCTTTAGGGGGACGTGCTTGACGGCGCGGGAGGATGCACTTTTGCCATTCGATGTAGGTTCACGGTCTCAAGGAAGAAGGCCAGGAAACCGATCTTTCCGGGGGGCCACTCGTAATGACGGGCCCACTCAAACCTTTCCCGCTTCCACCTCTCCGGATCGGACCAAACGGCATCCTCGGCGAGGTGTGCAGGCAGAGGCAACCCGGGCCCGGCATCCTGCTTCCGCCTAACCACGACGGACGCCCGACGCTGGGCGGACACGGCCGGCGCCGGGAAGGTCATCATCAAGAGCCGGGATCTGCAGAGTCATCAGCATGCGGGCTAGCGCTAGGCGCTGTTGCCGGGACTCGGCGATCGCGGGGTGTAGCCGGCTCCCCTGGGAGGAGGGAATCATCACCCCGTCGTTTCGGACGGCTCTGTCCAGCTCCCGGATGTAGTCACGCGTCCGACAAGCCTCCTCGAGCAAAGCCAGCTCATGCTGCGCCAGTTCGAACTCGGAAGTCGAGGAGTCCCACAACTTCCTCCCGGCGGCCTTGAGCCCTGTAGGGGTCTTCGGTTCCATCAAATCTCCTTGTCACACTTACTCCGCGGAATCACGCGGAACTTGGAATTCAGTCAGATCATGCGACCTCAGGCGGCGATCTAAGGGCCTCAAAAACGCCCGGATCGCAGCCATTCCCGCGAGGCCTTGAAGACCCTGAAACCATAGATTCCGGGGCCGCTAGCCCCCTCAGGGGCCTCACACTTCGTGCGGCACGGGGGGATTTTGCGCTATGCCCGGGGAGCGAGCGCGAGAGGGGACCCCAGGGGACCTCCCCCTGGGTCCGTTCGGGGGCGGCGTGAGCCATTCCGGCGCCTACCATCGACGGCTTGTGCGTAGTGGTTTGGCAGCGCGCACTGTGACGGTCTTCGGGGCGGGTTTGTCGCCCTTGGACTGGTTGCAGCGGCGACAGACCACTTGCACGGCGTCGAGCCTGTCTTGTCCGCCTCTTGCGTGTGCGGTGATGTGGTCTACTTCTGCGCTGGACGGCGTGAGGCTGATGAGGTAGTTGAGGGGCACCTTGCAGTAGGGGCAGATGGTTAGCCCTTGTGCCTGAGCCAAGTGCAGCGCACGCTTGCGTATCTTCTTCCACGTGCTGGTGCCTGTCCTGCTGGTTGCCATGTGGCGATTGTCCTTTCTGGTTGGGGTGCGGTGCGGCCAGCCCTTGAATGGGCTGGCCGCAGGCGTCTCGGGTCCGTTGCTTTAGCTCATGGTCTCGGCTTCTGCCGGTAGAGCTTGGCGCCGGCGGCTAGCGTGCCAGGCGCAGCCGCCGCCGACGGTTTTGGGGGCTCGACGGCGGTCTTGCCGTGTTTGGTTTCGTAGATCTTGCGGCCGTCGGCCACGCTCTTTTTCTCGGTCATGGCTGTCGGCTAGCCCCTCGAGACGTAGCTAAGGCTGATAGGTTCCCAAGGATCCTCGGCCGCCCCGGCTGCTGCTTTCGCTGCCCTGTACTCCGTGTGGGCTTCGCTGTTGTGCAGCTCGTGGTATTCGGCGAGCGTAGGGAAGTGGAGGGTGGCGCCTGCTTCGATGAGTTGCATCCACCAACTGAGGGTTCCCTGTTCAGCGCCATTCGCCATGTCGACGGTGTTGGGTTCAGTGGTGTAGGCGGCGGGAGCGTCGAAGGCTCCTGGGTGGAGTTTGCGACGGAGTTTGTCGATCTGGCCGAGTTTGACGACAAGATCGGTTGCTTCTTTGATGGCGGCGGCGCGGGCGAAGTCCTGGGCGCTGATTGCTGCGTTCATGTCCCATCCCCAGCCGTGTGCTTCGGCTAGCTCTTTGAGCCGGTTGACCGCGGGTTCGAACACCTGTGTGCGGAGGGTTTGAATGGTTGTGTCTGCAGCCGCGTTGACGGCGTCTGCCTGGCGGAACTTGGCCCGGCTTCGGACTGCTTCGACGAGCGGCTGGATGTGGGTGTCGGCCGCGTGCCGGCTCATGGCTTCGGACGGGTCTTGTCCGTTGAGGACGAGGTCCGCGGCTTCGGCAAGGTAGTCCGCGCTGGGGTATACGGCTTGGATGAGTTCGTTGGCGTTGATCACCTCGCGTCGGGTGAGCTCGGCTGGGAGGTAATCCTTGAGCGGCAGTGCGGCGCTGGTGAACTGGCCGAGCTGGTCATCGAGGAGGTCGGCGTTGATGGCGTGGGTTGCATAGATGGTCATGGTGACTCCTGTTTTTCGGTTGGGAAGAGCATCAGCAGGTCGGCGAGGATGTGCGCTTTGTCCTCTATGTCTTGGGCGGTGTCGCCGTTTACGTGGTGGTGGTGTTCGTAGGGGATTCCCCAGAATGCGATGACCCGCCACTTGGCTACTTCGAGCCGCAGTTCTGTTAGGTCGGTCATCTGCTCTTGGGGGCGGTGCGGCGGGGGCCCTGTTGCTTCGGCTTCGGGGATCTGGGTCATGGTGTGGTCTTTCCCGCGGGCCCGGCTTCGTGGTGGCGGCGAAAATCGATGACGTCCAGGATCTGTGTCGCGACGGAAACGGCATGGGCTTCGGTCAGGACCATCCAGCCGCCGGTGCTTTCCTGCTTGATGCGGACGCCGGGGTGCCACTGTCCATCGGGGCTCTCGAGCATGGCGCGGGTGGCCTTGACGGGGCCGGCGTTCTTTGCCCACTTTTCTGCTGGTGCTCGGAATGTCATCGTGTTTTCTTTCTGTTCGGTGTTCGGCTTGGAAATTGGATGTAGTAGCCGAACTGGTTGGGTGGCATCCAGTAACGGACTGCGTCGTCGTTGGTTTTTGAGCAGGTGGATCCGAAGAGGACCTTGTCTCCGGGCTGGATTGGCTGGCGGCCTTCGTGCTGCATTCGCTGGTGTTCTTCGTCGCCGCAGTGGGGGCAGATCACGGTGACTGACAGCATGTTGACCGAGACGGGGTTGATGGTCGGGTACAGGGCCATCTGTCAGCTCCGGTGAAACCGGCTAGTCATGCCGTCGAGGATGTTGGGGCTGGCGAGTCCGCGCCGGACTAGGTCAATTGCGAGCTTGCCGGGCCGTGGCGCCGCCACGATGACCTGGGCGGCCACCTTCTTGCGCTTCTGCTGCCCGATGTCGTGCTTCTGTGGCATTTACTTCTCCTGGTCGTTCGATCGGCGGTCTTGGATGAGGGGTTGTTCAAAGTCGTCGGCGTGGTCGTGCAGCTGGTCGGCGAGCGTCCTGGCTTGGTCGTGTGTCAGATGGAGCAGGAAGCGTGCTCCCCGGAACAGTCCAAGTCCGGGGCGGTCTGGCTCGCCAGGCATCCGCCAGACCCAAGGCCGCACGCCCACACGGGGGTAACGGCTGGCGCCTGCTTCCGTGGGTGATCCGGCGTTCTGAGTGGTCATGAGGCTTCCCGTTCTTTGTAGTTCGGCAGCTTCTCGAGAGCTGCGAGTTGCCGGGACCGCTGATCCTCGAATGACAGCCCTTCATCCAAGGCGGCGAGTTCGTCCGCACGCGCGTTGGTGAGACTAAAAGCGTTGGCGATTTGTATTCCTCCCTGTTTTTCCTCGGGTACTCCTCCGTGTGGTTCCTCAGTACTCCTAGGCATGAACGGATCGTTCAGGCTGTTCCGAACGTTTCGTTCAGGCACCTGCCTGAACGTTTCATTCGGTAGTGCCTGAATGTCGCGTTCAGGCTCCTGCATGAACGGAGCGTTCAGGCTGCGGGGCACTTGGGTCCAGGTGACGTCACGCCCTGACCCCTTCGACTGAAACGTGAAGTCGAGGTCCAAAGTGATGGCATATTCGGCCCTGACCCTCATTCGTGCCTGTCCACTGGAGACGATCGCACCGGCTTCACGGAGCGAGGCGAAGACCTGCATGGACACTCGTTCGGCACTGGCGCGCTTGCCTTCGCAGTCGAGTCCGAGCGCAGATGCCACGGCTTCCCAGCCTCCGAAATACCGTGGGGGCTTGTCAGTGTCGAGGGCCATGTTTGCCATGAACGCCAGGGCGCGTGCCTCCCGGTGGCTGAGGTGTCGCCAGTTGGCGAATACCTTGGCTACGTTCGTTGCTCCCATGAAGGCGGTTTCCGTTCGTTTTTAGGGGCTCAGGACTGGGATGCAGTGGTGAGATCCGCGGCGAACTGCAGCGCGTCCTCCGGGCTCAGGTGGGCGTAGGAAGGGGACTCGTGGTCCGCCATCCATACCTCGAGCGAGCGGTCGTTGGCGGCATCCCACGTGGGCGTGATGATCCATCGCCGGTTTACGATCTCGTGGCCGATCCATTTGACGTCGTGCCCCTGGGCGAGGATGTACCCCGCCGGCGGCATGGGGATGGGCCCGATGATGTCCAGCATCTCTACGAGGGTCTTGCCCTGCTCGTGGGCCATGTCGGCGAGGTCTCGCACAGTGGCTGGGGTCTTGGTACTGTTCATTGTGAATCTCCTAGGAATGGGTTGGTTCATCGGCCGTGACGGACTTTGGCGAGGCGTCACGGCTTTCTTGTGTCTTGAGGCGCACTTTGCATGCCTTTGCTGGCGTCGTTACCGGCACTTCCCGGACTTCGCAGGCGCAATCTCCGAGCCACTCGCACTCGCAGCGGCTGGCCATCATGCGTTCACCGGCGCCGTGTTGTGTTTGAAGTCCATCCAGCGGCGGGCGACGCCTTCCCCGACCGGGTCGCTGTGCGTGATCCGCACGTAGCTGTCGGGGTCGGTCCTGTCGAGGTAGTCGCCGGCCATTTTCTTGGCCCGGCGGACGCTCATCACCATGTTGGCGTCGGCCGCGGCGTCCAAGATCCATCCCTTGACCGTGACGAAGCCCGGGGCCCTTCCGAGCAAGTCGCTAGGCTCCGTCTCAGCTGGGATGCTTGCCGTCAGACAACGGTCTTGGTGATTCTGTGGGGTTCGGGGCGGGCTCATGCCGGGACCTGCTCTTCGAGTTGTGATTCTTCCCAAGCCAAAACGTCCTCCATGCGGTAGCGGACGTATTTCCCGACTGCCATGCCCCGCGGCCCATACCCCTTCACTCGCCATCCGCGCACCGTGGCCAAGGGAACGCCTTCACGATGCGCCAAGTCCTGCATGGACAGATGCCTTTCCATCAGATTTGTCACTTCCCCAGATTCCGACATGTCCTACTCCGATCAAATCCATGACGCTTTCGCCATTCTTTATGACGCTTTTAGTTCTACATCAGTATTTGATGGAGCGCAACTAGCCATGACGAATCGCCAATGGTATCGTCATGATTTATGACGGTAGATCAGAGTGAAGACTGGATGAAGCGGCAGGCGGCGACTGTTGGCGCACGAGTAAGGCGGGTCCGCTTGGCCGCCGGAATGTCGGTGCAGGCAGTAGCCGACTTCTGTACGAATGAGCTTGGATACAAGATGCTCCGAACAACCCTCGCGAACCTAGAGTCTGGCGCTAGGAGAAACATCACTGTTGCCGAGATATCCGTGCTGGCGAAGGCATTGGGCGTCCCGCCCTTGGGCCTCTTGTTCCCGATCGACGAACCGGAGCTCGTAGAGGTTCTGCCTGGAGTTATGGAATCCCCGTGGGAAGCCTGGCAATGGTTCGCGGAGGGGCTCAGCCCGGGAGTTTACGGAGATCACCCTACAAACGCACCGGCTCGGGGGATACGGGATGCCGTGATCGAATACACCATGCTGTCGGCGAACGCCCGAGCATGGAAAAAGACGGAGGAGATGATTCGTAACCTCGCGTCGATGAACCGGGACAATGAAGCAGCGCGGCAGTCTCTGCAAGAGGAGCTGCAGCATATTCTCGCTGACACACATGGCGCTCTCGATTTCTTGGAGGAGCACGGGTTGCCGATCCCAGATGTTCCCGAAGAGTGGCTTAAAGAATTGCGGAAGAACGACGCTGAAATAAACGCCGGGGTGGAGCACTTTTTGGGACGAGATAGGGCTGCCGGAGATGCCTAGGCCACCGCTGCAGATCGGCACATGGGGGAAGATCAGCAGGGACGAGGTCACGCCTGGCGTGTGGCGGGCAATGGCGAGATTCCGGGACTTTGACGGGATAACCCGCAAGGTTGAGGCCAGGGCAGCGGCGACGTCGAAGGCCGACAAGGGCGGGAAGGCCGAGCGGCTGCTTATTGCGGCATTGACCGATCGGGCCATGCCAGCCGGCGAAGACATCACCGGCGACATGCGGATCACAAAGCTCGCCGTGATCTGGTGGGCAGAGTTCGAGGACATCGGTAGGGCCCTGAATACGCGCCGGCGATACAGGGACATCATGGACAACTACGTCTCCCCAGGCGTTGGCGGCCTGCGGATCCGGGAAGCCACAGTGTCCACCCTGGACCGGTTCTTGAAGACGATGAGGACCAAACACGGGAACGCCACGGCGAAGCTCTGCAAGACGGTCCTGTCCGGCATGCTGGGCCTCGCCGCCCGGCATGGCGCTCTGGACGGAAACCCGCTCCGGGATGTGGCCACCATCCCGACAAATCACAAGGAAGTCAGGGCCCTGACCGTATCCGAGGTCGGCGCGCTGCGGGCAGGGCTCCGCCAGTGGGAAGCCAACAAGACCCAGGCCGGCCGCTACCCCACCGTGGACATGCTCGACGTCGTCGACATCATGCTTGCCACCGGCGCCCGCATCGGCGAGGCCCTCGCTATCCGGTGGAAGGACATCGATCTCAAGTCCGAACGGCCCACCGTCACCGTGAACGGGACTATCGTTTACATGCCGGGGCAGGGCCTGACCATCCAGGACCACCCTAAGAGCGCCCATTCCCGGCAAAGGTACTTCCTACCCGCCTTCGCCGTGGAAATGCTCCTGAGGCGGCAGGTAGCCCAGCTGGAGGCTAATCCCTGGGACGTGGTGTTCCCCTCCGCCGTCGGCACGCTCCGGGATCCGAACAACTTCCGCAAGCAATGGCGCTCAGCGCGTGACGAACTCGGATTCCAGTGGGTAACGCCGCACACCTTTCGGAAGACCGTAGGAACCCTACTGGAGGCCTCCTCAGGCATGGCCGTTGCCTCGGCTCAGCTGGGTCACTCAAGCGAGAACGTCACCCGTAAGCACTATGTGCAGAAGACGCACCAGGCGCCGGACAACACTCAAGTCCTTGAATCTTTCGCAGCGACGCCCAGCATCACCAAACTAGGTTAGGAATCCCGTGAAGAAATTTGGCAAGCCCTACAAGCTTCACCGCCAGTGGCACCTGGGGGAAATACTCGACAAACTCGCCGCACGCGGGCTGCTGTCGTGGAGTGGGGAGTTCCAGCAACGGACTGTCGACTGGACGATTACCGAAACGGGTCAACGGCCGAGGACCGTCGGGACCAAGGACGCCGAAGCCATCGCCCAGCGGCTGGCAAACGAACAAAAGGTCGTCTGGATTCCAGTCGGCGGCAATGGCGGCAAAGAAGTCTGGCAGGAAGTAGCCCTGCGCATTGAGGCCATGGAGGCCGGCCAAGAGCCGACGCCCTGGGAAGCCCCGTTAAACCAATTCGGTGGGTTTCCGGTGGATGGCTACCTGAGAACTTCAAATGCAAAGAGCCCCTGACCAGCGTTTCCGCAGGTCAGGGGCTCTTTTAGTGTAGGGCTACTCGGACTTGAACCGAGGACCTTAGGATTATGAGTCCCGCGCTCTAACCAGCTGAGCTATAGCCCCCTGCGCCCGGAGCCAGTCCCGGCCCGCTGGGGCCGGATTGATCCCGGGCAAAAATACTCTAGCAATAGTAGACGCATCGCACGTGCATGCGGCCACCGGTCGGCACGGTCGCCATGCGGGCGCCGGCCACAACCGGCCGCAGCAGGCGAGCCGCAGCCTGCCTAGACGACGAAGTCGTCGTAGCTGGCGCCCCGGTAGATGTCCTCAAACGTCTGCAGCGTGCGCGCGATGCCGTGGTTCTCCACCATTTCCCGGCTGGTCTTGCCCATCGCCGCGAGCTCGTGTGCGGGCAGCGAGAAGACACTGGCCAGCTTGGCGGCGAGGTCATCGCTGTCGTTGGGCGTGAAGAGGTAGCCGTTCTCCCCGTCGCGCACCAAGTGCGGCAGCGCCATCGCGTTGGCCAGCAGGACCGGCGTCGACGCCGACATCGCCTCAAGGGTGACGAGGGACTGAAGTTCCGCCGTGCCGGGCATGCAGAACACGTCGGCCGTGATGTAGGCCCTGCGAAGGTCGGCGTCGCTGGCCATGCCGAGGAATCTGACCCTGTCCGTCAGTCCGAGCCGGGCGACCTGGGCCTCGAGGGCCGGACGGACTTCTCCGCCGCCGACGATTTCCAGGTGGATGTCGAGGTCCTTGGGCGTCTTGGCGACGGCGTCGATCAGCACGTCCACGTGCTTCTCCTCGGCCAGCCGGCCGACGAAGAGTGCGGTGGGGCTGGTGTGGCGTTCCACCGTCTCGTCGGGACGCAGCTCGTAATTGGCGGCGTCGATGCCGTTGGACAGCGGCAGGACCTTGCGGAGGAATGCGTGCTGGTGCATGGCTTTGGCGGCCAGCGGCGTGGGTGTGGTCACGACGTCGGCCTGGCCCATGACCTTGCCCATGTCCCTCCAGGAGATCCGGCCCACGATGTCCTTGAACCACTGCGGGAACGGCAGGAAGGGGTTCAGGTTTTCGGGCATGAAGTGGTTCGTCGCCACCACCCGGATGCCGCGCTTCACGGCTTCGTAGAGGACGTGCTCGCCGATCATGTAGTGGCTCTGGATGTGCACCACGTCCGGCTGGATGCGGTCAAACAAGAGACCGATTTCCTTCTTGATCTCCCAGGGGAAGGTGATCCGGAAGTATTCGTGCGTGGGCACGGAATGGGAGCGGAGGCGGTGCACGGTGGCCTCTTCGCTGAACTCGCTGTAGCTCGCGCCCTTGCCCGGGCGGCACGCCAGGACGTGCACGTCGTGCCCGCGGGCAGTCATGCCCTTGGCGAGGCGGTAGCCGAACTGGGCGGCGCCGTTGACGTGGGGAGGGTACGTGTCAGCGGCAATCAGGATGGTCAGCGGCAGCTGGTTGTCGGACTTGGTCACGTGAAGAGCTCCTGGTGGTCGCTGTGCGGACAGCTGGATCAATGGCGGCCGGCTGTCAGTCGGCACAGGCGCGCCGGGCTTGCAGCCGAAGTCTGGACTGATGCCCTAGGACCTGCCCGCTGCCTTCCGCGCTTCCTTCTTGCGCTTGGTGACTTCCGGGTGGTGCCTGGAGAGGGCTATAACTCCCACGATAGCAAGCAATGCGGCCGCGCCCATGGCAATAGCCGTCACAGCTTGTACGTCTGGGCGCAGTTCTCCCAGAATCACGATGCCGATTGCGATGCCCACAATGGGGTCGATCACGGTCAATCCGGCGATCACGAGGTCCGGCGGGCCGCTGGAGTAGGCGTTTTGGACAAACCACGATCCCAGAGCGCCGGCAGCAATAAGCGCCACGACGCTGTACCACGGCACATTCAGCAGGAACTGCCCGTTGGGATCGAGCAGATGCCTGCCTATGATGCGGGTCAGGACAGCCACGAAGCCGAACAGGACGCCGGCGCCGAGGATGTACACGAAGGCGCTCAGGCGGTGCTTGAACAGGACGGCAAGCGTGCCGAAGAGCCCCACGGCCAGGGCCAGGAGCAGCACGATCGTCAGCTCGTCCGAGGCACTGACGTTGTGGTTCTCCTGGGTCGCGTTGACAGCCAGCAGCACGAACAGCGCTGAGCCCGTCACGCAGCAAGAGATCGCCACGACGGTAGCCCGGTTCATGCTCAGGCCCTGGTCCTTGGTGTTGACCACGGTGGTGATGACCAGCGCAATCGCGCCGATCGGCTGCACCACCGTCAAGGGGGCCATGACAAGGGCGACGGCGTTCATCCCCATCCCGACGCACAGCAGCATGAGCCCGAAAACCCAGCGCGGATTGCGCGCGAGCCGCAGCAGTCCGTGGCTGCTCAGCGCGAGGCCGCCGGTATCGGCCTTGACCGCGCTGCCCTGGCGCTGGGCGCCAAAGGCCAGGCAGAAGGCGCCCAGTACCGCAAGCAAAACCGCAAGCCATACCATCAGTGGGAGCCGCCGTCGTGCGCCCGAAGCTGCCGGCCCTTGGCAATGATGGCCCCGACGTAGTTGTAGGCCGCGATCCAGTGCCCCACGAGACCCAGCCCCAAAAAGATCCAGGCGACCGTGGCGTAGACGTCCGCGGCGGGCACCGGAAGTTTGGACAGCACCAGCAGCGGTGTGCCCACCAGCAGCAGGCCGGTCCGGATTTTTCCGATGCGGCTCACCGGCAGATCCGGATGGCCGTGGAAATAAAACAATGACAGGGCCAGCAGGACCGCGTCCGGGAGCAGCAGCGCGACGAGATACCACCACTCGACGACGCCGGCGATCACCAGGGTCACGGCTACGGCGATCAGCGAGAGCCTGTCGGCAATCGGGTCCATGACCCGTCCGAGGTTGGACATCTGGTTGAAGCGGCGGGCGATGTAGCCGTCCACCCAGTCGGTGCTGGCCATGACGACGAGCACGAGGGCACCGTAGCCGTACTTGTGTTCCGAGAGGACCAGCCAGATGAACAGGGGAACACCAAGGAAGCGCACCACGGTCAGGATATTTGGAACCGTGAAGACCGCGTCGCGGTGGACGAGGGGTTGCCCGGGGCGGGCACCAGCGCCGATGAACTTCATCGATTCCCCCTTTCCGTGGACGGCAACGGTTTGGTGTTTCGGTTCAGGGTCTGCCTAGCCCTTCATCAGCCTGCGCACCAGAACTGCCAAGGCGGCGGCCGACGCGGCCAGCACAGCAAGGGGCTTCCAGCGGTTCTTGATCTGGCCGGTCAGGTTCTGCCCGTCACCGGATGCAGGCGTCCCCGCCGAGGAGCGGGCTGAGGAGCGGAAGCCGGCGATCTTGTCGCTGAGCTGCGCTTTGCCGACCTGCAGCCGGGCCTGGGTGGCGGCCAGCAGCGCCTGGGCCTGGGTCTTGACATCGAGTTCCCGGCCGAGGTCGTCGCGCACGCCGGTGAGATGCGTCCGCCGCTCGTCCAGCCGGCTTCGGAGTTCGGCCTCTGTGGGGGCAGGCCCCAAGTCGGGCTGCGCGGCAGCTTTGGCTTCCTTTTCCGCCTTCGCCTTGGCGGCTGCGGCTTCCTTGGCGGCTTTCGCGGCTTTGTACTGTTCGGAGTTCGGATCCAGGACGGCTGGGTCGAACGCGGAGCCTTCCCTGGCGATGCCAAGATCGTGCCTGAGTCCCCGGAGTGTGTCCTCGGGAACCAGCGGCATGACCGCCTTGAACTTCCTCTGCCCGATGAGCGCCCCGATCGCGGCGATGATCAGGCACACGGCGGAGACCAGCAAGGCGGCGAGCCACGCCGGCATGATCGTGGCCAGGCCCATGATCGCGGCGACCATCAGACCGATCACCAGGAGCGCAATGAAGACCAGCGCGACGCCGAAGAAGGCGCCGGCAACACCGAGCTGGATCCCCTTGCGCTTGATTTCGGCCTTGGCCAGAGCAATCTCGTCATTGAGCTGGCGGGGCGCCAGCTTGAAGATCATCTTCAAGGTTTTCGGCAGCGCGGTAACGCGCAACCCGCTGCCTGTCCCGCCGCTGTGACGTCCGCTCATGGGTCCCGCCTAACTGGTGCCATCCGTCGATCCGCTCACGCGGGCTTGCCGGGTCTGGACAGCTTCGCACAGACCCCGGTGTCAAAACTATCATTTAGGCTCTTGGCAGGCCTTTTCAGGCAAGGTGTGGCGCGCCCGCCCAGCCACCGGCCGGCCGCCCTTGCGGGCCCTAGGATGGACCTCTGTGAGTACAGCCCCCAATCCCGGTGATTCCCTCAGCCGGCGTCGCAAATTCCTCTACATCCTGACGCTCGGCGCCTTGACGGCTCTGGGGCCGTTCACCGTGGATCTTTACCTGCCCGCGTTCCCTGCCCTGGAAGAAAGCCTTGGTGTCTCCGAGGCAGCAGTGCAGCTGACGCTCACGGGGACGACCATAGGGTTCGCGCTGGGACAGCTGGTGGTGGGGCCGCTGAGCGACAAGTTCGGCCGGCGGCTGCCCCTGATCCTGGCGACGGCGGTCCACATCACCGCATCCCTGGGCGCAGCCCAGTCCACGGATATCGCCACGCTGGGCTTCTTCCGTGTCCTCATGGGCATCGGGGCCGCCGGCGGCGGTGTGGTGGCCATGGCCATGGTCCGTGACCTGTTCAGCGGCTACGCCATGGTGCGGATGTTCTCTCGGATGGCCCTTGTCAACGGACTGGCCCCGATCCTCGCGCCGGTCATCGGCTCCCAGCTGCTGCTGCTGATGCCCTGGCCCGGCATCTTCTTGTTCCTGGCCGCCTACGGGACCTGTGTCATCATCGCGGCCCTGTTCGTGATCCGGGAGACCCTGCCGCCGGAGCTGCGCGGCAAGACCGGGATGACCGTGCGCCAGCGCTACAAAGTGCTATTCTCCGACCGGATCTTCGTGGGCCTGCTGCTGGTGGGCGGCATGAACTTCGCGGGCCTCTTCGCCTATCTCTCCGCCTCGCCGTTCCTGTTCCAGAATGTCTACGGTTTCACGCCCCAACAGTACGGCCTGCTCTTCGGCATCAACTCACTCGGCATCGTGGCAGGCGTACAGACGAGCGCAAGGCTCATCAGGCGCGTCCCGCCGCAGTGGATCCTGGCCTGTTCCACGGCCTGGATGTTCGTCATGGCCGTCCTGATCGTCGTCTTCGACCAGTTGGGATTCGGGTTGTGGGGCGTCCTGGTGCCGCTGTGGTTCTACATCCTCGGCGCCGGTTTCACCTTTCCCACCGTGCAGGTGCTGGCCCTCGCCAAACACGGCGCCCAGGCCGGCACCGCGGCGTCCCTGCTTGGCGCGGCGACTTTCATGATGGCGGGCCTGGTCTCCCCGGTGGTCGGCTGGCTCGGCGTCGGGTCCGCGACCCCCATGGGCGCCGTCCAGGCCGCCTGCATCTTTCTGGCAGCCGCTGCTCTGTGGCTGGTTGTACGACCCAGCACTGTGCCCCCGATCCAGTAGGGCCGGCCCGGCTCCTCAGCGGGACATGCCCATTCTTCGCGGCAAGGCCTTGGGACATGTCCATTCTTCGCGGCTGCCTCCGCGGGACATGCCCATCCTTCGCGCCTAGGAGTGGGCATAGTGGCAATATGTCCACGCGCCAGGACCAGGGCTAGGCATGTCCCCACGGACAGGTCACGAACACTGAGCATGTCCCACGGACAGGGCACGAGCACTGAGCATGTCCCCCGGACAGGGCACGAGCACTGAGCATGTCCCCCGGACAGGGCACGAGCACTGAGCATGTCCCCCGGACAGCAGGACCATCACTGAGCATGCCCCACGGACAGCAGGACCATCACTGAGCATGTCCCACGTACAGCAGGGCCATCACTGAGCATGTCCCCCGCGCACCGGGAACACGGCGAGCCCTCGCCGCCTGGCCTTGGCCCACTCGCACCCTGTTCGACGTCCGCGGCGGGAGATACAGTTATTTCATGCCCCACAGGCAGGACCCCCCGCCCCTTCCGGCCACATGGCAGCGGTGCGATGCCGGAATCCTGCCCCTGTGGTGGGATCGCCTGTGCAGCCAGACCAGTCCGCAGTCGGCGGCCCTGTACGCCTCCGGCCTGTTCACCGAAGACCGCCGCCGCCCGATAGCCCAGTGGTACAACCCGGCCTATGACTCCGCCCTGCTCGTGGCCCCGGAATCCTCCCCCGAGTGGCCGGTGCAACGGTTCGGCATCTTCTATGCGCCCCCGGGCGGCGGATTCACCCAGGTGCACTCGGCGCCGCATGAATGGCATCCGAGGGAGCCGCGGAAGTCCCCCACGGAGCTTGAGGCCTTCCAGGCCGCGGTGGCCGAGGCCCAGCGCTTCCTCCAGGTGGAAATGTACTTCGTCTGAGTCGGGCCGCTGGAAGCCCGGCGACAAACGCCCAGCCCACTGAAACGCCCAGCCAGGTGCAGGGTACGGGTCAACACAACGGAGCAATAAAAAAGGTCCCGCGGCCGGTTTTCACCGGCCGCGGGACCTGTCCGCTCCTCCTGCTGGACTTGAACCAGCAACCCTTCGATTAACAGTCGAATGCTCTGCCAATTGAGCTAAGGAGGAATGAAGCAGGTACGACATTAGCAAACGTTTTGCCGGTAGGGAAATCGGCCAGGGCGTCTGTGCCGGCCAGCTGTGAAATACCCCCTCCGGGTATAAAAAAGTCCCCGTTCCGGAACCCGGAACGGGGACTGCGCGCTCCTCCTGCTGGACTTGAACCAGCAACCCTTCGATTAACAGTCGAATGCTCTGCCAATTGAGCTAAGGAGGAATGAAGCGGGTATAAGCCTAGCAAACACCTGCCCGGGAAACGAAATCGGCGGCTCAGGCGTCCGAGCGCAGGGACCGCCGCTGCATCTCAAGTTGCATGAGTTCGCGATTCAGCCGCTGGAATTCCTCCGGATCGGCCGAGGCATCCAGGCGCTGCAGCTGGCCCATTTTCTCGGCTTTCACCCGGGTGATCTGAAGCTCGAACAGGCGGGCGAGGATGTCCTTGCAGTAGCGCAGGACACCTTCGGGTGTGTTGGCCGGCAGGGGCACCACGGCGAGTTCGGACACGAGCGGGCGCAGCGGCTCAGGGACTTCCTGCAGCAACTGCTCCACCCAGCGCACCGGGTCCCCGGCAAACCCGAGTCCGGTAGCCCGGATGGCTTCGTGGATGGCGAGATAGGCGGGCGTGGAGAACCGCGCCTCCGAAAAGCGTTGCCACGTCTCACCCTCGAGCATCCCGGGCTCCTGCAGTGCGACCTCGAGCGCCTGGCGCTCCATCGCCGCCACGGGGTCCCGGGGATCAGGCCGGTTGAAGGACGGGAGCACGGCCGACGTCGGCAACGGGGCAACGCCCGGGGCAGTCCCGGCAAAGCCGCGGCCAGCTCCGGCTTTTCCCTGCCCATGGCCGTGGCCCTGCCCGCCACCCGGCGGGGTCGAGGCCGCCTGCGCGGCACGCTTGGTGGCCGCACCAACGGCCCGGCTGACTTCCTCGACCGGCATCCCCAGCCAGCCGGCGAGCTCCCGGGCGTAGGCCGGCCGGATGCCGGCGTCGCGGATCTGCGCCACCACGGGCGCGGATTCACGCAGGGCAGCGATCCGGCCCTCCACGGTGTCCAGGTTGTGCCGCTTCAGGGTGGCCCGGATGGCGAACTCGAACAACGGCCGGCGGCTTCCGATCAAATCCCGGACGGCGGAGTCGCCCTTGGACTGGCGGAGTTCGCAGGGGTCCGCGCCGCTGGGTTCCACCGCCACGAACGTCTGCGCGACAAACCGCTGGTCCTCTTCGAAGGCGCGCAGTGCCGCCTTCTGGCCCGCGGCGTCGCCGTCGAAGGTGAAGATGACCTCTCCCCCGCTGCCGTCGTCGGAGAGCAGCCGGCGCGCGATCTTGATGTGCTCGGTGCCGAAGGCGGTGCCGCACGTGGCCACCGCCGTCGGAATGCCGGCCAGGTGGCAGGCCATGACGTCGGTGTAGCCTTCCACCACCACGAGCTGGCGGTCCTTGGCGATGCTGCGCTTGGCGAGGTCGATGCCGTAAAGGACCTGGGACTTCTTGTAGAGCGCGGTTTCGGGGGTATTCAGGTACTTCGGGCCCTGATCGTCCTCGTAGAGCTTGCGGGCACCAAAGCCAATGGTGTCGCCCGCGATGTCCCGGATGGGCCAGATCAGCCGGCCGCGGAACCGGTCGTAGATCCCCCGGCCGCCCTCGGAGAACATGCCGGTCAGCTTGAGTTCCGGGTCGGTGTAGCCGCGGCCGCGGAGGTGCTTGAGCAGCGAGTCCCAGCCCTGCGGCGCGTAGCCCACACCGAACTGTTCCGCCGCCGCACGGTCAAAGCCCCGTTCGTAGAGGAAGTTGCGGCCCTCGGCCGCGCCCGGGGTGATCAGCTGGGCACGGAAGAACTCGTCGGCCACCTTGTGCGCGTCCAGCAGCCGCTGGCGCCGGCCGATGTCCTCCCGGTTGGGCCCGGAGCCGCCGTCCTCGTAACGGAGCTCGAAGCCGATCCGGTGGGCCAGCTTCTCCACGGCCTCGTGGAAGGTGGTGTGGTCCAGCTTTTGGACGAAGGAGATGACGTCGCCGTCCTCGCCGCAGCCAAAGCAGTGGTACCGGCCAACCTGGGGGCGGACCGTGAAGGAGGGTGAGCGCTCGTCGTGGAAGGGGCACAGGCCCTTGTAGGACCCCAGTCCGGCTCCCTTGAGCGTCACGTAGCCATCGATGACTTCCTTGATGTCCGTGCGCTGGCGTACTTCGTCGATGTCTTCGCGTTTGATCAGGCCGGCCACTGTGCCATCCTAGTCCCCGGGTACGACGCCGGCGGGCCGGCCACGGTGGCGGTCACCACAGCGACGGCAGGCTGCCCACGAGGCGCTCGTACATGGCCAGCGCCGAGCCGTCCGTCAGCGAGGCGACCTGATCGATGACGACGCGCAGCCGCGCGGCGTCGTCCGCGGCGTCGAGCCAGTCGGCGGCGAACATTGGCTCCAGGTGGCGGTCCCCGGTGGCGCTGAGCGCGGTGACGAGGGCATGCAGGACCTCGCGCTGGCGTTCGTAAATGGGCTGGCGGTGTTCGGTGGTCATCACGAAGGTGGTGGCCAGGCCCTTCATCACCGCGATTTCCATGACGGTCTCATCCGGGACGATCAGTTCCGCGTTGTAGCGGGTCAGGTTCTCCGGGCCGTAGACCGTGCGGGTGGCCTCCAGTGCACTTTGGCAGAAGCGGCCGATGAGCTGGCTGGTCATGTCCTTGAGCGCCGCCATGGCCTTGCGGCTGCCGTCGGCCTCGCGCACCCAGACGTCCGTGGCCTCCAGCCGGGCCAGTGCCGCGTCGATCGCGGCGGGGTCGTTGTGCGGCAGGTACCACTGCTTGGCGTAGCCGACGACGCGGGCGCGGTGGTCCGGGTTGTCCATCCAGCGGAGCTGGAAGTGGCCTGCGACGATCGCGTCCTCGACGTCGTGCACCGAGTAAGAGATGTCGTCCGCCAGGTCCATGACCTGCGCTTCGAGGCAGGACCGGCGTTCCGGGGCGCCGTCGCGGATCCAGTCGAAAATGGGGAGGTCGTCCTCGTAGGCGCCGAACTTACTGGTCCGCTCCCCGTGGATGACCGGCGCGTTCACGGCGGACCAGGGGTACTTGGCGGCGGCATCGAGGCTCGCCCGGGTCAGGTTCAGGCCAGCCGGCCGGCCGTCGGCGGCCAGGACCTTTGGCTCCAGCCGGGTCAACAGCCGCAGCGTCTGGGCGTTGCCTTCGAAGCCGCCGATCCCATGGGCCACCTCGTTGAGGGCTGCTTCGCCGTTGTGGCCGAAGGGCGGGTGGCCGAGGTCGTGGCTGAGGCACGCGGTGTCCACGACGTCGGGGTCGCAGCCGAGCGCGCGGCCCAGTTCCCGGCCCACCTGGGCAACTTCGAGGCTGTGGGTGAGCCGGGTCCGGACGAAGTCGTCAGTATCCGGCGCCACCACCTGGGTTTTGGCGCCGAGCCGGCGCAGCGCCGAGGAGTGCAGGACCCTCGCGCGGTCGCGCTCGAAGTCCGACCGGTACGTGCTCTTAGGCGGCTCTTCGACCCACCGGGCGCAGTCGCGGGAGGTGTAGCCGTCCAGGATGGGGGCGGTGGTCCGGGTCTCAGCCACCGGAGACGTCCAGTTCGGCGAAGGAGATGTCGCGCGTCTGCGCATCGTCCAGCGTCCGGTTCAGCAGCCAGTCCTTTGGCAGCGCAGGCTTCTTGGGAGAACCGGCGCGGCCGCGCGGGCCCTCGGCGTCGGCCCCGGGATACGGCGAGTCAAGGTCCAACTGGTCCAGGGTCCCGCGCAGCACCTCGAGGCTGGTGACGAGTGCCAGCTTGGTCCGCAGTTCGCTGCCGACCACGTAGCCCTTGAAGTACCAGGCAATGTGCTTGCGGATTTCGCGCAGGGCCTTGCCTTCGTCCCCGAACGTTTCGACCATGAGCTCGGCGTGCCGGTACACGCTTTCGGCCACTTGGCGCAGATCCGGCCGGTACCGCTGGTCGCTGCCTTCGAATGCGGCCATGAGATCGCCGAACAGCCAGGGCCTGCCCTGGCAGCCGCGGCCGACGACGACGCCGTCCACGCCCGTTTCGCGGACCATTCGGACCGCGTCCTCCGCGGACCAGATGTCCCCGTTGCCCAGGACGGGAATGTCCGGCAGGGCCTCGCGCAGCCGGGCAATGGCGGACCAGTCTGCCTGGCCGGAATAGAACTGTGCGGCAGTGCGGCCGTGAAGAGCGACGGCGGCGACGCCGGAATCGCGGGCAATCCGGCCAGCGTCGAGGTACGTCAGGTGGTCCTCGTCAATGCCCTTGCGCATCTTGATGGTCAGCGGGACGTTGCCCTTGGAGGCTTCCTTCACCGCGGTCTGGACGATCGAGGTGAAGAGGTCGATCTTCCACGGCAAAGCAGAGCCGCCGCCGCGACGCGTCACCTTTGGCACGGGGCAGCCGAAGTTGAGGTCGATGTGGTCGGCCCGGTCCTCCTCGACGAGCATCCGGACGGCCTGGCCGACGGTCACGGGGTCCACACCGTAGAGCTGGACGGAGCGGACTTTCTCGTCGTCGTCGTGCGAAATGATGCGCAGCGATTCCGGCGTGCGCTCCACGAGGGCACGGGAGGTGACCATCTCCGCCACATACAGGCCGCCGCCGTATTCACGGCACAGCCTGCGGAAGGCGGAGTTGGTGATGCCCGCCATGGGAGCCAGGATCACGGGGGTGTCCACGGTGATCGGTCCCAGCTTCAGGGGCGGGAGTTCCAGCTTAGGGGCGGGGGGCGTTGCTACAACAGTCACCCGACCATTGTCTCAAAGACGGGCAAATCGGCCCGGTCCCGCTCCGGCTATGTGGAAATGCCCGGCCATGTGGATACTTTCGGGTCCCGTCAGGGTCCGCGTCAGCCCCGCAGGGCGGCACGCCGCCCGCGGCGCGTGGCAGGACCGGCACCGGCGTCGTCTGGCCCGCCCCCGTCCGGCCCGACCCCGTCCGGCCCGACCCCGTCCGGCCCGACCCCGTCCGTCGTGCCCCCGTCCGTCGTGCCCCGGTCCGGCGCAACCCCTACAGAGCCGCCGGCCTCGGATCTGACCCAGTCGGGCTCGCCCACGGCAACTCGTTTTACCGAGCTGCCCTTGATCCCGGTGGCCTTGACCACGAGCACGGCGATGAGGGTGGTGACCGGCACGGCGAGGACGAGCCCCACGGAACCGACCAGGGTGCGGATGACTTCCTCGGAGAGTTCGGCGCTGGTCAGGGCATCCCCGAGCGGCCGTTCGTAGAGCATGACCAGGATCAGGATCGGCAGGGCCGCGCCGGCGTAGGCGAACGCAATCGTGTAGACCGTGGAGGCGATGTGGTCCCGGCCGATCCGCATCGCGGACGCAAAGAGCTTCCGCGCGCTGGTCTCGGGGGCGAGCTCCCACAGTTCCCAGACGGCCGACGACTGTGTGATGGTGACGTCGTTCAGCACGCCGAGACCGGAGATGATCAGACCGCACAGGATGATGCCGGAGATGGAGATGTTGTCTGACATGTTGGTGAGGGTGGCGGCGTCGTGGCTGCCCACACCGGCGAGGTTTGCGGCGTCGGTGGCCCAGGCGGCTAGCAGCGCCGTAATGGCGAGGCCGAACATTGTCCCGAGCAGCGCCGTCGACGTGCGGGCGGAGAAGCCGTGGGCGAAATAGAGCACCCCGATCATGATCACCGTGGACCCCACGAGCGCCAGCAGCAGCGGCGGCTTCCCCTCGACCAGGCCGGGCAGCATGAACGAGACAAGCACCACGTAGGCGCCGACAAGCCCGATCAGGGCGCGCAGGCCGCGCCACCGCGCCACGGCGATGACGACGACGGCGTAGAGCACGGCCAGGAAGATGATGGGCAGCGTCCGGACAAAGTCGACGAAGACATAGGCCGGCGCTCCCTGGCCGTCGGCGCCCTGCACCTTGGAGAGGTTCAGGTAGCGGATGTTGTCCCCGGGTTTCACTCCGTGGGATTTCGCGATGTCCGGGTTGATGACCACCTTCACCGGGTTGCCGCCCTTGTCCGGCTCGGTATAGGCGAACGTGCATTGCGAGCCCTCGTTCGGGGGCTGCGGAGTGGTGCCGGAACCGGATGTGCCCTGCTGCGCAGTGGCGTCACCACCGGCCTGGGCATCCGAACAGCTGCCGACGACGACCCGCTGGATCTTGCCGGTATCAAACGTCACGCCGGGGGCCGCCGCATAGGGGCTGGCCAGGGTGATTCCTTCCTTGCTTCCCGACGGCCACATGAAGGCCATGGCCGCCAGGGTCAGCAGCGTCAGCGGAACCAGGATGGCAGCCAGGATCCAGTTGGCCTTCTTCCGCGCCGCGAGCGTCTGCGGCGTCGGCTCAGAACGTTCAGTGTGGGAGTGCGAGTGTCCGGCGCCCATCAGCAGTTCAACCTCATGCCGAAGACTTTACGGCGTGGGCGAGGGTTGTCCGGGCGGATGACGGGGCACGCCGCGCATCCGCGGCATGCCCCGTGTCCCGGTGAGGCGTCCAGTTACGCCGGCGCGATGTTCTGGTTGACGTGGAAGAGGTTCTGCGGATCGTACTTGGCTTTGACCTCCCTCAGCCGCTTGTAGTTCTCCCCGTAGTTCTCCGCAATCCTGGGCAGATCATCCCCGTCCATGAAGTTGATGTAGCCGCCGGGAGCCGAATAGGGCCGCAGCGCGGCCGCGTAGTCGCGCACCCAGGCGATGTTTGCCTCGTTTTCCGCGGGGTCCAGCCACTGCGCCGCGATCACGGGCGAAAACTTCACGTTCCGGTTGGCGAACGCCGTGTCCGTGGCTCCCACCCGCTGGACAGCACCGTCGATGGGGTAGATATGTACCGCGGTTTGTACGCTGGGGACCTTGCTGCCGTGTTCGATGTGCGCAGCGATGGCGCCGTCATTGAGCTCCGCCAGAAAATCAGCCTTCCAGTAGGCCTGCATGCCGGGTGGCTGCAGCGGGTCGAAAGCCGTGTTCAGGGCGGGGTACGGCATGGGCCCGATCATGGATCCCGCCGCCGGAGCGACGTCCAGGAACGGCTGCCAGCGTGCCGCACCTTCCGCCAGGTCGCCGGTCCACATGCCGACGATGACGCACACCGGCTTGCCATGCCACTCCTCGGGCAGGAACGGAACCGGAGGACCCTGATGGAAGCCCAGGAACGCCCCAAACTCTTCGGGGGCGGCGGCGATGTGGTCCCGGTAAAACTTTGCCACCGTCTCTGCATGCTCGATGGGGTAGATGATGATGCCGGCGTGGACCATGTCCACGGGGTGCATCCGGTACTCGAACGACGTCACGACGCCGAAGTTCCCGCCGCCGCCGCGCAGCGCCCAGAACAGGTCCTCGTTCTCGCTTTCGCTGGCAGTAAGGAACTTCCCCTCGGCCGTGACGACGTCGGCGGAGAGCAGGTTGTCGCAGCTGAGACCATACTTGCGGCTCAGATAGCCAATGCCGCCGCCGAGGGTCAGCCCGGCGATGCCGGTTGAGCCGACGATGCCGCCAGGGGTCGCCAGCCCGAAGGCATGGGTCGCGTGGTTGAAGTCGGCCCATGTTGCACCGGCCTCCGAGCGGGCCGTCGCGGCTGCGGGATTGACCCGGACACCGGTGGTCTTTGAGAAGTCGATGACCAAGGCGTCATCCCACGTGCCAAAGCCCGGGGCGCTGTGCCCGCCCCCGCGGATGGCAAGATCCAAGGAGTTGTCCCGGGCGAAGTTGACGCTGGAGATGACATCGGCCACCTGGGATACCTGGACCACCGCTGCCGGCCGCTTATCGATCATCCCGTTGAAGACCGCGCGCGCCGCGTCGTAACCGGCGTCGCCGGGCGTGATGATCTGCCCGCGGACTTGCTCGCGCAGGCTATCGAACTTTGTTGCGTTCATTTTCTGTACCGTCGATTTCGTGTCGTGAGCTTCGACCCGGACGGTTCTCTGCGCTCCCAGCCGGCGTGACGCCCGGAGGTTTACCTCAACATGCCTACTCCTCCCGCATTTCCCCGTCAAGGGCATTTTGGCGGACGGCACCCATCGCCCCGGGCACCGGCTCCGAATCCACATCATGCACCCCCTGCCTTGACGGGCGGAGGCTGGAACCTAGGGTTGGTAATTGACGGACGAAGGAAGGACACACGCATGGCCATGCGTAAACGAGACGAGAGAGAACCGGGGGCGGGACGTTCCGGGCCTGCCGCCAGGGCCGTGCTGAAAATCGTCGAACCCGCCGGGGAGACCCGCGCAGTCGCCTTGGTCCTGCACGGCGGGCGGGCCGACAGCTACGACGCCGTCCGCGGCCGGCACCTGAGCCCGGCCCGGATGCTGCCCTTCGCCCGCGCACTGCACCGGAAGGGCGGCCCGCACGGGCTGGCCGTCTGGACGCTGCGCAACCGGTACCGCGGCTGGAACGGGGAGGACATGTCCCCCGTTCACGATGCCCGGTGGGCGCTCGACCGGATCAGCCAGGAGCATCCCGGCGTGCCGGTGTTCCTGCTGGGCCACTCGATGGGCGGTCTCACGGCACTGTGCGTGGCCGACGACCCGCAGGTCGAGGCCGTCGTCGCGCTCGCCCCGTGGATTGATCACAAAACCCCGGTCCAACCTGTCGCTGGCCGCCGGGTCCTGATCGTCCACGGCACCGACGACCGCTGGACCAGCCCGGCGAAGTCACTGGACTATGCCCGGCGCGCCGAAGGCGTCGCCGCGTCCGTCGACTACGTCTCCCTCAAGGGTGCCGGCCATTTCATGGTCCGCCGGGTGGCCCTGTGGAATGCGCTGGCGAACGGCTTCGTCCTCGATGCCTTCGGCGAGGCCACGGGAGCTGACGTTTCTGGATCCACGGACGCGTTGCGCAGCGCCCTGCGCGGCGCCCTGCCGGCGGCCGGAACACGCCTGCCGGTGGTGTTGTGATGCCGCCCTTCCCGCTCGATGCCTTCCTGGCCAGCCTGCCGTGGGTCATCGCGGGACTCGTGGTCCTGCTGGCAGTTACCTTCGCGGTTGCCGTGCGGCAGAACCGGCACTCCGTTATCGACACCGTCTGGGGCCTCGGCTTCGTCGTGGTGGCCGGCATCTCCTGGCTGCTCTCCGCTGGATACGGCGACGACGGACGGCGGCTGCTGCTGCTTGTCCTGGTCGCTGTCTGGGGCATCCGCCTCGCCGTCCACATCGGGCTCCGCGCACGCGGCGGCCACGAGGACCCGCGCTATGTGGACATGCTCTCCGCAGCACCCGGATCACGCAACGTCTACGCCCTGCGGCGGGTCTACCTGCCCCAGGGCGCGGTGATGTTCTTCGTCTCGCTCACCATCCAGGTCGGCATGTTCGCCACCGGAAGCCTGGGCTGGCTCGCGGTCGCCGGCGTCCTGCTCTGGATCCTCGGCTTCGTGTTCGAGACGGTGGGCGACTGGCAGCTGAAGCAGTTCAAGGCCGATCCCGCCAAGCGCGGCACCGTCCTCAACACTGGGCTGTGGCGCTACACCCGCCACCCCAACTACTTCGGCGACGCCGCCGTCTGGGCAGGGCTATTCCTCGTGGCCGCCGATTCTTGGCCGGGGGTGCTGACCGTCCTCTCCCCCGCCCTGATGATCTGGACCCTTGCGGGCAAGACGGGCAAGCCGCTGACCGAAAAGGCAATGTCCGCACGGCCCGGCTACAAGGAATACATCGAATCCACCTCCGGCTTCCTGCCCCTGCCGCCCCGGCGGCGGGCGGGCCGGCACTGACATGCGCGGCCCGGGCCAAGCCCGGCCTCCCCTGAGCTGGCGGCCGGTGAGGTGGCGGTTGATGAGCTGGCGGCCGGAACCCAACGACCGCTTCTACCGTTTCACGCTCTGCACCGGGCTGGTGCTGCGCTGGCTGTTCCGGATTCGCGTAATTGTCACAGGGCAGGAGCACCTGCCCCAGCCCGAGCCTCTCGGTGCTGCCACCTGCGGTCCTGCTTCCCAGGGCGCTTCCCAAGGTGCTTCTCACCGTGGTAGCGCCCGCGGCCTGTCGCGCCCGGTGGTGCCCGGCCGGGGTGCCGTGGTGGCGATCACCCACTTCGGCTATCTCGACTTTGCCTTTGCCGAGATGCTGCTGTGGTGGCACAACCGGGCCCAGCTGCGCTTCCTCGTCACGCAGGGAGCGGCCGACCACTGGTTGGCCGGGCCCGCGGTGAGCGCGGCCGGGCATGTCGTGGTGGGGTACGGATCGGGGGCTCACGCCTACGATGCCGCGGTCGCCCAGCTGTTGGATGGCGAGTACATCGCTGTCCTGCCCGAGGCCGGCGTGAGCCGCAGCTTCACGGTGCGCGAATGCAAGACCGGTGCGGTGCGGATGGCCGCGGAGGCCGGCGTGCCGATCATCCCGGTCTCCATCTGGGGCGCCCACCGGCTGATGACCCGCCACCATGCCTTCTCGCCGCTGCGCGCCTGGCATGCCCCGGTCCGCATCCACGTGGGCGCCCCGATCCTCCCGGGCTCCCTCCCGGCCCCGGCCAGGGACGCCCGGCAGGCCACCGCGCGCCTGGCCAAGACGCTCCAGGACGGGATCGACACCGGCATCGCCGACTTTCCCCTGCTGCCCGCGCCCGGTGCCTGGTGGATGCCGGCCGGTCTCGGCGGGAGTGCCCCGACCGAGGAGGAGCGACGCCGGCTGGACGAGGCCGACGGTCCGCGGCGCGCAGGTACCCGGCGCCGATAAACCCGGTTTCCGCCATCGTCTTGACTAAGCTCCATGGGGTACAAAACGCACTCAATGGAGAGGGACACCTGTGGCAAGCACAGTCGTGACCAAGAGCGGAATCGAAGAACGCGGTCTCGCACGGATAGCCCAACGGATGGCGTCGTGGACGGAGAAGTGGTTTCCGGACGCCTACATCTTCGCCCTCGCCGGCGTCGTCATCATCGCGGTGGCCGCGCTGGCCATCGGCGCCTCGCCCCAGGCAATCGCTGACTCCTTTGGGAACGGCTTCTGGGACCTGACCGCCTTCACCCTGCAGATGGCCATGGTGGTCCTGACCGGTTACGTCGTGGCCACCTCCCCGCCCGTGGCGAAGCTGATCAACCGGCTTGCCCTCGTCCCGTCAACCGCGCGGACCGCGGTGAGCTTCGTGGCGCTGATGTCGATGTCCGTGTCCTTCCTCAACTGGGGGCTCAGCCTGATCTTCGGCGGTCTGCTGGCGCGGGCGATCGCCCGCCGCAAGGACCTGACCGTGGATTACCGTGCCCTCGGCGCGGCGGCGTTCATGGGCCTCGGCGCCGTCTGGGCGCTCGGGCTGTCCTCCTCCGCCGCGCAGCTGCAGGCCACCGCCGCGTCGCTGCCGCCGGCGCTGCTGAAAATCACCGGCATCCTGGACTTCGGGGCCACAATCTTTACCTGGCAGTCACTGCTGACACTGGCCATCCTGATGGCCCTCACCACCGTGATCGCGCACTTCTCCGCGCCCCACGGCGGCTCGATCCGCACCGCCGAGGACCTCGGCGTGGACCTGGATGACGAACCGAGCGAGCCCGCGCCACGCTCCCGGCCGGGCGAATGGCTCGAATACAGCAAGCTCCTGCCGATCCTGGCCCGGAATCCTCACGCTCGGCTGGCTCATCTCGCAGTTCTTCACCAAGCCGTTCCTCAGCGTGGTCAGCAGCCTCAACGGCTACCTGCTGGTGTTCCTCATCCTGGGCCTGGTCCTGCACGGGACGCCGCGGAACTTCCTGCAGGCGGTCACCAAGGCGGTCCCTGCCACCGCCGGCATCCTGGTCCAGTTCCCGCTCTACGCCGCGATGGCCGCGATCCTGACCAAGGCCACCGGCCACGACGGGATGTCCATTTCCGCGCACCTGGCCGGGTTCTTCTCGGACATCGGCGGCAATGGCGCGTTCGCCGTCGTCATTGCGCTGTACACCGCCCTGCTGGGTCTCCTGGTGCCCTCCGGCGGCGGCAAGTGGCTCGTGGAAGCGCCGTACGTGATGCAGTCCGCGACCGACGTCCACATGAACCTCGGCTGGACCGTGCAGATCTACAACATTGCCGAGGCACTGCCGAACCTGGTCAACCCGTTCTTCATGCTGCCGCTGCTCGCGGTGCTGAGGCTGCGCGCCCGGGATCTGGTGGGCTTCACTTTCCTGCAGTTCGCCTTCCACCTGCCGGTGGTCCTGCTGCTCGTCTGGCTGCTGGGCATGACCTTCGACTTCGTGCCGCCGGTGATCCCCAAATAGCTCTGCAAAAACCGGGCTTAACACAAACTGACCCGCAGCCGGGGCCGTAACGGCCGCAACTGCGGGTCAGCTGGGTTAAGGCTTACGCCGGGTCGGAGACCACCAACGTTTCCGAGCCCTGGACATGGGCTTTGCCGCTCTCGAGCAGCGGCTCGACGACGGCGCGCAGGGCTGTCATCGCGTCGTCCAGTTCCAGCATCACCGGGTGCTGGTAGGCGATCAGGGCCAGAAGATCCCGGACGGCGGCCCGGGCCTGGTCCGCGTCGAGCTTGGGCTCGTGGCCGAGGAAAACCTCAGTAGGTTCAGAAGACCCGGCCGTACCGGCGCTGTCGGCGTCGGCGCCCGGAATTCCCTGGGCGTAACTGATGGCGAACCCCTCCAGCCGGCCTTTCCGGCTCGCCGCGATGCCGTGCCCGAAGGCGCTGGCCTTGGGCGCCCGCAGCACGATCGCTCCGTGGGCGCCGCTGAGGTCATCCAGGAACAGTCGCTGCACCGCGGCGACGCTCAGCTCCCCCGGGCTGTCCCAGCCGTGCACGGCGGTGTAGTAGCGTCCCACGACGTCGCTGAGCTCCACCGAGCCTGTGGCCAGGTCTTCGACCTGATCGGTGGCCGCGGACTCCGAACCGTCGCCGAACACCGGCAGCTTCAACGGCGCCGGGTCAACGACGACGAGGCGGGAGCGCTGGATCGGGGCCAGGCCCGCGGCCTCGGCAAACGCCGCACCGGCGGTGCCCGGCTCCACTTTGCAGCGCAGCCTGAACACTCCCGACGGCGCCTGGGCAGCCTCGTGCCGCAGCATGGTCAGCAGCGTGGTACCGAGGCCGGCGCGGCGGTGGTCCCGGGCGACCTCGACATACGCCCAGAGCCGTTCCGGATGCAGCGAGGCCTCATGGACCACGGCAGCCGCCACCGGAATGGCGACACCGTCCACGACGTCCTCGGCCACGATGCAACGGCGCCACGGGGCATTACCCGAGGGCGCCAGCGTTCCTCGGAACTGTCCGGCCTGGACCGTCTCAGGGCCGCCCCAGATTTCCAGAAGCGCGAGGTCGTCGCCCTCCCGCCATTCCCGGTATGCGATGGCCATGGTCAGGCGCCGATCAGCCGTGCGGCCAGGTAGCCCTCCACCTTGTCCAGGGAAACGCGTTCCTGGCTCATGGTGTCGCGTTCGCGGATGGTGACGGCCTGGTCGTCCAGGGTCTCGAAGTCCACGGTGATGCAGAACGGGGTGCCGATCTCGTCCTGGCGGCGGTAGCGCCGGCCGATGGCGCCGGCGTCGTCGAACTCGATGTTCCAGCTCTTGCGCAGCTGGGCGGCGAGGTCCTTGGCCTTCGGGGACAGGTCCTCGTTGCGGCTCAGGGGCAGCACGGCCGCCTTCACCGGGGCCAGGCGGGGATCGAGCTTGAGCACGGTGCGGATGTCCACGCCGCCCTTGGCGTTGGGGGCCTCGTCCTCGGTGTAGGCATCGATCATGAAGGCCATGAAGGAGCGGGTGAGGCCGGCCGCGGGCTCGATCACGTACGGGGTGTAGCGCTCGTTGGTGGCCTGGTTGAAGTAGCTCAGGTCCGCGCCGGAGGCCTTGGCGTGGGTGGAGAGGTCAAAGTCGGTGCGGTTGGCGATGCCCTCAAGCTCGCCCCACTCTGAGCCCTGGAAGCCGAACCGGTATTCGATGTCGGTGGTGCCCTTGGAGTAGTGGCTGAGCTTGTCCAGCGGGTGCTCGAAGAAGCGCAGGTTCTCTTCGCGGATGCCCAGGCCCGTGTACCAGGACATGCGTTCCTTCATCCAGTACTCGTGCCACTGCTCGTCCGTGCCGGGCTCGACGAAGAACTCCATCTCCATCTGCTCGAACTCGCGGGTGCGGAAGATGAAGTTGCCCGGCGTGATCTCGTTGCGGAACGACTTGCCGATCTGGCCAATGCCGAACGGCGGCTTCTTCCGCGAGGTGGTCAGGACGTTGCCGAAGTTCACGAAGATGCCCTGGGCGGTCTCGGGCCGCAGGTAGTGCAGGCCTTCCTCGCTGGCGACGGGGCCGAGATAGGTCTTGAGCAGGCCGGAGAATTCGTGGGGCTCCGTCCACTGGCCGCGGGTGCCGCAGTTGGCGCAGGCGATGTCCTTGAGGCCGTTCTCGGCAGGACGGCCCTTCTTCTCCTCGTACTCTTCCTCGAGGTGGTCCGCGCGGTAGCGCTTGTGGCAGGACAGGCACTCCACCAGCGGGTCGGAGAAGACATCGACATGGCCGGATGCTTCCCAGACCTGGCGGGGCAGGATGACGGAGGAGTCCAGGCCTACGACGTCTTCGCGGCCGCGGACCACGGACTGCCACCACTGGCGCTTGATGTTTTCCTTGAGCTCGGCGCCGAGGGGCCCGTAGTCCCAGGCAGAACGGGAGCCACCATAGATTTCACCGGCCTGGAAAACGAATCCCCGGCGCTTGGCGAGGGAAATGATCTGGTCAAGGACGGATTTTGCTGCCATGGGAACTCCAATTTTGTACAGGGCCGCTGGGTGCGGTCCGCGGTGTCAGCCCCGGGTCACCAGCTGGTTGCCGGACGGGGGAAACGAACAGTGCGATGCAAACTCCAAGCCTACCGGCCCGTTACCGCTTCAGCGCGCCGCGGGGCCAAGGCAGGGTGGCCAGGATGATGGCGCCGAGCGTCAGCACGGTGCCGAGGACTGTCGGGAGCGCGATCACAGTTCCGGGCACCGGCACTATCAGGTCCAGCCCGAGCGAGCCGAGCAGCTGTCCGGCGATCATCCCGAGGCCGATGACCAGAACGCCCAGGCTGCGGACCAGGAGGGCGCCGATGCCGATGAAGATGCAGCCCAGCGGACCTCCAAGGTAATACCACCACTGCGCAGGAAGGGGGTTGCCGGCCCCTGCCACCGCGAGTTTGATCAGCCAGGCCACCCACAGCAGGGCGCCTCCGGCGATGAAGTTCACGAGTGTCGCGGCGATGGGGGTGCCGTAGTGCACGGTGGCCGTGCCGTTCATGGCCTGCTGGAAACTCATCAGGAACCCGGCCAGGAGCGGAAGCATCACGGGGACAAGCAGCTGCAGCCCGGATTCCCCGGCGCTGAACCTGGGCGACACCGCCCAGGCGACGGCGGCGACGGTGAGTACACTGCCGATCACCCTGATCCCGGTGATGGGTCTCTTCCCCGCCGGCCCGATCCCCATCCGGTCCACCAGCAGGCCGCTGAGGGTCTGCCCCGTCACGGCGGCCACCGTGAAGAGGGCAACTCCGAGCAGTCCCACGGTGAAGGACTGGGCGAAGACGAAGAAGGCCCCGATGCAGCCGGCCAACACGTAAAAGCGCGGAAACTGCCGTTCGCGCACGGCCGGCAGGATCCGGGCCAGGCCGGCCCGGCCTTTGGGCAGGGCCAGCGAGATGACTGTCATCACCACCAACCCGGTGCTGAAGCTGACGACGGCGGCGCCGATTCCGTCGCCCAGCACCACCCCGAGTGCGCCGTTGATCCGGCCCTGGACCGGGATGAACAGACCGGTCGCGACGGCCATGGGCAGGCCCACGATCAGCGGGAGCCGGGGGGTGTGGGTCATTGGTGCCACCTTAGGTCGGGCATTATTGCTTGTATGAGCAATCCGGAATTCGAAGACATCACCATCCGCGACAGCATGATCCGGCTGGGCCAGCTGCTAAAGCTTGCGAATCTGGTGGAGGACGGGGTGGAGGCCGCAGAACTGATCAAGAACGGGTTGGTCAAGGTCAACGGGGAGATCGACGAGCGCCGCGGCCGTCAGCTTCACGACGGCGACACCGTCACCGTGAACGCCCGGACCGTGCGGATCAGCGCGCCCGCATCCTCCTAGTCCCCTGTCCGGGCGGGCGGCCTCCTGGCTGCTCGTCCGGGCGCGGCTACTTCTAACCTGCGGCTACTTCTTGGAGTTGAGCACCACGTGCGTCAGGAACTCCGAGACGTGGCCGATTTCCTGCTGGTTGATGCCGTGCCACATGCCCGTGTATAGGACCTTGGTGAGCTTCACGTACTTGCGGACCCAGCCGATGGTGTAGTCGATCTTGTCCTCGGTGATCACCGGGTCCTGCTGGTCCCGGCCCCAGAACAGCGGAACCGTGCCGTCCAGCTCGCCGTCACGGAAGCTGGGATCGTCGCCCGCGTCGACGACAAATCCTGACAGGCCGACGACGGCGGCGAAGTCCGCGGGACGCTGCCGCAGCAACGTGGTGGCCATGGCCATGCCCATCGAGAACCCCAGCAGCGTCACCGACGGGTGGTTGGCCTTGACGCCGTCGAGCCACTCCTGGACATACGCTGCGGCGACCTTGACGGCGTCGAGCGAATAGTCAATGGACGCCGTCAACGGGAACCAGGTGAAGCCCGGACCCTCCGGGAGCGGGGCGCGCAACGAGGCCACCGCGAAGTCCTGCGGGAGCATCTCCGCCAGGCTGAGCAGGTCCTGTTCGTTGGCGCCGTAGCCATGGAGCAGGACCAGCAGGGGTTTGCCGGCCCGCTCCTGCTCCGGCTTGGACCAAAGGACGACGGGGGCCGGAAGGGCATCAGCGTGAGTCATGGAACCATTCTTACAGTTACCCGCCGGTAACAACTCACGGTGGCGTAGCTTAACCTGAACAGTGCAGGATAAGGGGGTGAGCGAAACCGAAGCCATGGGAAATTCACCGGATACCTCAGCGGACACTATCGTCACCCACCCGTGGACCCGCTATGTGGCCGTGGGCGACTCCTTCACGGAAGGCATCGGCGACCCGGAACCGGCCAGCCCCGGCGGCCACCGGGGCTGGGCAGACCGCGTCGCCGAGGAACTCAGCCGCGGCCACAACGACTTCGCGTACGCCAACCTGGCCGTCCGTGGCCGGCTGCTGCAGCAGATCGTGGACCAGCAGATGGCGCATTGCCTCTCGCTCAAACCGGATCTCATCACGCTCTCTGCGGGCGGCAACGACCTCATCCGCCCGGGCGGTGACCCGGACGTGCTGGCCGAAAAGCTTGACTCGGTGGTGCAGATCCTGAGCCTGGGCGGCGCCACCGTGGTCCTGTTCAACGGCCCGGACACCGGTTCCACGGTGTTGGGCCGGATCCGCAGCAAGGTGGCCATCTACAACGAGAACCTGCGCACCATCGCCGCGCGCCACGACGCCGTGATCGCGGACATGTGGTCCCTGCGCCAGCTCAATGACCCGCAGATGTGGAATGCTGACCGGCTGCATTTCTCACCGCTGGGCCACCACACGATCGCGGCCATGGTGCTGGACTCGCTGAACGTCCAGCACACCCTGCAGCCGCTCTCCCCCAAGCCGCTGCCTCAGCGCAGTTGGCGCGAGGCGCGCAGCGGGGACCTGGTGTGGGCCAAAGAGTATTTTGTCCCCTGGGTGGTTCGGCGGCTGCGGCACAGGTCCTCGGGCGACGGCGTGACGGCCAAGCGGCCCCTGGCCGGCCCGGTGTTCGGTCCCGGCGTTCCGCTTGGCTCCGGCGAAGGACCGCCCGGCGCCGAGGATGCGGTGCGGTCCTGAGCTTGCGGGGCATAAGCTGGAAGAACACTTCTCCGGCCCGATGTTTGAGCCCGCAGATGAGAAGGCCCAGCAGCTGAAAGGCCCCATACCGTGAGCAGTATGTTCTTCTGGATCATCGTGTTGTCGTTCGTGATTCCCGTGGCCATGCGCCTCTACCGCCGTTCCGCCCGCGGCCGGAACCAGGGCACGCCGGGACAGTTCGGCCAGTTCCCGGGCAACCAGAACAACCCCGGCAACCAGAGCAACCAGCCGCGGGATGGCTACACCCAGCAGGACTACTTCGGCGGCTTCGGCCAGTTGGGCGCCCCGAGGCAGCCGGGACCGGCCAACCAGCCGAACCCCGGTCAGCAGATCCCGAACCAGCAGTACCCGGCTCCACGATTCCCCGACCAGCCGTTCCCGACCGAGCCTTACCCTGGTCAGCAGTACCCCAACCCGCCATATTTCGGGCCGGCCGGCTACCAGTCTCCGGTTCCCTATGAGGACAGCCCGGAGTACCGGGACAACCCGCCGCAGCCGCAGCGGCAGACACCCCCAACTCCCCCTGCGCCGGAAGCAGGGCAGCCGCAGGCCCCGCAGATTCCCCCGCCGCCATCGGGCGCGCAGGGCTACCGGGCCCGCAAGCTGGCCGAACTCGACCAGCAGTACAGCGACGGCAAGCTGTCCATGGAGAATTACATGGCCCAGCGCGCCGAAATCATGAAGGGCTAAGACCCTGCAGGGCTGGTGAAGTCGACGTCGGCCGCGTTGACCGTTCCCGCCGTGCGCCCCGGGGCCTTGTGGTACTGCCAGTACAAATTGGTGTGGGCCACCACCAGCTCCGGCGGCGGCGCGCCAAAGTCGGTCAGGTCCTCGGTGGTGTGGGCGTCGGCAACCAGCGTGACGTCGTAGCCGCGGGTGATCGCGCCGTGGAGGGTGGAGCGAATGCACTCGTCCGTCTGCGCGCCGGCCAGGAAGAAGCGGCCGATGCCTCGATCGGCCAGCACGGACTCCAGATCGGTCGCCTCGAAGGCGTCGCTGTACTCCTTGGCCACCAGCGGCTCCGAATCGCGCCGCGCGAGTTCCGGCACGTACCGCCAGCCGGCGCTGCCGCGCGGGAGTTCCTCGCCGTCGTGCTGCACCCAGACGACGTCCACCCCGGCACCGCGCGCCTTGTCCACGAGGGCGGCGATGGTCGCGACGACGTCGTCACGGCGGTAGGCCTCCGCGACGACGCCAACCTGCATATCGACGACAAGCAATGCCGTGTTGGGTCGGTTGAGGAGCGTGGTCATGGTGCCTCCTGGATCGTGGCTGTCCCTGGCTGCCTACTCTAATCCCGGACCCCAAAAGCAACGAGGGGTCACCTACGGCCCATGATCCGGTGCCGGATGGACCGTACGTGACCCCGCGTTGGAGTCGAAACCGAGAGGCGTCAGTCGACCTGGGGGAAGCCGAGGTCGATCACCGAGGTGGACGGGTCCGGCCAGCGGGTGGTGACAACCTTGCCGCGGGTGTAGAAGCGGATGCTTTCCGGCCCGTACATGTGGGTGTCGCCGAAGAGCGAATTCTTCCAGCCGCCGAAGGAGAAGGTGCCCACCGGCACCGGGATGGGCACGTTGACGCCCACCATGCCGGCCTCGACGTCGAACTCGAACTGCCGGGCGGCGCCGCCGTCGCGGGTGAAGATGGCCACGCCGTTGCCGAACTCGTTGTCGTTGACCAGCTTGACGGCGTCGGCGTAGGTCTCGACGCGGACCACGGAGAGGACGGGGCCGAAGATCTCGTCGTCGTAGACCTTCATGCCGGGCTTGACGTGGTCGATCAGGCTGACGCCGATGAAGAAGCCGTTGGAGTCGAATTCGTGCTCGCGGCCGTCCACCACCACGGTGGCGCCTTCGTTGGCCGCACCGGCAACGTAGGAGGCCACCTTGTCACGGTGCTCGGCCGTGATGAGCGGGCCCATCTGGGAGGCCGGGTCCGTGCCCGGGCCGATGGTGAGCGCGGCCATGCGGGTGCTGATCGCGTCCACGAGTTCATCGGCGATGCTGCCGACGGCGACGAGGACGCTGACTGCCATGCAGCGTTCCCCGGCGGAGCCGTAGGCGGCCGAGACGGCGGCGTCCGCGGCCATGTTGAGGTCCGCATCCGGGAGGACCACCATGTGGTTCTTCGCGCCTCCCAGGGCCTGGACGCGCTTGCCGTGATCGGCGGCGCGCTTGTAGATGGACTGCGCGATCGGCGTCGAGCCGACAAAGCTGACGGCCTTGACGTCCGGGTGTTCCAGCAGGACGTCCACAGCTTCCTTGTCGCCGTGGACCACGTTGAGCACCCCCGCCGGCAGCCCGGCCTCGGCGAAGACCTGGGCGATGAAGATGGCCGAGGACGGATCCTTTTCGCTGGGCTTGAGCAGCACGGTGTTGCCGCAGGCCAGGGCGCTGCCGATCATCCACAGCGGCACCATGGCGGGGAAATTGAACGGCGTGATGCAGGCGACGACGCCGACCGGCTGGCGCACCGAATGGACATCGACGCCGCCGGAGACCTGCTCGGAACGCTCGCCCTTGAGCATGTGGGCCAGTCCGGTGGCGAATTCGATGTTCTCCAGGCCGCGGGTAATTTCGCCTTCCGCATCCGAGAGGACCTTGCCGTGCTCGCTGGTCAGCAGGGCCGCCAGCTCGGGCCGGCGCTGCATGAGCAGTTCACGGACCTTGAAGAAGATGCCGGTGCGCTTGGCCAGGCTCGTGGCGCGCCAGCCGGGCAGAGCGGCGCGGGCGGCCGCGACGGCCTCCTCGACGCGGGCGGCGGAGGCCAGCGCCACCTCTTTCTCCTGCTCGCCGGTGGCGGGGTTGAAGACCGGGCCGAAGCGCTCGGCGTCCGAAATCAGGGCGCCGTTGATGAAGTGCGGAATGCGTTCCATGGGTGGATCTCTTTCGTGAAGGGCGGGGCCGTGACGTTGCGGGCCCTCAAGGGTTAGGCCCTGGCGGGCAGGGCGCCTGCTTGGCGGGGTCGCCTGGCTGGCGGGGCTGCTAGTTGGCGGGGTCGAGCGTGCCGTCGACGAGTTTGACGATCATCGAGCAGTCCTGGCCGGACTGGCCGGAGTCGATGAGCCGCTGGAAGAGCTGCTGGACATGCTCGCCGATTTCCAGCGGGGTGCCGGTGTCACGCGCGGCGCTGATGGCCAGGCCGATGTCCTTGTTGGCCAGCTCCGTGGTGAAGGTCGGGGCAAAGTCGTTGTTGGATGCCGCTGTGGGCACGACGCCGGCCACCGGGTACCAGGTGCGCAGCGCCCAGCTGTCCCCGGAGGAGACCGAGGCAATGTCCCAGAAAACCTGCTTATCCAGGCCGAGCCGGTCGGCGAGGACCGCGCCCTCTGCGGTGGAGGCGAGGTTGATGAACAGCATGAGGTTGTTGCAGATCTTTGCGGCCTGGCCGGTGGTGGCGCCGCCGGTGGGGATGATGTTCGCGGCCATGGGGCGGATGTATTCGGTGGCCTCGGCAACGGCGCCGGCCTCGCCGCCGATCATGAACGTCAAGGTGGCGGCCTTGGCGCCGCTCATGCCGCCCGAGACGGGCGCGTCCACAAAACGGAAGCCGGCGGCAGCGGCGGCGTCGTGCAGGGCCTGAGCGGAGGCAATATCGATCGTGGAGGAATCCACCAGCAATGTCCGGGTGTCCGCGTGGGCCAGGACGCCGTCCTCACCAAGGTACACGGCGCGGGCGTGCTCGCCCTTGGGGAGCATGGTGAAGACGACGTCGGCGCCGGCGACGGCCTCGGCGATGCTGCCGGCGGCCTTGACTCCCCCGGCCTCGGCAGCGGCAACTGCTGCGGTGTTGAGGTCGAAACCGCGGACCTCATGTCCGGCGTTTGAGAGGTTGACGGACATGGACCCGCCCATGTTTCCGAGTCCGATCCAGGCGATGACTGCCATAACTTAAGCTCCTTTGCTTGATGTGCTGCCGGGAGGCCGGCCCGAAGGCCGGAACCCGGCGTCCCAGTGTCCAGCATCACACCGCTGATAGAGTGCAATCAAGGGAAAAAATCACAGATGCCATGTGCACAAATGCACACAGTCTGTGCCGGCTCCCCGTATCCGTTCACGACACACTCGCTGAGGAGGGACAAACGTGGACTTGCGTCGGCTTCCCAGCCCCGATGACCTGCTGATCCTGCTGACCGTGGCACGCCTGGGTCGGTTTAACGCGGTCGCGGAGACGCTTGGCACCACCCACACCACCATTTCCCGCCGCGTCCTGGCCCTGGACAAGCAGCTCGGCGGTCGGACCCTGGAGCGCAGCCCGCACGGTTGGGAGCTGACCGAGCTCGGCAGCCAGGCCGTCGCGGCGGCGGAGGCCATCGAGGACACTCTCGGTGCCCTGTCCAGCAGCATTGCCCGTTCCGGCGATGTGGTCTCCGGCCTTGTCCGGATCAGCACCCCGGACGGCTTCGGCGCCGAATTCCTGGCCCCGGCGCTCGTGCGGCTGCAGCGGGCGAACCCGCTGCTCAACGTCGAGTTGCTCAGCGCCACACGCAAGGCGAGCCAAAACCGCTCCGGCGTGGACCTGGAAGTGGTGGTGGGCAACATGGACACAGCAAACGCCCAGGCCATCTTCCTGAGCAACTATTTCCTCAGGCTGTACGCCAGTCCCGGATATGCGCAGGAGCACGGGCTGCCGGCAACACTCGACGACGTCCGGCAGCACGGCTTCGTCTCCTACGTGGAATCGGCGCTCCAGGTGGCCGAGCTGGGGCACCGCTCCACGCAGCTGCCGGTGCCGCGCTCCAGCTTCCAGGCCACCAGCGTCTTCGCCCAGCTGGAGGCCGTCCGGCGGGGCGCCGGGATAGGCCTGCTCCCCAACTTTCTGGTGGCGGGCAGGTCCGACTTCCTGCCCGTCCTGCCGGACGACTTCCAGCGCCAGCTGCCCATCTGGGCCGTGGCCCGGCCCGAGGCGCTGCGTTCAGCCCCCGTCCGTGCCGTGCTGGAGGCGATCCGCGGCGAAATCCGGGAGCGCCAGGACGTGCTGGCCGGCTGAGCCGGGCACGCTGCGTTTAAGGCGGCTGCCCGCCTTCGCGGGGGTCGTCAATTGCGGATCGGCTGGCACAAACGGCAACAGCCCGGGCCCCGCAGTGCGGGGCCCGGGCTGTTGGTGTGTTGATTCGAGCTTACTTCTTGCCTGCGGCCAGCAGGTCGGCAGTGCCCTGGGCGTCGGCGGCGTCGACGTCGTGCAGCGAAATACCGCGGGTCTCCTTGAGGAAGAACACGGCCACCATCGTTACCAGGCAGGCGCCGAGGAGGTAAATCGCCACCGGCGTGGAGGACTTGTACTGGCTCAGCAACGCGACGGCGATGATCGGAGCCAGCGAACCGGCCACGATCGAGGTGACCTGGTAGCCCAGCGAGACACCGGAGTAGCGCATCCGGGTCGGGAACATCTCGGCCATGATGGCCGGCTGGCCGGCATACATCAGAGAGTGGAACAGCAGACCGATGGTGATCGCGGCGAGGATGACGAGGTCGTTCTTGGTGTCCATCATCGGGAAGGCGAAGAAGCCCCAGGTACCACCGAGGACAGCGCCGGCCATGTAGACAGGCTTGCGGCCGACGTTGTCCGAGAGCTTGCCGACCAAAGGGATCACGACGAAGTGGACCAGGTGCGCCACGAGCAGCAGCAGCAGGATCCGCGAGGTGTCCGTCTGGACCACGACCTTCAGGTAGGTAATGGAGAACGTGACCACAAGGTAGTAGAGGATGTTCTCCGCGAATCGCAGACCCATCGCGGTGAAGACGCCACGCGGGTAGCGGCGGAAGACCTCGGCGACGCCGTAGCCCTTGTTCTCAACGGTGACCTCTTTGCGGGCTTCCAGGAAGATCGGGGCGTCCTGGACTTTAGTGCGGATGTAGTAGCCGACGATCACGATCACAGCGGAGAGCCAGAAGGCCACACGCCAGCCCCAGCTGAGGAACTCCGCGGATGACAGCGTGGCGGACAGGGTGAACAGCACACCGGTGGCGAGAAGGTTGCCCATCGGAACCGCCGACTGAGGCCAGCTGGCCCAGAATCCGCGCGACTTGCTCGGGCTGTGCTCAGCCACGAGGAGGACTGCGCCGCCCCACTCACCGCCGACGGCGAAGCCCTGGACGAAGCGCAGGAAGACCAAGAGCGCCGGGGCCCAGTAGCCGATCTGCTGGAAGGTCGGCAGGCAGCCCATAGCGAAGGTGGCAACACCGACAAGGATGATGCTCAGCTGGAGCAGCTGCTTGCGGCCGAACTTATCGCCGAAGTGGCCGAAGACGATGCCACCGATGGGGCGGGCAATAAAGCCGACCGCGTAGGTGACGAACGCGGCAATGATGCCGTCCAACTCCGAACCGGAATTGGGAAAGAACAGCTTGCCGAAGACCAGGGTGGCGGCGGAAGCGTAGAGGAAGAACTCGTACCACTCAACCACGGTGCCGGCCATGGAGGCCGTGACAACCTTCTTCAGGCCGGACGATTTGACGTCCGTTTCTTCAGCGCGCCTTGCGGCGTTTTCCGTACTCATCGTGACTCCTTCGGTGTCTCCGTCGACACCCTGTGGACCATTGGGCTGAGGACGCACGTGACTTAGGGCACATGGCGTCATTCCCCATGAGTATGGACGCTCCCGCCCTGAGCCTCAACAGCCATTAGTGCAGAGCGCGTCTGCAAAAATGCACAAGAGGTCGCGCCTAGTGGTCGAAGAAGGCCTCCCGCAGCTGGCCGCTGAGCTGGCCGATTTCGGTCAGGAAACCGTCGTGGCCGATGGGCGCTTCAATGATGTGCACTTCCGGGCGCCCGGGCAGGGCCTCGGCCAGTTGACGGGACTGGGCCGGGAAATACAAGCGGTCCGAGTCCACGGCCGCCACCAGGAACTCGGCGGTGGCCGGGGCCAGGGCCTCCTCGAGGCTTCCGCGCCCCCTGCAGACATCGTGGCTCATGAGGGCCTCGGTAATGGCGATGTAGCTGTTCGCGTCGAAGCGCCGGACCAGCTTGTTGCCCTGGTGGTCCAGGTAGCTCTCCACCTGGTAGCGCCCGCGCCCGGCCAGCGATCCGGCTTCCAGGGGCGCCTCCGGCTCCTGCGCGTTCCGGCCAAACCTGCCGTCCAGTTCGGCTGCGGAGCGGTAGGTGATGTGCGCGATGCGGCGGGCGAGGGCGAGCCCTGCTTCGGGTTCCGGGCCGCCGTAGTAGTTTCCGCCGTTGAAGTGGGGGTCCTGGCGGATGGCCAGGGTCTGGGCCTGCGCGAAGGCAATCTGTTCGGCTGTGCTGCTGGCGCCGACGGAAATCACGGCGCAGCGCCGGACCCGGCCGGGGAACGTGACGGCCCATTCAAGGGCGCGCGCGCCGCCGAGGGAGCCGCCCAGCACGGCGTACCATCTGCCGATGCCCAGGGCGTCGGCCAGCCGCGCCTCGGCGGCGGCGGTGTCCCGCAGGGTGACGAGCGGGAACCGCGATCCCCAGGGGCGCCCGTCCGGGGCCCGCGTGGAGGGTCCCGTGGATCCGTGGCAGCCGCCCAGGATGTTGATTGAAACGACGAAGTACTTGTCCGTGTCCACGGGGGCCCCGGGCCCGGCGAGCTGTTCCCACCAACCGGGCTCTTCGCTGTGGCCGCGGGTCACGTGCGTGTCGCCCGTCAGGGCGTGTTCGATGAGGACGGCATTGGACGCGTCATCGTTCAGGGTCCCCCACGTCTCGTAGGCGAGGACCACATCCGGCAGCGGAATCCCTGATTCGAGCTGCAGGTCACCGATCCTGACGTACTGGACGGTTCCGTCCGGGTTGCGGGATGGCTTGGTTTCAGGAACACCCGTGCGGGTGACGGCAATCGTCATGTGAGGACCTAACTTCGCGCTTGCCTGCCGTCAGCTGACCGGCAGGCCAGGTCCTCACCCGGGGCACCCCGCCGCAAAAGGAGGGTTGCCGGCCAGCAAGCCGGGGCTGTCGCTGGCACTCATGACCTGGTACGAGTCTACGAAAGAGGGTGCGGAAATCACGAAGATTGTGACTTCCATGTGACAGCCCGGCGATCAGACAGCCCCCCGCCGGCCGTCCCGTTCAAGGGAGGCCGGCGGCCGGCCGTCAGGTTTATCTGGCTTAACTCAGGCGGACTTGGCCGCGCGGAATCCGGCGTCGAGATCCGAGAGGATGTCGTCAATGTGCTCCAGGCCCACGGAGAGCCGCACCAGGCCGGGATTCACGCCGGCGATGGTCTGCTGCTCGGGCGAGAGCTGGCTGTGGGTGGTCGAGGCCAGGTGGATCACCAGGGAACGGACGTCGCCGATGTTCGCGACGTGCGAGTGCAGTTCGAGGGCATCGACGAACCGCTTGCCGGCCTCGGCTCCCCCGGCGATGTTGAATGCCACGACGGCGCCGGTTCCCTTGGGCCCGTACTTGCGGCCGCGCTCGTACCAGGGGCTGGACGGCAGCCCGGCGTAGGCAACCGATTCGACGTCGTCCCTCGCCTCCAGCCACTTCGCCACCGTGGTGGCGTTGGCCACGTGGCGTTCGACGCGCAGGCTCAGGGTCTCAATGCCCTGGGCGATGAGGAACGCGTTGAACGGGGACACGGCGGAGCCGAGATCGCGCAGGAGCTGGACGCGGGCCTTGAGGATGTACGAAAGGTTCGCGCCCAGCGCGCCGTCCGCACCGAGGTCTCGGGCGTAGACCAGGCCGTTGTAGGTGGGGTCCGGGGTGTTGAAGCCGGGGAACCGCCCCGGGTCCTTGCCGAAGTCGAAGTTGCCGGAGTCCACGATCACGCCGGCGATCGCGGCGCCGTGACCGCCGAGGTACTTGGTGGCGGAGTGGACCACGATGTCCGCGCCCCACTCGATCGGCCGGATCAGGTACGGGGTGGAGAGCGTGTTGTCGACGATCAGCGGCACCCCGGCCTCGTGCGCCACACGGGAGACGCCCTCGATGTCCAGGACGTCCTGGCGGGGGTTGGAGACCACTTCGCCGAAGAACAGCTTGGTGTTGGGCCGGACGGCGTCGCGCCACTGCTCCAGATTGTCCGGGTCCTCCACGAACGTCACGGAGATGCCGAACTTCTTCAGCGTGTGGGCCAGCAGGTTATAGGTCCCGCCGTACAGGCTGGGGCTGGCCACCACGTGGTCCCCGGCCTCGGCGATGTTGAGGATCGCGAAGGTCTCCGCCGCCTGGCCGGAGCTGAGCAGCAGGGCCGCGAGGCCGCCTTCCAGGCTGGCCACGCGCTGTTCCACGGCGTCCTGGGTGGGGTTGCCGATCCGGGTGTAGATGGGGGCGAGTTCGGCCAGCGCGAAGCGGTTCGCGGCGCTTTCGGCGCTCGGGAACACGAACGACGTCGTCTGGTAGATCGGCAGGGAACGCGCGCCGGTGGCGCTGTCCGGCTCCTGGCCGGCGTGGATCTGGCGGGTTTCGAAGGACCAGGCGTTGGACATTGATGCTCCTCAAGGGACTGGGCACAGCACCGGCCAGGGCTACCGGCCCGGACCGGCGCAGGCGCCGCGCTTGCCCTCCGGCGGGCGCCGGACGGCCAGGTCTTCACCCGGGGCACCCCACCGCGATACGAGGGTTGCCGGCCAGCAAGCCGGGGCTGTGCGCTGGCACTCATGACCTTGCATCAGTGTAGGAAGCGCGGCGCAGCCCTGGATAGCTTTGTGACGAAGATGAAGACGCCTGCGCGTCAGCGCCCCCGTGACACCGCGTCGGCTTCCCCGGGACATCCCATGGCGGTTAGGGGAACCTAAGCTGAGAGGTCCATCACAAAGTGCCAAGATGATGGCATGCGCATGGATCACGTCTCTTACGCCTGTGAACACGATGGCTTGGCAGCCACCACTGAACGTATCGCGTCTGCCCTCGGCGTTGAAGCCGTGAAGGGCGGAGTGCACCCCCGTTTCGGGACACGCAACATGATTATCCCGCTCGCGGGACACAAGTACCTGGAGGTCGTGGAGGTCCTGAACCACCCGGCCTCCGACAAGGCCCCGTTCGGCCAGGCAGTCCGGGCACGCTCCGAAGCGGGCGGCGGCTGGATGGGCTGGTGCGTCGAGGTTGACGATCTGGCCCCGTTCGAGGAGCGGCTCGGCCGAGCGGCCGTGAACGGCAACCGGAAGTTTCCGGACGGCCGCGAACTGGTCTGGAAGCAGATCGGCATCCTGGGGCTCATCGCCGACCCCCAGGTGCCCTACATGCTCAAGTGGGAGGGCGACCCGGAACTCCACCCGTCCAACGCCTACGCGAGCGAAGTCAAGATGTCCGCATTGACCATTGCCGGTTCGGCAGCGCGCGTGACCGAGTGGCTGGGCGAACCGGTGGAAAAGCCGCTGGAGGACGTCGCCGTGAACTGGATCGCGCCGCACGGCACTCCCGGCATCCTCTCCGTCACCTTCGAGACCTCCTCCGGAGCGGTCACGATCTAACGCCCCACCTGCCCCACGCTTCGGCCGCCATCTCTTAAGTGCCAACGATGTCACCCAGGAGACGGCGGCCGAGATCATTTAAGGGCCCGGATCATTTAGGCCGGTAATGTCGCCGGCCCCTAAACGCAACGCGGGGTCACTTCCGGCCCATCCTGGGGCTCCGGATGGGCCGTATCTGACCCCGCGTTGCATTGTGAGCCGCTCAGCCCAGGCCCACGGCCTTGCCGAACAGGCTGAACCCCACGAACGCCACGGTGTCCAGAATGGCGTGGGCGATCACCAGCGGCATCACCCGCTTGGACCGTATGTAGAACAGCGCGAAGACGACGCCCATTATCGCGTTGCCGATGAACGGCCCGAACCCCTGGTAGAGGTGGTAGCTGCCGCGGAGCAGGGCGCTGGCGGCGATGGCTGCCGGCACGCTCCAGCCCAGTTTCCCCAGCCGGTCCAGCAGGTAGCCCACCACAATCACTTCCTCCACGATCCCGTGCCGGATCGCGGACAGGACCAGCACCGGCACGGTCCACCAGTACGGGGCAAGCGCGCTGGGAATGATCGACGTCGTGATCCCCAGCGCCCTGCCGGCAGCGTAGAGCCCCAGGGACGGAATGCCGATCAGCGCGGCAAGCCCCAGCCCCTGCAGGAGGTCCTTGCCGGGCCGGGCAAAGTCGAAGCCGATCTTTCGGAATGCCGAGGTTCCGCGCTCTCCGGCCGGCCAGTGTTCGGTCAGGAAGTAAATCACCAGGGCCACCGGGACGAGGGCGAAGATGATGTCCAGCATCTGGTAAGTGAGGTCAAAGTATTCGCGCGGGCTCTGTGACCGGTTGAGCGTGGACGTCCCCTGCGCCAGCGGCGCCGTGGTCATCTTGTCCAGCAGCTGCACCAGGGAGTAGACCGCGGACTGCCCCAGCGACAAGCCCAGGACAATCAACATTTCGAACCGCAGCCGACGGCGGGAGGGAACCAACATGGTTCTATCTTGCCTGCAGTTGCCGAAAGTTTGCTGGTGCCCGCGTAGTGCCGCCCGCGCCGGCACCCCCGGCTGTTGGGCGCCCTATGCTTGGGGATTATGAGTGCGCCCCGGAAAATCATCATGATCCGGCACGGCCAGTCTGCTGCCAATGCCGATACCTCGATCTACAACCGTGTTCCGGACTACCGGATCCCGTTGACGGCGCTGGGCCTTGAGCAGGCCACCGCGGCCGGGGAAGAGGTCCGCCGCCAGCTGGACGGCCGCCCGGTGTGCGTCTATGTCTCCCCTTACCTGCGCGCCTACCAGACCTTCGAGGCGCTCAACCTTGGCCCTCTGGTGGAGCGCGTGATCGAGGAACCGCGGCTGCGCGAACAGGACTGGGCCAACTTTCAGATCGCCGGCGACATTGAAGACCAGAAGGAGCTCCGCAACGCCTACGGGCACTTCTTCTACCGCTTCCGCGAGGGCGAGTCCGGTTCCGATGTCTACGACAGGATTTCCTCCTTCATGGAAACCCTGCACCGGCACTGGTCCAAGCCCAGCTACGCCCCGAACGCGCTGTTCGTGACGCACGGGCTGACCATGCGCCTGTTCTGCATGCGCTGGTTTCACTGGTCGGTGGAATATTTCGAGTCCTTGAACAACCCGGAGAACGCCGAGGTCCGCACCTTGCTGCGCACGGCGCGGGACAAGTACGAGCTCGACAAACCCTTCACCCAGTGGGAGAAGAGGCGCGTGGACGAGACCGTCCTCGACGCTCCGCCCATGATTTTCTAGCCAGTGCTAACGGATGGGCTGGCTAACGGACGGTCCGGCTACCGGGACGGGCTGCGCTACGCCGGCCCGCCACACTGCGTGCGTCAGGGGGATGCCGGGCCGGTAGGCCAGGTGCGTGGCCGACGGCGCGTTGAGCAGGTGCAGGTCCGCGCGGTGTCCGACGGCGATCGAGCCCACCGCCCGTTCGCCGTCGACGTCGTTCCCGGACTCCCGCCCCAGGGCCAGCGCGCCGCCGTAGGTCGCGGCGCGCACGGCCTCATGGACGCTCAGCCGCATCTGCAGCACGGCGGTGGTCACGCAGAAGGCCATGGAGCTGGTGTAGGACGTGCCGGGGTTGCAGTTGGACGCCAGCGCCAGCTGCACGCCGGCGTCGAGCAGTTCCCGGCCGGGGGCCAGCGGCTGCCGGGTGGACAGATCGCAGGCCGGAAGGCACGTTGCAACGGTGCCCCGCGTGCCGCTGCCGCCGGCGGCGTCCCAGCCGGACCAGCTGCCGGCCAGGGCATTGACATCCGCGGCCGAAAGGTAGTTCACGTGGTCCACGCTCGCGGCGCCGACTTCCACCGCCAGCCGGACACCGGGGCCCTCGCCCAGCTGGTTGCCGTGCACGCGCAGCCCCAGCCCTGCGGCCTTGCAGGCCAGGAGCACCCGGCGGGACTGGTCCTCGTTGAAGGCGCCCTGCTCGCAAAAGACGTCGGCCCAGCGGACGTAGGGCCGGACCGCGGTCAGCATCGGCCCGCAGACCAGCTCGGTGTATTCCTCCGCGTCCATCCCGGCGGGCACGAGGTGCGCGCCCAGGTAGGTCACCTCGTCCGCCACGGTTGAAGCGATGCGGGCGCTGCGGGCCTCGTTTTCGAGGTCCAGCCCGTAGCCGGTTTTGGTCTCGAGGTAGGTGGTGCCCTGTGACACGGCCTCCGCGACGCGGCCCATCGCCAGCCGGGTGAGGTCGAAGTCGCTCGTGGTCCGGGTGGCGCCGGTGGTGACGGCGATCCCGCCGGCGCTGTAGCTCTGTCCGGCCATCCGGGCCTCGAACTCGGCGGTGCGGTCCCCCGCGAAGATCAGGTGAGTGTGCGAATCGACCCAGCCCGGCAGGAGCGCCCGGCCACCGGCGTCGACGGCCTCGTCGGCCGCCGGCGCATCGGCTGCGGCGCCGAGCCAGGAAATCCGCTCCCCCTCGATCACCACCGCCGCGTCGCGGAGGACGCGGTGTTCCGCGTCCTGGGTCATCAGTTCGGCGATGTTGGTGATCAGGGTGCTCATAGAACCATTCTTTAGCGCCGGATGGACCAGCGGGTGGCGGCCAGCGCCTCCAGTGTCCGGGATGCCGGACTGGCCCCGGTGGGCGGGGACACACCCGGGGACTGGGCCGCGGCCGTGGCGGCGGGTCCCTGACCTGCCAGGATCAGGCCGGCGGCCAGCTCCGCAATCGCGGATGAGGTCTGGAAACCGTACCCGCCCTGGCCGGCGAGCCAGAAGAATCCGGTGGCCTCGGCGTCGAACCCCGCCACCGGGACGCCGTCGGCCGCCTCCGTCCGCAGTCCCGTCCAGGCCGTGTTAACGTTCCGGATCCCGAGCGTCGTGATCGCGTTGAGCCGGGCCACGAGCCGTTGGATGTCACCGGGATAGGGCCGGGCGTCCTCGGGGCCGCTGGGCACGTGCTCCGCGGGCGAGATCAGGACCTGGCCGTTCTTGGGCCGGAAGTAGAAGCTGTCATCGGCCGCGGCCACGAACGGGGAGGCCTCCGGGAGCGGATTCTCGACGTCGACGATCGCCGCGGTGCGCCGGTACGGCTGGAGGCCGAGCTTCTCGACGCCGCTGAGGACTGCGAGCTCGTCCGCCCAGGCGCCGGCGGCGTTGACCACGACGGCAGACTGGAAGCCTTCCTGCCCGGCGCCCAGTTCCCAGCCGGTGCCGAGGCGCTGGGCCGAATGGACCCTGGCGCCGGTGATGATGTCCACCCCTCCGGCCTCGGCGCGGCGCCGGTGGTCCTCGAGCAGCACCGGGGCGTTGCAGGCGAAGGATCCGGTGTCCAGGCCGGCGGCGCTGAATGCGTCCGGGACAAGGGCCGGGCACAAATCCAGTGCCTCGGCGTGGGTGATCCGGTGCATGTGGCCGCTGGCCTCCGCCCGGACGGTGGCGTCGTCCCCGATCAGCATGAAGCTGCGCGGTGTGAGCACCGGTTCCGGACGGTCGGCGTCCTGGGCGGCGATGACTTCCAGCGTCCGGAGGGTGAGTTCCTGGACCACGGGCGGGCCGTAGCTGGGAATCAGTTGCCCGGCCGAGCGGGCCGAGGTGTGGTACGCCAGGTTCTGCTCGGCCTCAATCAGGGCCACGCTGCATTGCCCGGCCAGGGTGGAGGCAAGGGACAGGCCGGCGATACCGCCGCCGACAATTACGACATCGTAATGAGCTGACATGGTCCCATCCTTGCAGATCGCCGCGTCAGACCGCGCCGGGACCTGCGCCTCGGCCAGCGGCGGCGGCTGTGCTGTCGGGTTTGTCTGCGTTGTCAGTGTTTTCAATGGTCCGCGGCACCGGGTCCAGGTGGCTGATGCCGGAGGTGGTCACCTGCAGCACTTGGGCCGTGGCAATGTCATAGAACAGCCCTGTCAGGTGCAGCCCGCCGGACCGCAAGCCCTGCTGCAGGCTGTGATGCCGCTGCAACTGCTCCAGCTGAACAACGGCTCGGGCACGGTCTCAGGAGCCGCCGCACCCCCGAAAAAGCCCGGGTAAATTCATGTCATATGGGAATTTGAGCCCTAATGAAGGGGCTAGGCCGCAAAAAGAATTTGCCCGAGCAGAGTGGCCGCCTCTGCTGGAGGACGCAGATGGACATGTCCCTTCCGACTCCGCACCGCTGGGCATGTCTCTCGTTGCCACGGGTCGGCCCGGGACATGCCCTTCCCTGGTCCGCGCGACTGGACATGTCCCTCGTTGCCGTGTGCCGGCCCGGGACATGCCCTTCGGTGGTCGTGGCCGTTGGACATAGTGGCATTATGTCCAGTCCTCGCTGCCGGAGCTGGACATGTCCCGCGGACAAGCAAGCGGAGGAAGCTTGGATGAACGAGCAAGGCGATGCCGGACCCCGTACATGAACAGGGGCCCGGCCTCAGGGATCCGCCCTAGGCTGCGGCCACCGCCGCGCGGCTGCGCACGAATGCCTGGACGCAGGCCTCGACGTCGTCGGAGCTGTGCGCCGCGGAGAGCTGCACGCGGATCCGGGCGGCGCCCTTGGGCACCACCGGGTAGCTGAACGCCGTGACGAACACGCCGTTGTGGAGCATGGCGTCGGCCACCTTGGCCGCCACGACGGCGTCGCCGAACATCACCGGGACAATTGCGTGCTCGCCGGGGAGCAGGTCGAAGCCTTCCTCGCTCATGCGGCTCCGGAAGAGCTCAGCGTTCGCGAAGAGCTTGCCGCGAAGTTCGCCGGAGTTCTCTACAAGGTCCAGGGCCGTGAGCGTGGCCGCGACGATTGCCGGGGCCAGCGAGTTGGAGAACAGGTACGGGCGGGCTTTCTGGCGAAGCATCGCCACGACCTCGCCGCGGCCCGAGACGTAGCCGCCAGACGCGCCGCCGAGGGCCTTGCCGAACGTGCCGGTGTAGATGTCCACGCGGTCCGAGACGCCGGCGTGTTCAGGCGTGCCGGCACCGGTGGCGCCCATGAAGCCCACCGCGTGGGAGTCGTCCACCATGACCAGGGCGTCGTACTTTTCGGCGAGGTCGCAGATCGCTTCGAGCGGCGCCAGGAAGCCGTCCATCGAGAAGACACCGTCCGTGACGATGATCTTGCGGCGGGCCGGGTTCTCCTGAGTGGTGGCCGCGATCAGCTTTGCCTCGAGGTCAGCCATGTCCTGGTTGGCGTAGCGGAATCGCTGGGCCTTGCAGAGCCGGATGCCGTCAATGATGGAGGCGTGGTTCAGGGCGTCGGAGATGACGGCGTCTTCCGGGCCGAAGAGGGACTCGAACACGCCGCCGTTGGCGTCGAAACAGCTGGAGAACAGGATGGTGTCCTCGGTGCCGAGGAACGCCGAGACGCGCTGCTCGAGGGCCAGGTGCAGGTCCTGGGTGCCGCAGATGAAGCGCACGCTGGCCATCCCGAAGCCTCGCTCGTCCATCGCGGTCTTCGCCGCGGCGATGATGTCCGGGTGGTCGGCGAGGCCCAGGTAGTTGTTCGCGCAGAAGTTCAGCACGTCGGCGCCGGACTCGCCGATCTGTCCGGCCTTGATGCGGTTGGCCTGGGGCGAGTCGATGTGCCGCTCGGTCTTGAACAGTCCGGCGCTGCGGATCTCATCGAGTTCGTGCTGCAGCTGGTCCTTGATGGCTGAATACATGGGTTGGCTCCTCAGCTGGTTGGATGCGGGGGCAAAGAATGCGGTGTGGAAAGGGCGGTGCGGAACGGGCCTGAAAAGCGGCTGGCCTAGAAAACGGTCCAGTCGAGGACCACCTTGCCGCCCACGCCGGCGCGGGCCACCTCGAATCCCTTTTCCCAGTCGGTGGCCGGCAGCGTGTCCGTGACGACGGCCGAGATGTTCGCGTGCAGGACCGGGCTGGAGGAGAGCATGGCGCTCATCGCGTACCAGGTCTCAAACATTTCGCGGCCGTAGATGCCCTTCATGGTCAGCATGTGCGTGACCACCTTGCCCCAGTTGATGTCGATGGACTGGCTGGGCAGTCCCAGCATTGCGATCCGGCCGCCGTGGTTCATGTTGTCGATCATCTCAGGCAGTGCCGTGGGGTGTCCCGACATTTCCATGCCGATGTCGAAGCCTTCGCGCATGCCGAGCTCGCGCTGGGCGTCCTTGACCCGCATCTTCGAGACGTCGATGGCGAGGTCGACGCCGAGCCTGTGGGCCAGTTCCAGCCGGGGAGCGGAGACGTCGGTGATCGCGATCTTCCGCGCGCCGGCGTGCCGGGCGACGGCGATTGCCATCAGCCCGATGGGTCCGGCACCGGTGATCAGGACGTCCTCACCAACCAGCGGAAAGCTCAGGGCCGTGTGCACGGCGTTGCCGAAGGGATCGAAGATGGCGCCGAGTTCCGGCGTGACGGAGGGGTCCTGGTGGACCCAGACGTTGGTTTCGGGGATCACCACGTACTCGGCGAAGGCGCCGTCGCGCTGGACGCCGACGCTGACCGTGTTGATGCACATCTGGCGGCGGCCGGCGCGGCAGTTGCGGCAGATGCCGCAGACGATGTGCCCTTCGCCGGAGACCCGGTCCCCCACCTTGACGTCCAGGACGTCCTCACCGGTCTCCACGACCTCACCGTAGAACTCGTGGCCGGCGATCAGGGGTGCGTTGATGATGCCCTGCGCCCAGGCGTCCCAGGCCTGGATGTGCAGGTCGGTGCCGCAGATGCCGGTGGTCATGACCCGGATCTTGACGTCGCCAGGGCCGGTTTTCGGCTCGGGACGGTCAACGAGCTCGAACCCTGCGTGGGCGCCGGCCTTGTAGAGAGCCTTCATGGGTCTTCCTAACTCTGAGATTCGCTCCGCGCGTTTTGTGCCGCCGCGCGGGGACGGGGTTGTGGGACAACTCACCCCATTAGACCCATCGGAAAGCATTAGCACAACCGAATTTTTCTCAATCGACGAATTAGGAACTGCTATTGCATAGAATGGCTGGATGGAAATCCACCAGCTGGAGATGCTGCGCGAACTCGGGGCCCTGGGCAGCGTCAAGGCCGTCGCCGAAACCCTTCTCGTGACGCCGTCGGCTGTGTCCCAGCAACTGGCCGCGCTGCAGAAAACCGTTGAGGTGCCGCTGACCCGCAAGGAGGGCCGGAACCTGGTGCTCACGGAGGCCGGCCAGGTCCTGGCCGACGCCGGAGCCGCGGTGGTCAGCGCGATGGCGGATGCGAAGATGGCGATCGGCGCGTACCACGGCTCACCGGTGGCGCCGGTGACGCTCAGCGGGTTCCACAGTGCCGGGCAGGCGCTGTTCGCGCCGCTGGCCCGGCTCCTGGACGGCCCCGGGCAACCCCGGATCCTGCTGTCCGACGAGGACGTCGCCCAGCAGGATTTCCCGGCCCTGACGGCGCGCTACGACTTGGTCCTGGCGCACCGGATGGATCACAGCCCGCGCTGGCCCGAGGAACGCGTCGCGGTAATCCCGCTGGCGCACGAGCCGCTGGACGTGGCCCTGCCGGCCGGGCATCGGCTGGCCGGCCAGCGGGCGGTGACGGCCGACGACGTCGTGGGCGAGCCGTGGGTGACCAGCCGCGCCGGCTACTCCCCCGCGGACGTGCTCTCCGCCGTCGCGGCGGTCTCCAGCCGTGAGCTGAACATTGTGCACCGCATCAACGACTACTCCACCGTGGCGGCCCTCGTGGCGGCCGGCGGCGTGATCGGCCTGCTGCCGCGGCACACCGCGCGGCCTGTGTTGAACCCGGACATTGTGCTGCGGCCGCTGGAAGGCATCAGCACCCGGCGCCGGATCGACCTCCTGGCCCGGCCGGAGAACCTTAAACGCACATCGGTCATGATGGTCTGCGAAGCACTGCAGACCATCATGACCGATTTAGTGGGCGGTTAGGGGCTAGCCCTCGACGCCGAGGCGCTGCAGGATCAGCTCCTTGACACGGCCGGCGTCGGCCTGCCCGCGGGTGGCCTTCATGACGCCGCCGACGATCGCACCGATCGCCTGGAGCTTGCCGGCGCGGATCTTGTCCGCGACGTCGGGCTGCGCGGCGAGGGCCGCGTCGATCGCTTCCAGGAGGGGGGCGTCGTCGGAGACCACGGCGAGGCCGCGCTTCTCGACGATTTCCGCCGGGGTGCCTTCGCCGGCGAGCACGCCGTCCAGGACCTCGGAGGCCATCTTGTTGTTGATCTTGCCGTCCTCCACCATCTTGTTCAGTTCCACGATGGTGGCCGGTGCGACGCCGAGCTGGCCGGGATCGACGTCGGCGTTCTTGGCGCGTCCGACGATCTCGCCCATCCACCATTTGCGGGCCACGGTGGCGGTGGCGCCGGCGGCGATGGTTTCCTCGATCTCGTCCATGACGCCGGCGTTGACGACGTCGCGGAACTCCAGGTCCGAGTAGCCCCAGTCGGCCTGCAGCCGCTTGCGGCGGGCGGCCGGCGGCTCGGGCAGGGTGGCCCGGAGTTCCTCGACCCATTCGCGGGACGCGGTAATCGGGACCAGGTCCGGTTCGGGGAAGTAGCGGTAGTCGTCGGCGTCGGACTTGGCCCGGCCCGACGTCGTGGTCCGTGTGTCCTCGTGCCAGTGCCGGGTTTCCTGGGTGACCGGCTCGCCGGAGTCCAGCACGGCGGCGTGCCGCTGGATCTCGTAGCGGACGGCGTGTTCGACGGCGCGCAGCGAGTTGACGTTCTTCGTTTCCGAGCGGATGCCGAAGCGTTCGCGGCCGTGCGGGCGCAGCGAGACGTTGGCGTCGCAGCGGACGTTGCCACGTTCCATCTTGGCGTCGGAGACCCCGAGGTTCTTGACGATTTCGCGGACGGCGGCCACGTAGGCCTTGGCGAGTTCGGGGGCGCGGCTGCCGGCGCCCTCGATCGGCTTGGTGACGATCTCGACCAGCGGCACGCCGGAGCGGTTGTAGTCCACCAGGGAGTAGTCAGCGCCCTGGATGCGGCCGGTGGCGCCGCCCATGTGGGTCAGCTTGCCGGCGTCCTCCTCCATGTGCGCGCGTTCGATCTCGACGCGGAACATGGTGCCGTCGGAGAGCTCGATGTCCAGGTAGCCGTCGTACGCGATGGGCTCGTCGTACTGGGAGGTCTGGAAGTTCTTCGGTGTGTCCGGGTAGAAGTAGTTCTTCCGGGCGAAGCGGCACCTCTCGGCGATCTTGCAGTTCAGCGCCAGGCCGATCTTGATCGAGGACTCGATCGCGGTCTTGTTCACCACCGGCAGCACGCCGGGCATGCCGAGGTCCACCTCGTTGACATTGGTGTTCGGCTCGTCGCCGAAGACGTTCGGCGCCGATGAGAACATCTTGGTCTTGGTGTTGAGCTCCACATGGACCTCGAAGCCCAGGACGGGATCGTACTTCTCCATTGCTTCTTCGAAGCTGAGGGTTGCGTCAGTCATTAGTGTGAACCTCCGTGGCTCGAAGCGGCGCCAGCCGGTGAAGCAGCCGGTGAAGAATCAGTAAGGGAAGGAGCCGTCAATGAAGGGGCACGGTCCAGCAGCGGTCCGCCCCACTGTGCCTCGAGCAGGGATTCCAGGACCGCGCCGACGCGGTACAGCCGGGCGTCCTGGCGGGCCGGGGCCAGCAGCTGGATGCCCACCGGCAGCCCGTCCTCATCGGCCAGGCCGCCGGGCAGGGAGAGCCCGGGGACGCCTGCCATGTTGGCGGGGATGGTGGCGACGTCGTTGAGGTACATCGCCAGCGGGTCGTTGAGCTTCTCGCCAAGCTTGAAGGCCGTGGTGGGGGCCGTCGGGGAGATCAGCACGTCGGCCTTGGCGAACGCGGCGTCGAAGTCGCGCTGGATCAGGGTGCGCACCTTCTGGGCCGAGCCGTAGTAGGCATCGTAGTAGCCGGCGCTCAAGGCGTAGGTGCCCAGGATGATGCGGCGCTTGACCTCATCGCCAAAGCCGGCGGCGCGGGTGGCGCCCATGACCCGTTCGATCGTCATCGGTCCCTGTGCGGGCAGGACCCGCAGGCCGTACCGGACGCCGTCGAACTTGGCCAGGTTGGAGGACGCCTCGGAGGGCATGATCAGGTAATAGGCGCCCAAGGCGTACTTGAAGTTGGGGCAGGAGACCTCGACGATCTCGGCGCCCGCGCCCTTGAGCAGCTCAAGGGATTCGTTGAAGCGGTTCTCGACGCCGGCCTGGTAGCCCTCGCCGTGGAGCTCCTTGATGATGCCGATCTTCATGCCCTCGACGTTGCCGGTCCGGGCGGCGGCGACGAGGTCCTCCAGCGGATCCGGGAGCGAGGTGGAATCGCGCGGATCGTGGCCGCCGATCACCTGGTGCAGCAGGGCCGAGTCCAGCACGGTGCGGGAGACCGGGCCGATCTGGTCCAGCGAGGAGGCCATGGCGATGGCGCCGTAGCGGGAGACACCGCCGTAGGTGGGCTTGACGCCGACCGTGCCGGTGACGGCGCCGGGCTGGCGGATGGAGCCACCGGTGTCCGTGCCGAGGGCCAGCGGAGCTTCGAAGGCCGCGACGGCGGCAGCGGAGCCACCGCCGGAACCGCCCGGGATGCGATCCAGGTCCCACGGGTTGTGGGTAGGGCCGTAGGCGGAGTGTTCGGTGGAGGAGCCCATCGCGAATTCGTCCAGGTTGGTCTTGCCCAGGATCGGCATCTTCGCGGCGCGCAGGCGCTCGACGACGGTGGCGTCATAGGGGCTGTTCCAGCCTTCGAGGATCTTCGAGCCGGCCGTGGTGGGCTGGCCGATGGTGACAATGAGGTCCTTGACGGCGATCGGCACACCTGCGAAGACGTGGAGCTCTTCGGCGGCGGCACCGCCGGCGGCGCGGATCGCGTCCACTTCGGCGGCGACGGCGAGCGCCTCATCCGTGTTGACGTGCAGGAACGCGTGGACCTTGCCGTCCACGGCCGCGATGCGGTCCAGGTACGCCTGGGTGACCTCGACGGCGGTGATCTCGCGGGCGGCGAGCTTCTCGGCGAGCGCGGCGGCGGAGAGGCGGATCAGTTCGTTGTTCTCAGTCATGGTCTTAGTCCTCATCCAGGATTGCCGGGACCTTGAAACGGCCTTCGTACGCGTCGGGGGCACCGGAGAGGGATTGCTCGGCCGTAAACGTGTGGCCCACGACATCCTCGCGGAACACATTGGTCAGCGGAATCGGGTGGGACGTAGCCGGGACATCATCACCGGCAGCTTCACTGACGGACTTCACTGAATCCACGATGACGGCGAGTTCGCCGGCCATCCTGTCCAGCTCTTCAGCACTCATCTCGATGTGCGCGAGTTGCGCGAGATGCGCGACGTCGTCGCGGTTGATCGCAGCCATGGATCTCCCCTGCAAGTTCGGATTATTTTCCGTCCCAGTCTACGTGGGTTGAACTGCTGTTACCGTCGGCCGCCGAGGAAGCACAACGACAAGCAACGCGGGGTCACTTACGGCCCATCCGGAGGTTCCGAATGGGCCGTAAGTGACCCCGCGTTGCTTGGTGCTGTGGGGGTGGTTAGCCGATGCCGATAGCCCCGGTGAGGACTCCTACGGCCAGCATGACGAGGGAGATCACGGCCGTGCGCCAGAGAACCTTCTTGTGGTGATCGCCGAGTTCCACCTTGGCGAGGGAGACCAGGAGCAGGATGGCCGGCACCAGGGGGCTCTGCAGGTGGAAGGGCTGGCCGGTGATGGAGGCGCGTGCCATGTCGGCGGCGCTGACGCCGTAGTGGGCCGCCGTCTCGCTGAGGACCGGCAGGACACCGAAGTAGAAGGCGTCGTTGCTCATGAAGAACGTCATCGGGATGCTCAGGACGCCGGTGATGATGGCCATGAACGGGCCCATGTCGGACGGGATGATCTGGACCAGCCATTCCGACATGGCCTTGACCATGCCCGTGCCGTTGAGGACACCCGTGAGGACCGCGGCGGCCATGACCATGCTGACGACGGCGACGATCGAAGGTGCGTGGGCGATCAGCTGGGCGCCCTGGTCCTTGACGTTGGGGAAGTTGACCAGCAGGGCGATGGCGGCACCGACCATGAAGACGAACGGGAGCGGAATGATGTTGGCAACGAGCGTCACCATGACCGCGACCGTCAGGCCGAGGTTGAACCAGAACAGCTTGGGGCGGAGGGTCTTGCGGTTGGGGTCCAGGGCGGTGTCGGCCATCGCGGAGTCGCGTTCGTCAACGAGGGTTTCAGTGCGCTCGAGCACTGCGACGGAGGATCCGCCAGTTGAGGGGCTTCCGACGGCGGCAGTTCCGCCGCTGGGCCCGGAGACCTTGGTGCCCGTACCCTTGCGGCCGAGGCCAAAGCGGCCCGCGCCGCTGCCGCCGTCGGACATCCCGGCGTCACCAGTGCCCCAGATCTCGGGGGCGGTGGCTCGGAGGCGGTTGCGTTCCTGCAGGCCGAGCAGCCAGGAGAAGACCAGCACCACAACGAGGCCTGCGATGAGGGACGGGACCATGGGCACGAAGACATCGTTGACGTCGAGCTTCAGCGCGGTTGCTGCACGGGCGGTGGGGCCGCCCCACGGCAGGATGTTCATGGTGCCGTTGGCCAGGCCCGCCACGCAGGTCAGGACCACGGGGCTCATCTTGAGCCGCAGGTAGACCGGCAGCATGGCCGCGGTGGTGAGGATGAAGGTGGTGGAACCGTCGCCGTCGAGGGACACTGCCGCTGCGAGGATGGCCGTGCCGAGGACCACCTTGGCGGGGTCGTTGCCGAGCTTGCGAAGGATGAACCGGACCAGGGGGTCAAACAGCCCGACGTCGATCATCAAGCCGAAGTAGATGATGGCGAACATGAGCAGGGCTGCAGTGGACGTCATCGACTTCATGGAGTCCATGACCATGGGCCCGATGCCGAGGCCCGCGCCGGCAAAAAGCCCGAAAATTGTGGGGACGATGATGAGCGCCAGTACGGGCGTCAATTTCTTCGTCATGATCAGCACCATGAATACCGCGATCATCGCGAATCCTAGTAATACCAGCACGGCCGGCTCCTTCTTCGTTGAATGACACCACTCCGGTGTGATGCGCACTACAGACGTTAGAGTGGCGCCCGTCACGACTGGGCCTTTGGCTCAATTGATTGGCATACTGCTTATTGGACGCATTTTGCGCATTTTGCTCACGTCCGCACAAACCCCAGTACCAACTCCCAGGCAGGAGCCCGATGAAGCGCCGCACAGCTATGCCGGCCCTTCGCTTTTCGACCCAGACGCTGTTGCTGCAGCTCGGCGTCGTGGCGCTGGTGGTTTTGCTCAGCAGCGCCGTCCACGCCTGGCTGACCTACGACAGGCTGGGCCGCGAGGCGGAAAGCCAGGCGCTGACCCTGGCCCGGACGGTGGCCTCGGACCCGTCAGTGCGGGCAGAGGTCCGGTCCATCAGCGCCCTTCCCGCCGCTCCCCCGGCGTCCGAGTTGCTGTCCGGTCCGTTGATGGCTGCCGCTGAGGGTGCCCGCACCCGCACCGGCGCGCTGTTCGTGGTCATCACGGACGAGACCGGTATCCGGCTGGCGCACCCGGACGCGGAGCGGCTGGGCGAAAAGGTCAGCACCGACCCCTCCGAGGCCCTCGCCGGCCGGGAGGTCACCACGCGCAACACGGGCACGCTGGGCCCGTCCGCCGGCGCCAAGGTCCCGGTCTACGCCCCGGACTCCGGGACCGTGGTGGGTGAGGTAAGCGTGGGGTACTCCACCGAAACAATCAGCCAAAGCCTGGCCCGGGACATCATCCCCATCGCCGCCACGGCCGCCGGTGCGCTGCTGGCCGGCGTGCTGGCCTCCTTCCTGCTGCGGCGGCGGCTCCAGCGGCTGACGCTCGGGCTGGAGCCCGAGGAGATCAGCAGCCTCGTGCACGACCAGGTGGCCGTGCTGCAGGGGGTCGACGACGGCGTGATCGGCGTTGCGGCCGACGGCAGGGTCAGTGTTTTCAACGCCGCCGCCCAGCGGCTCCTCGGCGTCCCCGACCTGGCGGGCAGCGCCTGGGCCACTGCGCCGGTGCCGGCCCAGCTGAAAGCCCTGACCCGGGCCGACGCGGCGGAGGGTGAGGCCGTGGAACTCGTGGCCGGGGGCCGGGTCCTGGTGGCGAGCGCCCGCAAGGCCCTGCATCGTCGCGAGGACCTGGGCTGGGTGGTGATGCTCCGGGACCGGACCGAGCTGCAGCAGCTGACCCGCCAGCTCGACGCCGTCGGCACCATGTCCGCGGCCTTGCGGGCGCAGCGCCACGAATTCGCCAACCAGCTGCACACGATCGCCGGCTTCATGAGCATCGGCCAGCCCCAGCAGGCCCAGGACTACCTCGCCAAACTGGCCGGCACCGGGCCGCTGGCGTTCCCGGTGGACCAGGCCGAGCTGCTTCAGGATCCCTACCTGCAGGCCTTCCTGGGCGCCAAGGGCGTCGAGGCGGACGAGCGCGGCGTAAGCCTGCGCCTCGGCCCGGAATCCGTGGTCCGCGGCCATGTCACCGAGCCGCAGGACGTCACCACCGTCTTGGGGAACCTGATCGACAACGCCGTGAACGCCGCCGTCGCCGGTTCTGCGGCCGAGCGCTGGGTGGAAGTGGAAGTGCTGGACGAACCGGGCATCGACGCAGGCCCCGGCACACTTCACATTGTGGTGGCGGATTCCGGCGATGGCCTGGGCGCCGGAATGACAGCCGCGGAGGCGGAGGCGGTCTTCGCGGAAGGCTATACGACCTCGGACCGGCCGGCGCGGGCTGGCGCCGGCCAGGGCCTGGGGCTGGCGTTGTCCCGGCAGCTCGCGCGCCGCCGCGGCGGAGACGTCCGCCTGCTCGATGCGGGCATCCCCGGCGGCCCGGGCGCCGTGTTCGTCGCCACCCTGCCGGGAACCACCGAACCTACTGCTACTAAACCCGGCGGAGAGGACAACGATGTCTGAGGATTTCAGGGTGCTGATTGTCGATGATGATTTCCACGTCGCCAAGCTGCATGCCGCCTACGTGGATTCGGTGGCGGGGTTCCTGGCCCTGCCCCCGGCCGGATCGGCGTCGCAGGCCCTGCAGGCCATCCACAGCCTGCGCCCGGACCTGGTGCTGCTGGACGTCTACCTCCCGGACGCGTCGGGACTGGACCTGCTGCACCAACTGGACGTGGACACCGTGGTCCTCAGCGCGGCCTCGGACACGGCCTCGCTCCGGCTCGCGTTCCGGCGCGGGGCACTGGGCTACCTGCTCAAGCCCTTCACGGCCGATGCCCTCTCGCAGCAGCTGCGCTCCTATGCCCGCTACCGCCGGATCCTGGCGCAGCCGGGATCCGTCAACCAGGAGACGGTGGAACGCGCCAAGCGCGCCCTGATCCCGGGCGATGTCGTCACGTCCGCGCGGCCCCGCTCTGCCACGGAAGCCGCGGTGCTCGAATCCCTGGTTCCCGGCGAGCAGTACTCGGCTGCCGACGTCGCCGCCCGGGTAGGCGTGTCCCGGGCCACCGCCCAGCGGTACCTGTCGGCGCTGGCGGACGACGGCGCCGTCGACATCCAGCTGCGCTACGGCACCACCGGGCGCCCCGAGCACCGCTACGGGATCCCGGCCCGAACCGGTCACTAGTAACGCACCCCAAGCAACGCGGGGTCATCTACGGCCCATGTCGACTGCCGGCATGGGCCATACGTGACCCCTCGTTGCTCCTAGGCGCGGTTGTACCTAGGCGCCGTCGGGCCGCTTCTGTGGCGCCGCCTGCTCGGCCTGCACGGCCCGGTGGATGTTGCCGTGGATCATCTCCGCCCCGATGCGCTCGATCACGCCGTCGCGCTCCAGGACCGCCCGAACCGCGGGCTTGAGCCGGGTCAGGCGCAGGTTGACGTCCGACTCGCGGGCGAGGCGTGCGATGTCCGCCATCTTTGCTGCCCCCTGGGAGTCGACGAAATTGATCCCGCCGCAGTCGAGCACAATGCCGGTGAGCCCCGGCGTGGTCTGGATGACCTCGCGCAGCCGGTCCTCCAGGGCGTCGGCGGTGGCGAAGAAGAGGCCGCCGTCGAACCGGATCACGGCAATGCCGGGAACGATCTCGTCGCCGGGGTGCTCGCCGGTGTCGCGGAACACCTGGGTGCCCTGTTCGCGGCCGAGGGACGGCATCTGCGGGTGGGTGGCCACCCGGACGAGCCAGAAGAGCGAGAGGCCGATCCCGATCACGACGCCGGCGAGCACGCCGAAGATGAGCGTGCCGATAATCGCGGCGACCGCAATCCAGAAGTCGAACCTTTGTACCCGGGCCAGCCGCCGCATCTCAGGCACGTTCATCATGCCCATGACTACGGCCTCTATGATCAGCGCGGCCAGCACAGGCTTCGGCAGGATGGACAACAGCGGCGCCAGGAAGAGCAGCGTGAGCAGAACGGTGACCCCCGACGTGAGGGAGGCGAGGCCGGTCTTCGCCCCGGAGTGGTCGTTCAGCGAGCTCGCCGACAGACTCGTCGAGACGGGCATCCCCTTGAAGAGTCCGGCGGCAATGTTGGCCATCGACTGGGCAATCGATTCCTGGTTGATATCGATCTGGTAGCGGTGCTTCGCAGCGAAAGCCCTCGCATCCCCGGCGGTCTGGGAGAAGCCGATCAGGACCAGTGCCACCGCCGCGGCGGCCACGGTGCCCACGTGGTCCCACATCAACTGGCCGTTCGGGACTTGAAGCGAGGGCAGGCCTCTGGGCACGTCGCCCACCAGGGCCACCCCTTTGGCCCCGAGATCGAACAGCGCCGCAGCCAGCAGTCCGCCCACCACCAGGACCAGGGCGCCGGGAACTCCGGGCGCGACGGCTTTTAATCCAAAGACGACGGCCAGCGCGACGACGCCCACCACCACCGTGGTCGGCTGCGCCTCGCCCAGGGTGCCGAGCCAGGACCGCAGTTCCTGGATCGGGTTGGAGCCGGTGACCTCGGTCCCGGTGAGTTTGGGGAGCTCTCCAATGACGACGTCGATCGCCGCGCCGAATAGGAAACCGGTGACCACGGCCTTCGAAAGGAACTGCGCAATCCAGCCCATCTTGAAGACGGCGAGAAGCAGAAACAGGATGCCGGAGGCCAGGGTGATCCCGGCAACGAACGAGGCGACGTCTTGTTCGCTGGTAATGCCTGCCGCGAGCACGGCACTCGCAGCCACCGCGGCGAGGCCCGAGCTCGGCCCCATCGAGATTTGCCGGCACGTGCCGAAGATTGCGTACACGATGGCGCCGGCGGCCGCGGCATACAGGCCATTCTGCAGCGGGATCCCCGCGATGCCGGCATATCCCAGATTCTTGGGCACGATCAGGGCCGCGACGGTGACGCCGGCGATCAGATCGCCCCGCAGCCACTTGCGGTCATACGAGCGGAACTGGCCGATGAGCGGGACCCGGGCGGGGCCCCTGACGTGCGCCCTCTTCATGCGCCAGTCATACTCCACGCCCGGGAGTTCCGCCAGAGTCTAAGACAGCGACGCGGGGTCACTTATGGCCCATCAGGACCGCCGGAATGGGCCGTAAGTGACCCGGCATTGTTGGTTCCTAGCTGGCGCTCTTCTGGGCGACGAGTTCGATCTCGACGAGCATCTTGGGATCCAGGAACGGCAGCACGTGGACCAGGGAGAGCGTGGGACGGATCTCGCCGAAGACCTCGCCGTGGGCACGGCCGGCCTCTTCCCACTTGCTGATGTCCGTCAGGTACAGCTCGGACTGCACCACGTCCTCGAAGCCGAAGCCGGCGTCGGCGAGCACTGCGCCGAGCTTCTGCAGAATGTAGCTCGTCTGGGTATAGAAATCGTCACCGACAATTCCGTCCTCGCCGCTGGCAGCGGTTGCAGCCACCGCCCGGGCAAGGGGATTCTGGCTAGAGCTCCTGTCTAGAGCTCCTGGCGGTAAACGAGCAGTTTGATGTCCGTGCCCGGCACCAGCCAGTCGCGCTCCGGCGCCCGGAGAAAGCCCGTCTTCCGGTAGAGGCCGTGGGCACTTTCCCAGGTCTCACCCGTCGTGAGGGCCACGGCGCGGATTCCGGGCAGGGACTTGGCGTGGTCGATGATGGCCTGGACCATGGCCTTGCCGGCGCCGCTGCGCTGGACGGACGGGTCCACCACGAGCATCCGGAACTCGAGCTCGTCGCTTTGGGCGATATCCGCGTACGGCTCCCCCTCGACCGCCAGCGTCACCGAGCCGAGGATCAGGCCCTCCCGCTCCGCGACCCAAACCGTCGCGTCCGCCGCACGCTGCTCGACGTTCTGGATCTGCAACATGTACGGGTGGTCGGCGCTCTGAAAGTAGCCCGCCGCCAGGTAGGCGTCCCGGGTGATGCGCGCTATGGCGTCGTAGTCGGCCGGAACGGCGGGGCGAATGAGGATCTGCGAAGGCACCTGTCAATGGTACGGGCGCCAGGCCCGGGCCCGGACCGGTAGGGCTGTTTCCGTGACAGAACTATCAATTAAGTCAGGCGCTCAGATTAGGAGCCGACCGGCACAAACGACCTAGAGGGGGAACTTGCCGGAGAGTTCCAGCGGTCCGGCGCACGTCCATGCCGCAAGGCGCTCGTCGTCGGAGGGGCCGCCGGCCAGGGGGCTGGTGAGCCGCGGCCGGCGCACCCAGCAGCCTGCTTCCTCGGCGATCAGGGCCCCGGCGGCGAAGTCGTGTTCGTTGAGCCCGCGCTCACCGAAGGCATCGAGCGTGCCGTCCGCCACCAGGCAGAGGTCCAGCGCCGCCGAGCCCAGCCGGCGCATGTCGGCGAAGCCGTCCAACAGGGAGCCAAGGCCGGCGGCCTGTTCCGCCCGGACGTCGGGATCGTAGCTGAAGCCTGTGGCCAGGATCTGCCCGGCCCGCCCCGGGACGGGTCCGAACAGCGAGGTCAGTGTGCCCTGCTCCTGGAGCCAGGCCCCCTCGCCGCGGGACGCGTAGTAGGTGCGCCCCAGCGCCGGTGCGTTGACGACGCCGGCCAGCCAGACGCCGTCGGCATCCGCCACCGCCACGGAGGTGGCGTAGTAAACAATGTTGCGGATGAAATTGGTGGTGCCATCGAGCGGATCGACGGACCAGCGGTAGCCGCTGGGCTGCGCCGGCAGGACGGTGCCGCCCTCCTCCCCCGTGATGATGTCCCACGGCCGGGCGGCGGTGATGACGTCCCGGACGGCGGCTTCGGCGGCGAGGTCAAAAGCCGTCACCCAGTCTCCTGAGTCGCCCTTGTTGCTGACGTCCAAGGCTGCGGTTCTGCGGGTGGCCAGGACGGCGGCCCCCGCCGCCGCGGCCGACTTGGCCAGTTCCAGCAACGCCGGGATGCCTGGTGCGGACTCGGGAGGGACGCCGGGACGGGCGCTCATTCGGCCGCCGCAGCGGCGACGTCGTGGGACCCGCCGTCGTCGTCAGAGTCCGGGACGCTGTCCTGGACGCCGTCGGCGACGCTGTCCTCGGGGCCCTCCGCACCGGCGTCGGCCGGCCCGTCCGCCAGCAGCGCCCGGAAGCCGTCCTCATCCAGGACGGGAACGCCAAGCTGTTCGGCCTTGTCCAGTTTGGTGCCGGCGTTCTCGCCTGCCACCACGTAGCTGGTGTTCTTCGAGACCGAACCGGCCGCCTTACCGCCGCGGATCAGGATGGCTTCCTTGGCCTCATCGCGACTGAAGCCGTCGAGGCTTCCGGTCACCACGATGGTCAGCCCTTCCAGGGTCCTGGGCATGGACTCGTCGCGTTCGTCCGCCATCCGGACGCCTGCGTCCGCCCAGCGGTCCACGATGTCGCGGTGCCAGTCCTCCGCAAACCATTCCGTCAGCGCCTGGGCGATCACCGGACCCACGCCGTCGACGTGGGCGAGCTCCTCCTCGGAGGCCCCACGGATGCCCGCCATGCTGCCGAACGCGGTGGCGAGGGCGCGCGAGGCCCGCGGGCCGACGTGCCGGATGGACAAGGCCACCAGGACCCGCCACAGCGGCTGGGACTTCGCCTTCTGAAGTTCCCGGAAGAGCTTGTCCGTGGTGGCCGTGGGCTTGGACGGGGTCTTGGTGGTGGCCTTGGTGTAGAAGTAGGGCACCAGCTCGAATTCCCCCGTGCCCACGCCCTTGGAGCGCTTCTCGCGGCGGACGCGGACGTCCGCGAGCTGCTCCGGAGTCAGGTCGAACAGTGTCGCCTCCGTGGTCAGCGGCGGCGTGGTGGGCTCTGCGGGCTGGGTCAGTGCGATGGCGGCTTCCCAGCCGAGGGCCTCGATGTCGAAGGCCCCGCGACCGGCGAGGTGGAAGACGCGTTCGCGCAGCTGCGCCGGGCAAGACCGGGAGTTGGGGCAGCGGATGTCCACGTCCCCTTCCTTCCCGGGTGCCAGTGGCGTGCCACAGGCGGGGCATTCGGTGGGCATGATGAAGTCGCGGACGGGCGGGTCCTGGGCGTCCCGGAGCGCCAGGACCGGGCCCACAATTTCCGGAATGACGTCTCCGGCCTTCCGCAACACCACGATGTCGCCGATCTTCACGCCCTTGGCAATGACCACTTCCTGGTTGTGCAGGGTGGCCATTTCCACGGTGGAACCGGAAACCTTGACCGGTTCCATCACGCCGTACGGGGTGACCCGGCCGGTGCGTCCGACATTGACGGCGATGTCGAGCAGCTTGGTGTGGACCTCTTCCGGCGGGTATTTGTAGGCCACGGCCCAGCGCGGCACCCGGGTGGTGTAGCCCAGGGCCCGCTGTGTGGCGAAGTCGTCCACCTTGATGACAATGCCGTCGATCTCGTGGGTGAGGCTGTGCCGCTTGTCGCCGTAGCGCTTGATGAAGTCCAGCACGTCGGCCAGCCCGGCGAGGACCTCGAAGTAGGGGCTCGTGGGCAGGCCCCACTCGGCGAGCTTGCGGTAGGTCTCCGACTGGCTGGCAATGTCGAGTCCCTTGCGGGCGCCAATGCCGTGGACGTACATCCGCAAGGGTCGCTTGGCGGTTTCGGCCGGGTCCTTCTGCCGCAGCGAGCCTGCAGCGGCGTTGCGCGGGTTGGCCAGCGGCGCTTTGCCGGCCTCGATCAGGGCTTCGTTGAATTCGGCAAAGGCCTGGGACGGGATGAAGACCTCGCCGCGGACTTCCATCTCCGCCGGGAAGCCGGAGCCGCTGAGCTGCTGCGGGATTTCCTTGATGGTCAGGACGTTGTGCGTGATGTCCTCGCCGGTGGTGCCGTCGCCGCGGGTGGCGGCCCGGACCAGCACACCGTCGCGGTAGAGCAGGTTGACGGCCAGTCCGTCGATCTTCAGTTCGGTGAGCCACGACGGCGGGTTGCCGCCATTGCCGATCTTGGCAACGCCTGCCTCGGCCTTCACCATCCAGGCCTCAAGCTCCTCGAGCGAGAAGACATCTTCCAGGCTGTACATGCGCTGCAGGTGCTGGACGGCGGTAAACGCCGCCGAGACCTCGCCGCCGACTTCCTGCGTGGGCGAATCGTTGGCCACCAGTTCCGGATGCATGGCTTCGATCGTTTCCAGCCGCCGGTAGAGCTCGTCGAACTCGGCGTCGGAGATGGTCGGGGCATCCTCCTGGTAGTACGCAAAGCGGTGTTTGCGGACCTGTTCCACGAGGTCCTCATACTCCTCGCGGATGTCCCCGGACGGGACCGGCTCCCCCTCGGGAGGTTGAGGATCCGTGGCGTGCCCGGGGGCTTCTTCGGCTGCTTTGTCAGTCTCTGCTGCGGTGTTCCCTGTGCTCACAGACCTATCCTGCCCTAGATCACCGACATTGTCCGGTCCAAGGTCGGGGCGCGGGCCGGCGAGTGCGGGACCAGCGTCCGGCCAGCGTCCAGTCGCGGGCCGGTCAGGCGAGCGTATTCTCGTTTGCCGTCCGGGCGTCGATCACGATCGCAGTGATGTTGTCCCGGCCGCCACTGCGCAACGCCGCCTGGATCAGTTCGTCCACGGCCGTCTGGGGATCCGCCTCGGCCGCAAGGATGCCGGCAATCTGCTCATCGCTCAGTTCTCCGTTGAGGCCGTCGGAGCAGACCAGGATCCTGTCGCCGTTCTCCAGGGGAAGCAGCCAGTAGTCGGCCTCGGAGTCGTCTCCGGTGCCCAACGCTCGCGTCACAACGTGCCTGCGCGGATACACAGCAGCCTCGGCCTCGCTGATCTGGCCGGTGTCCAGGAGTTCCTGCACCTCGGAATGGTCCACGCTGATCTGCGCGAGCTGGCCGTGGCTGTACCGGTAGGTGCGTGAATCACCGATGTTGAGCACAAGCCAGTAGGGAACGTCCAGCTGTTCCACCACCACGACGCCGGACAGGGTGGTCCCGGCGCGGGATCCGGTGGCGTGACGGATGCCGGCGTCGGCCATCAGCAGGTACTCCTGGAGGATGTCCGCCGTCGCGTCCCGGCTGCCGGTCTTGAACTGGGGCAGCTCGGCCAGGGTGCGCACGCAGATACCGCTGGCAACTTCGCCCGCCTCATGGCCGCCCATGCCGTCCGCCACGGCGAAGACGGGGTCGGCGGCAATGAAGGAGTCCTCGTTCGCCTCGCGGCGCAGCCCCCGGTCCGTGCCGTACCCGCAGCGCAGGCGCGGTCCCCGTTCCCCGTCCGACGGCGGGAGGGGGGCGTCTGGCGTTGGGTTCATGGCGGTCCTCAATAAAGTGGTGCGCGGCGCGCGAGGGTTCATGGCGGTCACAAACCCAGCCGGATCGCAACTGCCGGTCCGACTATTGCATATGCGCCGCAGAGTGAGAAGCCCGCCACGGGCTCCCGCCGGGCTTATCCTGATCTGCCGCCTAGTCCAGGATCAGGCCCCGGCCGCTGCCGGGCTGCAACTGCACCGGGTGGATTTCACCGAACCCGCGGACGTCTTCGGCCGGGCGGGGCACCAGGACAAAGCGTTCATCCTGTTCCAGCGCGGCCGCGGTCATCGAATCCACCAGCACGGTTCCGGGGTCCGCGAGGGCCGTCAGACGGGCGGCGAGATTGACGGTGGGTCCGTAGATGTCGCCGAGGCGGGAGAGGATACGGCCCCACACCATGGCCACCCGGGCCTGCGGCAGGATCTCGTCCTCGGTGAAGGCACGGCACAGGGCCAGGGAAATCTCGGCGCCGGCGGCCGGAGTCTCGGCAATGTAGAGGACTTCGTCGCCAACGGTCTTGACCAGCCGGCCGCCGCCGACGGAGATGATTTCAGCGCATTTGTTCTCGAAGCGCTGCACCAGCTGGGCGAGGGTTTTCTCGTTCATCCGGCGGGACAGGCTGGTGTAGGACACGAGGTCGGCGAAGCCAACGGCCCGGGCCAACGGCAGCGGCGAATCGTCCTCGTCGCCTTCGCGGCCCTCTTCGCTGGACTGCAGTCCGGCCTCGGCCCGGACGGCCAGGCGCTGGACCGCGGCATTGAGCTGCCGGCGCCAGGAATAGACGAGCATTTCCTCGAGGGCGTCAATGAGGTTCGGCAGTTCCTTGACAAGCCGCTTGCGCGCGACGGCGTCCGGCACGCCCTGTTCCTGGACCATGTCCTCCACCAGGGCCTCGATCTGCCACACGACCATCCGGTCGGTCATCTGGCCGATGGCCCGCGTGACGGAGATGGCGGCTTCCTCGGTGAGCTTGCCGTCGCGGACGAGGTCCACGATGGTGGACAGGGCGGACTGGTCGCGCTCGGTGAAGGCCACATCCTCATCCCCGAGGTTGGGAAAGCCGAGGGCGCGCCAAAGTTTCCGGGCAGAGAGCAGTGAGAGTCCGGCGCCTGCGGCAACCTCACGGCGCCTGAGCTTGCGTTCACCGCCCAGCAACCGGGCTTCCAGGGCTTTGGCCGCGAGCCGTTCGGCGGACACAGTTCCCGTTGCCGGGGTTGCAGGTTCCGGGGCCGCAGGTTCGGGATCGGGATCGAATCCGGGTGCGGGGTCGACTCCGAGTTCGGATTCGGCGGGTTCGGCGAGCGCGCCGGTTTCGGTGTCGAAGTCCGTTCCGGCGTCGCTGCCGGGCACAGCCGGGCCGGCGACGTCCTCGGGTTCCCGGGGCAAATCCGGGGCAGCGAGGTCGATGTCCTGGTGGACGTTCTCAGCGTTCATCTCTTCCACCTTCTCTCGTCTCCCACGGCCCGGCTTCGCCCGTGTTGTAGGTCATGTCATCGGCCCCGAACACCTCGCCCTGGGGGAGATCGCCGATGGCGTCCAGAATGAAGTTTCGGAATGTCGCGACCTCCGGGACATCGGGGACCACCATTCCAACGGGGTACCCGGTCTCCAAGGATATATTCCCGGAGCGCAATAGCCGCTGCAACAACGATTGCTCAATGGCCACATGACGGACGGCAGCGAGCGCAACCTGTTCATCCCGCCGCCTTAACATGCCGTAGCGCGTAACTAAGCGCTGGCTGGTCAGGATATAGCGGGTGGCGTGCCAGGCAATGACCCGCGGAAGGCAGTAACCCATCAGCACCCACGCCGCCAGCCCCAGGGCCACGGCGACCAGCCAGGGCGTCCATTCCCTGGGGATGAGGGGGATGAGCCGCGCCGGGCCGCCCTTGAGAACCCAGGCGCACGCGTAGGCGGCCAACGCCGGAACCACGATGAACGTCAGCGCCGGGACAATGAGCATCCTGGGCTGGGGCCGGGTCACCACAATCACTTGCTCTCCCGGCAGGAGCACTCTACGCATAACCGCTTTCTGCCCCGCCGCGGCCGTCGCCCTGCCCGCCGGTTCCTGCCGGGTTCCAAGGCCTCAGGTGCACGACGTCGCCGGCGGTCACCACGTGTTCATGACCTGCGGCGTCGACCACCAGGAGCGAACCGTATTCGTCCAGCCGCGTGGCGTGGCCAATAATCTCGTGGTCGCCGGGGAGCTGGGCACGGACCTGCTTACCGAGGGTCGTTAGCAGGTGTTCCACCCTCTTGTGCAGCGACGGGCCGCCTGCCATGCCGGCGGCGGGATCGCCGTCGGCGTTGCAGAAACTCCGGTAGAGGGTGGCGAAGCGGGACAGATAGCTCTTCAGGAGCTCCGTCCGGTCCAGGGTGTCGGCGTTCTCCAGCAAGACGGACGTGGCGGTGGGGACTGGAAGTTCGGGCTCGGTCAGGGTGACGTTCAGGCCGGTGCCGAGAACGACCGGGGGCGTGCCGGCGCCGCCGAGCGGGCCGAGCTGAGCCAGAATGCCTGCGATCTTCCTGCCCCGCACCAGGACATCGTTTGGCCATTTGAGTTCCGCCGGAAGGCCAGCCGTTTCCACCAGGGCCTCCCGCAGGGCGAGTGCGGCAAGGAGGGAAAGCCAGGAGAAGCTGTGGGTCGGCAGCGGGCGGCCTGCCGCGTTGACCGGTCGGAGCACGAGCGAGACGGAGACGGAGCTGCGGGCCGGCGCCTCCCAGCGGCGGTCGAGCCGGCCTCGCGCGGCGCTTTGGTATTCGGCGGTCAGTACCGACAGATCCGGCCAGGCGCCGGGATCCTCGGTTACACCCCGGAGGAGATCGGCATTGGTGGATCCGGTGGATTCGACCACTGTCAGGCGCGGGATTCCGTTGGCGGACAGAAACGCCTCATCGCTGAGGACACTCAGGTCCAGAGGCGGACGGTCCGGGGTTTCCTGCACGGCTTCCATGCTTGAATCCTACCGAGGAAAGCGCACCGAGGCTCCCGCGCCTGTTGACGCAGACTCCGCCGAAACTCCCCACCTTTGGCCGGCAAGTCCGGCGGATCGGCCGGACTTGCCGGGAATTTTCGGCGTCGGATCCGCAAACGAGGGGAATTCCGCAGGGCGGGCGGCCGGGAAACACTCAGCAAGTTCAGAGGAAGATGTCCGGCACCAGCTGGTCCTCCGGCGCGCCGAGGCTGTACGGGCTGAAGTCCGTCACCCCTGCCGCGGCGAGAACCTCTTCATCGGTGTAGAAGTTTCCGCTCCGGTTGCCGTGCGCCGGGACGGTATTGCTGCCGGTCAGCACGGCATGCGCGGCGTCGGCCATGATTTCGGGGCTGCGGGCGCCTTTGACGATCATGTCGCCGCCGGGCATGTTGCGGATGGCCGCGGTGTCGATCAAGGTGCATGGCCAGAGCGAGTTCACACTGACGCCGTCGGCCTTGAGCTCCTCGGCAAGTCCCAGCGTGGTCAGGCTCATGCCGTATTTGGCCATGGTGTAGGCCAGGTGCATCCCGGCCCATTTGGGGTCCAGGTTCAAGGGCGGGGAGAGCGTGAGGATGTGTCCGGCCTTTGATGCCCGCAGGGCCGGCAGCGCCAGCTTCGAGAACAGGAAGGTGCCGCGGACGTTGATGTCCTGCATGAGGTCATAGCGCTTCATGTCCACGTGATCGGTCGAGGAGAGGTCGATCGCGGAAGCGTTGTTAATGACGACGTCGATCCCGCCAAAGCGGTCCACGGCGGCGCCGACAGCGCCGGCGACGTCGGCTTCGTTGCGCACGTCGCCGACCAACGGGAATGCGTGGCCACCGGCGGCCTCGATCTGTTCGGCGGCGCTGTAGACGGTGCCCTCCAGCCTGGCGTGCGGCTGGCCGGTCTTGGCCATCAAGACGATGTTGGCTCCGTCCCGGGCTGCGCGGAGCGCGATGGCCAGGCCGATACCGCGGCTGCCCCCGGAGATGAGGACAGTGCGGCCCTGGAGGGAACCGGTGGCCTGGTACGGCCCTGCGGCGGGGCCCAAAGCATCATTGCTAGAAGTCATGCCCCACACTCTAGCCGACCGATGTTACCGGCGGGTAACAAGGCGGTGCGGGAGCTTCGCGCCGGGAAAATTGTAGGTTCCCTACAGCGGCACCGGCCAATACCGTCACTAGACTTGCCAGCAGAGCCCTGCTTTTGTGGATTCCAGCCAAAGGACCCACGCGACGGGCGCCGTACAACATAGCGACAGAGCCGGAGACACTTGATGAGCCACGATCTGACCACGACTGCGGGAAAGATTGCAGATTTCCGCGACCGCCAGGCGCGTGCCGAGCAGCCCTCCGGTCCGGAAGCGATTGCCAAGCAGCATGCGCGCGGGAAGAACACTGCCCGCGAGCGCATCGACCTGTTGCTGGACGCCGGCTCCTTCGTCGAATTCGACGCGCTGGCCGTGCACCGCTCCACCGCGTTCGGCATGGAGAAGAAGAAGCCGCTGGGCGACGGGCTCGTCTCCGGCTACGGCACGGTGGACGGACGCCCGGTGGCCGTCTACAGCCAGGACTTCTCCGTCTACGGCGGATCACTCAGCCAGGTCAACGGCGAGAAGATCGTCAAGGTCCAGGAATTCGCGCTGCGCAACGGCTGCCCCGTGGTCGGCATCCTCGACGGCGGCGGTGCCCGCATCCAGGAGGGCGTCGCTTCCCTGGCCATGTTCGCGGACATCTTCCGCAACAACGTCCACGCCTCCGGCGTCGTCCCGCAGATCTCCCTCATCATGGGCCCCTCCGCCGGCGGCGCGGCCTACTCCCCCGCCCTGACGGACTACGTGGTCATGGTGGACAAGACCTCCCACATGTTCATCACCGGCCCGGATGTCATCAAGACCGTCACCGGCGAAGACGTGGACATGGAGACCCTGGGCGGCGCCCGCCAGCACAACGCCAACACCGGCACCTCGACGTACCTGGCCTCCGACGAGGCCGACGCTGTCGAGTTCGTCCGGGAGCTGCTGGACTTCCTGCCCTCCAACAACCTCGCCGAGGCCCCGGTGCTGGAGCACTCCCAGGAGCTGGAGGTCGACGACGACGACCTCGCCCTGGATGCGCTGATCCCGGACTCGGCCAACCAGCCGTACGACATGCGCAAGGTCATCGAGCAGATCGTCGACGACGCGCACTTCCTGGAGATGCAGTCCCTCTACGCCCCGAACGTGATCATCGGCTACGGCCGGGTGGAGGGCCACACGGTGGGCATCGTGGCCAACCAGCCCATGCAATTCGCCGGCACCTTGGACATTGCGGCATCGGAGAAGGCCGCCCGCTTCGTCCGGCACTGCGACGCCTTCAACATCCCCATCATCACGCTGGTGGATGTCCCGGGCTTCCTGCCGGGCAAGGACCAGGAGTTCCAGGGCATCATCCGCCGCGGCGCGAAACTGCTCTACGCCTACGCCGAGGCCACTGTGCCCAAGCTGACCGTGATCACCCGCAAGGCCTACGGCGGGGCATACATCGTGATGGGCTCCAAGAAGCTTGGCGCGGACCTCAACGTCGCCTGGCCCACCGCCCAGATCGGCGTCATGGGCGCCCAGGGCGCCGTGAACATCCTGTACCGCCGCGAACTCGCGGCGGTGGCTGAGAACGGCGGCGACGTCGAGGCCAAGCGCGCCGAGGTGATCCGCCAGTACGAGGAAGAGCTACTCAACCCGTACCAGGCAGCCCAGCTCGGCTACGTGGACGCCGTCATCGCACCGTCCGAGACCCGGGTGCAGATCATCAAGGGCCTGCGCGCCCTCCGGGACAAGCGGGCCGCCCTGCCCGCCAAGAAGCACGGGAACATCCCGCTGTGATCGCGCTCGAGCCAGCCACCGGGCCGGAGACCACGCCCGAGGTCCTGTTCTCGGTCGCCAAGGGCGAGCCGACGCCGGAAGAGCTGGCGGCGCTGGCCGCCGTCGTGCTGTCCCTGGGGCAGTCCCAGCAGGCCGCGCCGGAAAGCCCCGGCGTCCGGCACTGGGTCCGCCGGCAGCAGCTCCGGCTGGCCCCCAGGCCCGGGCCGGAAGCCTGGCGCCGCAGCCTCAGCTGATAGCCCTCGGCGGGGCGGCGGCCCGTCTCTGAACCGGCCCCGGAAAAAGTTCAGTGACTCTTTCATAACTACCGCTCCCGGGCTAGTCTCGTCGGGTGACTACCGAAACGATTGCCTCAGACAACACTGCCCCCGCGCGCCAGCAGACGGCTATTGACGCCGTCGCCGACGCCTACACGGACACCCTGATCCGGTTGAACCCGAGCTTCGCCACCGAGCTCGGCCTGCCCGGGCACGAGACCGAGTACCAGGACTATTCCCCCTCCGGCCTCGAGGAATTCGCGGCCGCCGCGCGCGAGGCACTCGCCGCGCTGGACGGGCTGGAACCGGTTGACGACGTCGACGCCGTCACGCTCGACGCCATGCATGAGCGGCTGGGCCTGCAGCTGGAAATCCACGAATCGGGCTGGCACACGGCCGATCTGAACAACATTGCGTCCCCGTCCCAAGACATCCGCGCGATCTTTGACCTCATGCCGACGGACACCGCCGGGCAGTGGAAGCACATTGCGGGCCGGGCCCACAATGTCCCTGCCGCGATCGACGGCTACATCGAGTCGCTGCGGTCGGCGATGCAGGACGGCAAGGTGGCTGCGGCCCGCCAGGTGTCGATCGTGATCGAGCAGGCCACCAAGCACGCCGCGGACGACGGCTTCTTTGCGAAGCTCGCCGCCGGCGCCAAGACCGCCGAGGGCCAGCTTCCGGCGGAACTGCAGTCAGAGCTCGACGCCGGCGCGGCGGCTGCCCGGGTGGCGTACTCGCGGCTGGCGGGTTTCCTCGAGGCCGAGCTCCTCCCCGTCGCCCCGGCCAAGGACGCCGTGGGCCGCCGCCGCTACGCCCTGGCTTCCCGGGACTTCCTCGGCGCCACCGTGGACTTGGAGGAGACCTACGCGTGGGGCGTACAGGAGCTGGACCGTCTCATCGCTGAACAGGAGCGCGTGGCCGGGGAAATCCGGCCCGGCGCCACCGTGGAGGAAGCCAAGGAGATCCTGGACAACGATCCCGCCCGCCAGCTCAGAGGCACCGACGCCCTCCAGGCCTGGATGCAGGAACTCTCCGACAAAGCCGTCGCGGAGCTTGCCGGCGTCCACTTCGAGATCCCCGACGTCATGAAAACGCTGGAGTGCCGGATCGCGCCCACGGATGAAGGCGGCATCTACTACACGGGGCCATCGGACGACTTCAGCCGTCCGGGCCGGATGTGGTGGTCCGTGCCGGCCGGCGAGGACACCTTCACCACCTGGGCCGAAACCACCACGGTCTACCACGAGGGGGTCCCGGGCCATCACCTTCAGGTAGCGACAGCGACGTACCGCCGCGAGCTGCTGAACAAGTGGCGCCGGAACGTCTGCTGGACGTCCGGGCACGGTGAAGGCTGGGCGCTGTACGCCGAGAAGCTCATGCAGGAACTGGGCTACCTCAGCGATCCGGGCGACCACATGGGCATGCTGGACGCGCAGCGCATGCGTGCGGCCCGCGTGGTGTTCGACATCGGCGTGCACCTTGAACTTGAGGTCCCCGAGCGCTGGGGCTCCGGGACGTGGACCCCTGACAAGGGCTACGAGTTCCTGAAGCAGAACCTCGCGATCAGCGAGGGACAGCTGAAGTTCGAGTTCACCCGCTATCTGGGCTGGCCGGGTCAGGCACCGTCCTACAAGGTGGGCCAGCGGCTCTGGGAGCAGATCCGGGCCGAGCTGGAGTCCCGGCCGGACTTCGACCTCAAGGCGTTCCACACGAAGGCCCTGAACATCGGCTCGGTGGGTCTCGACACCCTCAAACGCGCGCTGCTGGGCACGGTCTAACCTGCGCTTTCAGCGCCATACGGCCAGTTGCGGTGGCTTCCGCACAGCGAAGCCACCGCAACTGGCCGCTCGCACGCCAAGGTCAAATGGACCTTGGCCGAATTGTCGACTAGTCTCTGGGGAACACATTTGCAGGGCTTTTGGAAGCCCGGGGTCGGCGGCTGGGGGCTGCGCCGCAAATGTCCGGTGTGCCCGTGCTCGTCGGCGGGCCCCGGCTCTGGCAAGAACCGCCGCAACGGCGGTGCGGTCTTGCTGTCTGTCATTATGCGCGCTTCGCCGTCGCGGCACTTACGCGGGACGGCGCCTATGAATCAGCGCATGATAGAGCTATCCAGCATCTCGGTCTCGGGTGCGCGCAGTTGGAAAATTGAAACCCGCGCGAACCTACAGCCGTAGCATTTCACGGCTCCGCGAAGGAGCGCGGTGGAAATGTTGGGTGCTGGGCCGGCCGGAACCTCGCTGAGGTTTCCGTAGCGGCTGATGGTTGCCGGGCAGACACCAAAACCCCATATTGGAGCACTCTATGAGGAATTTTGCCTCACCCCTAAGACCAACGGCCAGCGACGTGACGAAAGCGCGGATGCGGACCCGGAAGCGGGCGGCCGTGTCCGTGGTTGCGACGGCAGTCTTCGCTGCCGTCGCCGCGATTGGCACTTCGGCACCTTTAAACGCTGCGACGCCGTCCGCCACGCCAATGGCCACGACGGCGGCCTGCAATCCGTTGCCCTTCAGCCTCCCGGCGCCCGCAAACCGGCACACGTCGGCGAAGAAGGCATGGGCCTACTACTTCCCGCCGTTCCCGCTCGCAGTGGACAGTGCCGACACGACCCGCGACGTCTACCCGCGCTGGATGGATACCCACAACTCCGCCAACGGCGCCTATGACTTGCGGGATCGTCCGGCGGCTCCTCAGCGTGTGAGCCAGACGTTGTGGCGACAGGCAGATTTCGAGAAAGAGATCCGACAGGCAGTCGGGGCGGGCCTGGACGGGTTCATCTGGGAGTACAACAGCACCACCGACATCCGCTGGCAGCAACTGCCCGCCATGCTCGCTGCCGCCAAGGCCGTTGACCCGGGCTTCAAGATCATGCTCAGCCCGGACTTCAACACGGCGTCAGGCTCCACTTCTGACAGTGTCTACAACAACGTCATGAAAGTGAAGAACGACGCTTCGATCTACAGGAACAGTGCTGGCATTGTGCTGGCCCCGTTCTTCCCGGAGCGCAAGACACCTGCATGGTGGGACGGGCTCCGGAACCGCCTCGCCTCCTCGGGCGTCAAGTCCACCCTCGTCCCGATCTTCATTTCCTGGGGCGGAGGAACCCAAAAGGCAGACTGGAACAACTCGGTTTCCGGGTATTCGCAATGGGGCACGCGGATCGCCAGCGGCGTTCCGACTTTGGCCAAGGAAAGCGCCGAGGCCCACCGCCGCGGCAAGACCTATATGCAGCCGGTGGCATTCGAGGATACGCGGTCCTACGACGGGCGCTACTGGGAGTCGTCCAACAGCTCCACCCTGCGGGATTCGCTGGCAACGGCGATCAGCAGCAACGCCGATTCTATTGCGCTTATGACCTGGAACGACTACACCGAGTCCTGGGTGGCGCCCTCGAAGCAACGCGGCTATGCGGTGCTGGACATGGCCGCCTACTACGTTTCCTGGTTCAAGAGCGGAGTAAAACCCACGATCACGCAGGACGCCCTGTACTGGAGCCACCGCTCGCACCCCACGAACGCTCCGTATTCGAAGACGCCGATCGGCCGCAACGGCAAACCCACGCCCATGTCCATCCCCAACGGTGACGCTGCGAAGAACGAGGTGGAGCTCGTGGCCGTGCTGAAGTCACCGGGGCGCCTGACCATCACACAGGGAAGCAACATCAAGACCATGGACGCCCCGGCCGGGCTGACGTCCTTCAAGGTTCCGCTAGTGGCGGGCACCACCCCGTCCTTCAAGCTCGCCCGCAGCGGCGCAACGGTCCAGACCGTCACCAGCAACACCCCTGTGCGCTCCTCTGTGGTGTACCAGGACATGATCTACCGTGCAGGCGGCGGCGTCGCGGCCACCTGCGCCCGCTAGGCCGTCCCCGCGAGGGTGCAGTTCGCGGCAGTGTTTCCCAAAGACATTGCCGCGAACTGCACTCTCGTGCGGCTGGGGCTGCGGCCGCGAGACAATCGCCACATTCTGCCGGGGAATAACTTCACAATCAGGCAGTCTTCCGGCGGAATTCCAAGGATTTCGCCGTCCCGGCAAAACTACTGACGCGTAACATTTCTCAACATCCGTTGGTCATGCTATTCGTGGCGGTCCTAGCGTGTTCCCGTGACCACTCAGACAAGCACCCCCGCACCCGCTGGAAAGACCGGGTTCCAGCTGCCCAAATGGGCCGGCTCGTTCGGCTTCCAGATCATCGCCGCCCTGATCGTCGGCCTGGGCCTTGGCCTGCTGGCCAAGTACACCGGCAGCACCAAGGCAAACCCCAACGCCCTCGGCACTACGCTGCAGACCATTGGCTCGAGCTATGTCTCACTGCTGCAGACCGCCGTGGTCCCCCTGATCTTTACCGCCGTCGTCAGCTCCATCTCCAACCTGCGCGCCGTCTCCAACGCCGCCCGGCTGGCGTGGAACACGTTGCTCTGGTTCGCGATCACCTCGCTGATTGCCGTGCTGATCGGCATCGGCCTGGGTGTGCTGCTGCAGCCCGGCGCCGGCACCGGCATCAGCCAGGACGCCAAGTACGCCGGCAAGTCCGGTGACTGGTGGGCCTTCCTGACCGGGCTGTTCCCCAAGAACTTCCTGGGCCTCGGCGCGAGCACCACCGTCACCGACGGCGTCGCCACCACCGCCGTGAGCTTCAACGTCCTCCAGATCCTGGTGATCGCGATCGCCGTCGGCATCGCCGCGCTCAAGGTGGGCAAGGCGGCCGAGCCGTTCCTGGCCCTGAACGCGTCGGCCCTCGCCGTCATCCAGAAGGTGCTCTGGTGGATCATCCGGATCGCGCCGCTGGGCACTGTGGGCCTGATCGGCAACGCCGTGGCCGTCTACGGCTGGGACACCATCGGCTCGCTCGGAAAGTTCACTGTGGCGATCTACATCGGCCTGGCGCTTGTATTGTTCGTGGTCTACCCCGTCCTGGTCCGCAGCCACGGGCTGTCCGTCAGGCAGTACTTCTCCGGCGTGTGGCCGGCCGTGCAGCTCGCCTTCGTCTCGCGCTCCTCGATCGGCACGCTGCCGCTGACCCAGCGCGTCACCGAGCGGAACCTGGGCGTCCCCCGCGCCTACGCCTCCTTCGCGGTGCCGCTCGGCGCGACCACCAAGATGGACGGCTGCGCGGCGATCTACCCGGCCGTGGCGGCAATCTTTGTGGCCCAGTTCTTTGGCATCCAGCTGGACTTCACCCAGTACCTGCTGATCGCGCTGGTGTCCGTCCTTGGCTCGGCCGCGACCGCCGGCACCACAGGCGCCGTTGTCATGCTGACGCTGACGCTGTCCACGCTGGGACTGCCGCTGGCCGGCGTCGGCCTCCTGCTGGCCATCGACCCGATCCTGGACATGGGCCGCACCGCCGTCAACGTGGCCGGGCAGGCCCTGATCCCCGCGATCGTGGCCAAGCGCCAGGGCATCCTGGACGAAACCCTGTACAACGCGCCGCGGAACGGGGACCCGTTCAGCGACGACGTCGACACGACGCCCGTTGATCCGTCCGCTGCCGCTGCTCCCGCGGCTGGACGGGATAAGCGCGAACTGGTGGACGCGAGGGCGTAAGTACCGAACCCGCGTCTAGTACCGGCGTTCGGTACCAGCGTTTACAGGAGAAGTCCCCGGGAACCCCCGGGGACTTCTCTGGCTTAACCGATTTCTCTAGCCGCCGGCCCGAATCCATCGGCACAAATTCACAGGGGGCCTAGCGGGCGCCGATCACACCCTTTTCGGCGGCTTTGGTGACGGCATCCGCTTCTGCCTGGGTCAGGGTGCCGTCCTTGACGGCCTGGTCCAGCCGGGGCTTCAGTGCTGCGGCGTGTTTGGCCTGCTCGGCGGTGCGCAGATCCGCCAGGGCGGCGGTCACCTTGGCCTCATCGATGCCGAGCGATTTCGCCAGGGAGGCGGCCAGGGCCTTCTCCATCGCGGCACGGTCCGGTTTCTGCCCTGCGCCAGGTGGGGTGGCCGGCGGGGTGGCGGGCTTGTTGGCTTCGCGGAAGGCCTTCAGGGCGTCGGTGACCTTGGCCTCGTCGACGCCCAGCTTGGCCGCGAGTTCCTTGGCGCGGGCGCCGAACTCCGCACCGCCGTGGCCGTGGCCGTGGCGTCCGCCGCGCATGCCGTAGCCGTCGGCGGGGTTGTTCCCGGGGGCGCTCGAGCTGGGGGTCGGGGTGGGAGTCGGCGTCGTGGTGGCGGAGGCCATCCCGGCGACTCCGAGCCCGGCGCCCAGCGCCACGGCCGCCGCCCCGAGGCCGAGCGCGATTTTGGTTGTGCGTGACATCTGCTGTCTCCTGGATCTGCCGAATGGTGACGGCGTTTGAAGCTGATCGTGCTTCCGGGGAAGTCTGCTCCTCGAGCACCTCCAGTCTGCACCAGCCCCAGCAGAGATAGCTGTTTCCCAGCTTTCGCTTTCCTGTGAATCCGGCAGGACTACTGTGCCGCCTCACCCGCCGCGCGGGCGGCAAAAGTGGATAGGCTCTGGGCATGCTGATCGTGACATCGAACGACATTCCGGGCCACCGGATCGACGCCGTCTTTGGCGAGGTCATGGGCCTGACCGTCCGCTCCCGGGACATCACCGCCCAGGTCATGGCAGGCTTCCGTTCCCTGGGCGGCGGTGAAGTGCTGGAAATGACGCGGGCCCTCTACGACAGCCGGCAGGATGTCATGGCCCGGATGGTGGCCGAGGCCGAACAGCGCGGCGCCAACGCCATCATCGCCATGCGCTTCGACACTTCGGCGATCGGACAGAATTGGACGGAAATCTGCGCTTACGGCACGGCCGTCTTTGCCATTCCCCTGTCTAAAGACGAGCCCGGAGCCACCGGCCAATCGATCTACCTGACCAATTCCGGCGGCACGGCGTCCCAGCTCAAGCCCTGATTACCGGCCGACCGGACTCCCTGGAAATACTTGCGCACAGTGCAAACATGCACGTAGTGTAAGCGCGTGCCCTCCTCACCACCTCCTTCCGCCGCCCAAGCTGCCCCTTCTGGCATGCCCGGCGGATCCGCCGCCGCACCAGGCGCCGCACCGACGTCGCGCCGCGAACTGAGCCGTCGCGAACTGAACAAGGCGGCCACCCGGCAGGCCATCACGGACGCCGCCATGGACCTGCTCCGCGCGCGGGGTCCCGGAAACTTCACGGTGGAGGACATCGCCGAGGCAGCCGGCATATCCCGCCGCACGTTTTTCAACTACTTCGCCAGCACCGAGGTGGTCATTGCCTCGGTCACCCACGGATTCCTGGACAAGGCGCTCCAGCAGTTCCGGCTCCGCCCGGCCGGCGAGCCCATCTTGGAATCCGCGCGGGCGGCCCTGGTAGAACTGGCCGATCCCATGACAGTGGCTCCCATGGCCGAGCTGTACAGCATGGGCCAGGCGAATCCCATGCTCAGCCGTTCTGAACTGGAAGCCTGGGACCATTGCACCGCCCAGATCATCGACGCCGCCCGTGAGCGCTTCGCCCGGGTCTCCGGCGTCGAGATCGACGAACTGTACCTCCGCGCCCTCGCGGGCTCCATCATCTCCTGCGGTAAGGCCGCCATGGATGTCTGGTTCGCCCGGTGCGGCGGCGACCTCAGTCCGGCCTCCCTGTCCATCCTGCGCCAGCTCCTCATCGATTCCATGAGCCTCCTCGGCTCCGGTTTCGCTTCCCACTCCCCCGCCACCCCTTCCCCAGATCGGCACTGACATGGCCCTATTGCTCTACCGTCTCGGCAAGTTCTCCTACCGCCACCGCTGGCTCGTCGTTTCCCTTTGGCTCGCCGTCCTGGTGGCCGTCGGCGGCGCAGCGGCGGCCTTCCACGGCACCATGTCCAACAACTTCCAGATCCCCGGCACTGAAACCCAGCAGATGGCGGACAAGCTGAAACGGGAACTGCCCAAGTCCTCCGGCGGCTCGGCCGGCATCGTGTTCGAGTCGACGGACGGCCAGTTCACCCAGGCCGGCAAGGACGCGGTCTCGGCTGCCCTGGCCAAGCTGAAAGCCCTTCCCGAGGTTCAGGGCACCGTGGACCCGTTCGCCACCCAGGCCCAGCTGGACAAGGCCGTCGCTGACCTTGCCGCCGGCGAGCAGAAGGCGTCGGCAGGCAAGGCGCGGCTGGACGCGTCGGCCACCCAGCTGGCCGCGGGCAAGTCCCAGCTGACTGCGGCAGAGCAGCAGATGACCGCGGCCGGCATGTCCGCCGAGGCCATCGACGCCCAGCTCAGCCAGCAGAAGGCGGCCCTCGCAGCCGGCCAGGAAAAGTTCGACGCCGGGACCAAGGAACTCGACGCCGGTGCGGCCAAGCTCGCCCTCGCCAAACGCCAGCTTGAGGCCTCGCAGGGCATGCGATTCGTTTCCGAGGACGGCACGGCAGCGATCGCACAGGTCCAGTTCAAGACCTCGATCAACGGGCTGGCCCCCGCGGTGCGCCAACAGGTCCAGGACATCGCCCACGAAGTCTCTACTGCCGGCGTGACCGCCCTGGCCAGCAAGGAAATCACCGAGGACGTCTCGGAGCTGTTCGGCATCTCCGAGATCCTCGGCATCGCCATCGCGGCCCTGGTGCTCATCGTCATGCTGGGAACGCTCATCGCCGCCGGGCTCCCCCTGCTGATGGCCCTGATAGGTGTAGCAGTGGGCGTCGGCGGCACCTTTGCCCTTAGCGGCGCCGTCGACATGAGTTCCATCTCCCCGATGCTGGCCCTCATGCTGGGACTCGCCGTCGGCATCGACTACTCGCTCTTCATCGTCAACCGTCACCGCGGCCAACTCCTGGCCGGCATGGACGGGGAGGAATCCGTGGCCCTCGCCACCGGCACGTCCGGCAACGCGGTGCTGTTCGCGGGCCTGACGGTCATCATCGCCCTCGCGGCCCTCGTCATTCCGGGACTCCCGTTCCTGGCCGTCATGGGCCTGTCCGCCGCCGCAACGGTGGCAGTCGCCGTCGTCGTCGCCCTGACCCTCACACCGGCCGTGCTGTCCCTGATCGGTCCCAAGCTCATTTCCCGCCGTGCCTGGGCCAAGGCGGAGAAGCACAACGCCGCCCCGGGCCACGAGAGGGAGGACCGTGCCCGCGACGAACGCCGCAGCACCCGCGGCTGGGGCGGCCTCGTCACCCGGCACCCCATCCTGGCGCTGCTGGCCGGTGTCCTGCTGCTGGGGATTGTGGCGCTGCCGGCCAGCCAGTTGCGGCTCGCGCTGCCCGACGGCGGGTCCGAGCCCGTCGAGTCGCAGGCGTTCAAGGCCTACGACGTCACCGGCCGAAGCTTTGGCGAAGGCATGACTGGCCCGATCGTGGTGGTGGGCGACTTCCCCTCCGGCCTGAGCGCGGAGGAAGCCACGGCTAAGCAGCTCGATGTCGCCGACATCCTCCGCGGTACGGCCAACGTCACCGCCGCCGTTCCGGTGGCCTTGAGCGAGGACCGCCGCACCGCGGTGTTCCAGGTCATTCCCAAGGAGGGCCCCGCCAGCGCCAGCACGGTCAAGGTCGTCTCCGAACTGCGCGCCGAAAAGGACCGCATCAAGGACTCCACCGGTGTCAGCATCGGCCTCACGGGCCAGACGGCCGGCAACGTCGACGTCTCCACGAAGCTCGGCGACGCGCTGCCCCCGTACCTGGGCATCGTGGTCGGGCTGTCGCTGATCCTGCTGATGCTCGTGTTCCGCTCGATCGTGGTGCCGCTGCTGGCCACGGGCGGATTCCTGCTCTCGCTGGCGGCCGCCTTCGGAGCCGTCGTGGCGGTCTACCAGTGGGGCTGGCTCGGGAGCGTGTTCGGCGTTGAAAATCCGGGCGCCGTGCTGAGCTTCCTGCCGATCATCCTGATCGGTGTGCTGTTCGGCTTGGCCATGGACTATCAGGTGTTCATTACCTCCGGCATGCGCGAGTCATTCATGCACGGGGAATCGGCCAAGCATGCGGTCCGCACCGGCTTCAGCCACGCCGCGTCCGTGGTCACCGCCGCCGCAATCATCATGGTCAGCGTCTTTGCCGGCTTCATCTTCTCGCACCTGAACATGGTCCGGCCGCTGGGCTTCGCGATGGCCTTCGGTGTCCTGGTGGACGCGCTTGTGGTCCGCATGACGATCGTCCCGGCCGTGATGTACCTACTCGGCGACAAGGCGTGGTGGCTGCCCCGCTGGCTGGACCGGATCCTGCCGGACGTCGACGTCGAGGGCGCCAAACTCCGGCCCGCGGCATCGGCCACCTCAGCCGAGAGCGAGTCCGAGCCGGAGGGGGTCGGCGCGCGCTGACACTCACAGCCTGCCTGTGAGTCGCCCGAAAGCCCCCTGCTGAACCAACGCGGGGTCACTTAGCGCCCATTAATCCCCTCCGGATGGGCGCTAAGTGACCCCGCGTTGGATAACGACGCCGATGCTGCCGCCACCCCGGGATCCATTCTCGGATGCTGGGCGTCACCGCCTGCCGTGGGCCTCAGCGGTTGCGGTAGTAGTCCTTCCAGACCAGGCGATGAAGGGGGATCATCCGCGGCAGCGACCTCAGACCAGGGATGAACGGCAGCAGCGTCAGCAACGCGGTCAGCACGAGCATCGTCACAACGACTAGTGCGTCGGCATTGGGTGCGGACTTGAACGGCTCGATCTGGTAGAGGAACGAGAAGAGCCACAACCATGACTGCCCGGGCGTATCTCCGGTTTCATTCATCACGCCCCATTGATCTCCGGATAGGTGCTGGCTGGCCGCGAGATCCGGGAAATAGCCGCCGTCGCCCAAGAACAGGAGACTGCGCGTGTAGTCCATGTTGTAGAAGTTTCCGCCGTTCTGCAGCACCCCGTCCAGGCTGCCCTGGCGCGCCATGTCCAGCAGTACCCCGGTCAGCGCCGGGACCGGACCATAGTCACCGTGGGCTACCTTGGCCGGGTCGTTATCGGGCGCAGCTGCGAGGGCATCGGAATACGCGGATGCCCAGGCTGTGCGCTGCTGATCCGTGGCGGCCGTCCAATGTTCCAGATCTGCCGGCGGCGACGGCAGCGTCGCCAATGGTGTGATGACGAAGTCATTGGCGGTATTAACCGGAAGCCGGACGCCGGACAGACTTTGAAGGTCCACGGGGCCAATCGTCTGCGACGCGTCCGGGGTCGAGTTGTACGGCGGCCCGTATCCGGCAGTATCGCTGGTGCCGGCCAGTTCTTTTGTAGCGGTGGCAACGAAATCCGCCGGGGCGGCCGTGGCCCACGCCTTGAGGCTGACGCTGCCCTCATCCGGGGACCCAAAGATGGCGGACACACCGAGCACGAGCAGGCCGACAACGACAAAACCGATGAGCAGTTCCTTGACGAGGTCATATTCGCGGACGCTGCCCGTCCAAGGCCGGCCCGCAACGTCGTCCGTCTTCCGCCAAGATGTGCTGCTGCCTTTCCGGGTCATTGCACTGCGCCCCTGGGTTCAGTGGCCTCCGGTGGTTCGGTGGCTTCTGGTCGACTGTGAAGCAACTGAGCGTCGGACTCCGCGGCATCGAGTGGAGGTGCAACGCCGTGGACCCGCACCAGCAGGACGTGCAGGACCACCACAGCGCCCACGGCCAACGGCAGCAGCGTGACGTGCCAGGTGAAGAGCTGACCAACGTTGGCCACATTGAACCAGGCGCCTACTCCCACCGCGTTCAGCGCGTCCTTCGCTTCGAAGGCAATCCACTGGGAATCGAAGTTCGTCTGAAGCAAATACCCGGTGAAGGCCGCCATGATGGAAACGACAAACGAGATCACGCCGGTAATCCAGGTCAGGACCCTGCCCCCGCGCCAGGCCGCCATCCAGAATTTCAGCCACAGGTGCACCACCATGAAAATGAAGAAGAACTCCACGCTCCACAAATGGGTGCTGTTGACAAAGCTCCCCAGCGAAGATAGGTGATACCACTGGGGTCCGTTCAGTCCCAGCACGATCCCGGACACGATGATCCACAGCAGCGACGCGACGGCTCCCATGCCGAATACGTAGGCCCAGGATCCCACAAAGACCGGCTGGTCCTCGGGCAACAGCTTGTCCGGCGGGAGCTTCCTCAGGAGCCAACGGCGGACCCTGCCGGTTAAGGTGTGGGCTTCCGCCTCGTCGACCGGCCCACCGTGCCGCGGTGTGGCACGGGCGGTCATTTCCGCCGCTTCCCGCCCGGAAATGGAAGGACCAGGGCCAGTACGAACAGGATGATCATCATGACGATCACGATCAAATTTCCGGACTGGATGGTGAAGCCGTCCCAGCCAAAATATGTTCCGTCACCAACCAGGCCAACGCTTGCCACCAGCCATCCGGACATGGGCTACTCGATTCTCTTCACGCTGCCAGTTCAACTCAACCACGGTCACATGCCGGCAAACAGAGTCTTCCGCCCCGCCAGGCGCCCGTCCCACACACGTTCCACACCGCCCACCAAACCAACGCGGGGTCACTTAGCGCCCAATATTTCCCTCCGGATGGGCGCCAAGTGACCCCGCGTTGCTCTGGAGGCGGTGGACTAGGCTTGTTCAGTGACCCGCCTGATTCTTGCCTCCCAGTCCCCCGCCCGCACCAAGCTGCTCAGCCATGCCGGCATCCGGCACGAGGTCCTCGTCTCGGATGTGGACGAGGACGCCGTCCAGGCCCGCTACGGCGTGACGGATCCCCATGACACCGCCCTGCTGCTCGCCCGGGCCAAGGCCGAGGCCGTCGCGTCCCTGCCTGAGGCGGACGGCGCACTCGTGATCGGCTGCGACTCGGTCTTCGAATTCGACGGCGAGGCCCACGGCAAGCCCTACACGGCCGACGTCGCCCGCGAACGTATGCTCCGCATGAGCGGCAACATGGGCGTCCTGCACACAGGCCACTGGCTCGTGGACTGCCGCGATACAGACAGCGACACGGACAGCGACACCGACGGCGAAGGCACGGACGACGGCGTCCCCACCGCACGCGGCACCGGCGCCACCCTGGGTTCGGTATCCTCCGCCGAGGTGCACTTCATGGAGATGAGCGCCGAGGAAATCGAAACCTACATCGCCACCGGCGAGCCGCTCCAGTGCGCCGGCTCCTTCACGATCGACGGCTACGGCGGGGCGTTCATCCGCAAGGTCGACGGCGATCCCCACACCGTCGTCGGGCTCTCCATCTCCACCCTGCGCGCGCTGCTTGGACAGGCAAATGTGGGCATCACCGAGCTCTGGACCGGCGGGGCCGTGGATCCGGCGGACGTCCGGGCCGAGTAAAGACCGATCAAGAGCCGAGTGGGACCGGAGTGAGCCATTTAGCCGCCCTTTGTGGCAACCCTACAAAGGAAGGGCCGTATACGCGCGGAATCCGCAAGTAATATCGGCGGAACCCTCAAAAGCGCGCTAGGCTCCCTGAAGGAAAGAAGGAGACGCCTTGTCAGCAAATTCGGAGCAGTCCGCACCCACCGTGCCGGGATCAACACAGTCATCTACAGCCGCGGGCACCCGCAGGCTGACCAAGGTGCTGATCGCCAACCGCGGAGAAATTGCGGTGCGCATCATCCGCGCCGCCCGCGATGAAGGCATCGCCTCGGTGGCTGTCTACGCCGACCCCGACCGCGACGCCCTGCACGCCCGGCTCGCCGACGAGGCCTACGCACTCGGTGGCAACACCGCCGCGGAGTCTTACCTCGTGATGGACAAGATCATCGACGTCGCCCGCCAGTCCGGCGCGGACGGCATCCACCCCGGATACGGGTTCCTGGCCGAGAACGCCGAGTTCGCCGCCAAGGTGATCGATGCCGGCATCACGTGGATCGGGCCCTCCCCCGAAGCGATTTCGGCCCTGGGCGACAAGGTCCAAGCCCGCCACATCGCCGAAAAAGTCGGCGCCCCGCAGGTCCCCGGCACCGCCGACCCGGTCGAATCCGCCGAGGAAATCCTCGAGTTCGTGGACAAGTTCGGCCTGCCGGTGGCCATCAAGGCGGCCTTCGGCGGTGGCGGACGCGGCATCAAGGTGGCCCGCACCCGCGAGGAAATCCCCGAACTCTTCGAATCCGCCGTGCGCGAGGCCACCGCCGCCTTCGGCCGCGGCGAGTGCTTCATCGAACGCTTCCTGGACGCCCCGCGGCACGTCGAGACCCAGTGCCTCGCGGACGCCCACGGCAACGTCGTGGTGGTCTCCACCCGCGACTGCTCGCTCCAGCGCCGCAACCAGAAGCTCGTCGAAGAAGCCCCGGCCCCCTTCCTCACCGAAGAGCAGAACCGCCGGCTCTACGAATCCTCCAAGGCCATCCTCAAGGAGGCCGGCTACCTTGGCGCCGGCACCTGCGAATTCCTCGTCGGCCAGGACGGCACCATCTCCTTCCTCGAGGTCAACACCCGCCTTCAGGTGGAGCACTGTGTCTCCGAGGAAGTCACCGGAATCGACCTCGTCCGCGAGCAGTTCCGGCTGGCCCGCGGCGAGGAGCTCGGCTACGGCGACCCGGAAGTCCGCGGCCACTCGATCGAATTCCGCATCACCGGCGAGGACCCGGGCCGGAACTTCATGCCCGCCCCGGGCACCATCACGCGGCTGTTGAACCCCACCGGCCCCGGCGTCCGCATCGATTCCGGAGTGGAACAGGGCGATGTCATCAGCGGCAACTTCGACTCCATGCTCTCCAAGCTGATCGTTACCGGCGCCACCCGCACGCAGGCCCTGCAGCGGGCCCGGCGGGCCCTCGAGGAAATGGTGGTGGAAGGCATCCCCACCGTTATCCCGTTCGACCTCGCGGTTGTTACCAACCCCGATTTCGCACCGGTCGACGGTGCGTTCAAGGTGCACACGCGCTGGATCGAGACCGCCTTCGTCAATGACATTCCCGCCTGGGCCCCCACCGGCACCGAGGCAGAAGTGGCCGACGCCGGCGACCGCCAGCGCGTCGTCGTCGAGGTCGGCGGCAAGCGCCTCGAAGTCGTACTGCCGGCTTCCCTGGGCTCGGTCAGCAACACGGGCGGCTCCAAGCCGGCCAAGGTCAAGAAGCGCTCCCGCGGCGGCGGCGCTGCCGTGGCCGCGAGCGGCAACGCCCTGACCTCCCCCATGCAGGGGACCATCGTGAAGGTGGCCGTGGCCGAAGGTGACACGGTCGCTGAGGGCGATCTCGTCGTCGTGCTCGAAGCGATGAAGATGGAACAGCCGCTTACCGCCCACCGCGCCGGGATCGTGATCGGCCTCGCCGCCGCGGCTGGCGAGACTGTAGCCGCAGGCGCCGTGATCGCCATGATCGAGGACGGCGACGCACAGTAAGCGACTGCATGGCGCCGCCGGTCGCGGGCGCGCCTCTGGCGCCCCCGTGACCGGCCGGTAGAGACTTGGAGTGTGAAGCCATTCCTGCTCCTCGCCTCGCGCGCTGAAGACACCGCCGCCGAGGACGAATACCTCGCTTATCTTCGCTACTGCGGACTCAAGCCGGAGCAGTTGCACCGCATCCGGATGGAAGCCGCCCCGCTGCCTGACCTGGAACTGTCCGACTATTCGGGCGTCATTGTAGGCGGCAGTCCCTTCACTTCCAGCGACCCGGCCGAGCATAAGAGCGCCGCCCAGCACCGGGTGGAGCGTGAACTCGCGGTGCTGCTGGACCGGATTGTGGCCGAGGACTTCCCGTTCCTCGGCGCCTGCTACGGCGTCGGCACGCTCGGACTGCACCAGGGCGCCGTGATCGACCGGACGTATGGTGAAGGGCTCGGCGGCGTAACCATCAAACTGACGGCGGAAGGGCTGCAGGATCCCCTCCTGCGCGGACTGCCGGAGAGCTTCATTGCGTTCACCGGCCACAAGGAAGCCTGCACCGTCCTGCCCGCCCACGCGGTGCTCCTGGCGAGCTCGGCCGCCTGCCCCGTGCACATGTTCCGGATCAAAACCAACCTGTACGCCACCCAGTTCCACCCTGAGCTGGATGCCGACGGGCTCGTGACGAGGATCGATATCTACCGCCACGCCGGGTACTTCCCGCCGGAATCGGCCGAAATGCTCATGGAAGACGCCCGGCGGTTCACCGCGACGGAGCCGATGAAAATCCTGCGGAACTTCGTGGAGCGCTACGCGAGCTAAACCCCTGCCGCTTGCCGTCCCGCTTGCCGCGCCGCGCGTTCCTGCCCGGTTGCTTTCCGGCCGACACGGAAATGCCCGGCGTGTTCGAGGAACACGCCGGGCATTTCCGTCAGCAACTGGGCTGGAGCGTCAGGCTACGTTGTTGGTGTAGTCGAGATCGCGGGTTTCCTTGCTCACAAACAGGGCAATCAGCGTCAGCACGGCCATGGCGGCGAGGTAGACACCGACCAGCGCCGGGCTGCCCTTGCCCACTTCCCAGAGCCAGACGGCGATGAACGGAGCCACGGCCGCACCCAGGATGCTGGAGAAGTTGTAGCTGATGGCCGAGCCGGTGTACCGGACGTTCGTCGGGAACAGCTCCGGCAGCAACGCACCCATGGGCCCGAACGTCAGGCCCATGAGGGAGAACCCGATGATCAGCAGCGCCATGGTGCCCACGAATCCGGCGCTGAACAGCGGGACGAACAGCAGGCCGAACGCGATGATACCGACCGTCACGGCGATGAGCATCTTGCGGCGGCCGAACTTCTCGGCCAGGGGACCGGAGACCAGGGTGAAGATGCCGAAGAACACGACGCCGACAATCAGCATCCAGAGGAAGTCGTTGCGCGTGTAGCCCAGGCCTGGGACAAACGCCGCGGCCGCGGCCTCGGTCATCGGCTTGCCCGCCTTCTCGGCTGCGGCCTTGGCGGCATCAAGGCTGGAGGCCCGGGTTCCGTAGGTCAGCGTGAACGTGGTCATCAAGTAGAAGAGCACGTAAGTCGCGAGCATGATGAACGTGCCCAGGATCAGGTGGCGCCAGCTGCTCTTAAAGACCCGGGCGAGAGGCAGCTTGGCGACCTCATTGGATTCGATGACCTTCGTGAACGCCGGGGTTTCGATCAGCTTGAGCCGGACGTAGAGGCCGATGATCACCATGACAGCGCTGAGCAGGAACGGCACGCGCCAGCCCCACTCCATGAAGGCCTGCGGCGACAGGGTGTAGCTGAAGACAAGGAAGATCACGTTGGCGATGATGAAGCCGATCGGGGCACCCAACTGCGGGAAGGTGCCATAGATGGCGCGCTTGTTGGCCGGGGCATTCTCGGTGGCCAGCAGGGCCGCACCGCTCCACTCGCCACCGAGGGCAAGGCCCTGGAAGAAGCGCATGACGACCAGGAGGGCCGGAGCCCAGAATTCCCATCCGTCCACCTTCGCCGTCGGCAAGCAGCCGATCAGGAAGGTGGCAATGCCCATGGTCAGCAGCGAGGCCACGAGGGTTCCCTTGCGGCCGAACTTGTCGCCGAAGTGGCCGAAAATGATCGAGCCGAGCGGGCGGGCGATGAACGCCACGCCGAATACAGCGAAGGATGCCAGCAGCTGGGCGGTCTCGTTCTGCGCCGGGAAGAACAAGGAGGGGAAGACCAGCACGGCAGCGGTGGCGTACACGTAGAAGTCGTAGAACTCGACGGTGGTGCCGATCAGGCTGGCGACAATCACGCGGCCGCGCGAATTCACCTGCTTGGTGGACCCATGCTCCGCGGAGGTTGCAGTGGATGACATGTAGTAACGCTTTCATGAAGACCGGTCGGATGTTCCCCAAGAGCCCGATGCCCGGGGCCGCCGGCTAGGGATTCGTATATGTCCGATAATAGTTCCCAACGTCCAGTCAATGGACAAATAGTCCGTTATTTGGACGCCGTGTCGTTGTCTCACGTGGTGGTCGTCACACCTATTCTCACACCGTCATAAAAGCCCTGATAGGCAAAAGTCACAGCGCGTTAATAAACGGCGACCGTCCCGGAAACGCGGCAACCCTACTTTGGAAGGACAACACCCCCCAAGGAGGTCTCCCAAGTGACTGCTGAACGCACCGCCGAAATCGGCACTGCAGATGCCGGCGCCGCCCGCACCGGCGCCCTTACCCTCGACCACCGGCCCGGCCGCTGGATCGCCAACTGGGATGCAGAAAACAAGGAACAGTGGGAATCGGCCGGCCGCTCCATCGCCCGGCGCAACCTGAACTGGTCCATCTTCGCCGAGTTCCTGGGCTTCGTGGTCTGGCAGCTCTGGTCGATTGTGGTGGTACAGCTCCCCGCGGCCGGCTTCACCTTCACCACCTCGGAAATCTTCTGGCTGATCTCCATGCCCAGCCTGGTGGGCGCCACGCTGCGGATCCCCTACACGTTCATGGTCCCCCGCTTCGGCGGCCGCAACTGGACCATTGTCTCGGCCCTGCTGCTGCTCATCCCCTCGATCGGGCTGGCCATGTGTGTCTCCGACCCGGAGACCCCGTTCGGCACCATGCTGTTCGTGGCCGCCCTCGCGGGCTTCGGCGGCGGCAACTTCGCCAGCTCGATGGCCAACATCACTTTCTTCTACCCGGCCCGCGAAAAGGGCTGGGCGTTGGGGCTGAACGCCGCCGGCGGCAACCTCGGTGCCGCCGTCGCACAGCTGGCCGTTCCGATTGCCATCACCCTCCTGGCCGCCGGCACCGTCAACCTGCCCGTGGCCGGCCTCATGTGGGTCCCGCTGATCCTGCTCGCCGCGTTCGGCGCCTGGAAGTACATGGACAACCTCACCAGCGCCAAGGGCGATGTCGCGGGCTCGCTCGCCGCGCTCAAGGAGCCGCACCTGTGGATCATGGCGCTGCTGTACATCGGCACATTCGGCTCGTTCATCGGCTTCGCCGGTGTGTTCCCCAAGCTCATCAAGGACTACTTCCCGGCGTTCTCCTCGATCGGCGTCGGAACCGTGGCCCTGTCCCTCGCTTTCCTCGGCCCGCTGGTCGGCTCGCTGGCCCGCCCCTACGGCGGACGCATGGCGGACCGCATGGGCGGCGCCCGGATGACCGTTTCCGCCTTCGCTGCCATGGCCGTCATCACCCTCACCATGGTCTGGACGCTGCCGCTGAAGAACTTCTGGCTGTTCCTTGGCCTGTTCCTTCTGCTCTTCACTGCCAGCGGCTTCGGAAACGGTGCCACCTACCGGATGATCCCCATCATCTTCGCCACCTCAAGCCGGGCAGCAAAGTCAGGTGCCAGCACGGTAACCACCCAGCGGCTCGCGTCCTCGGCCCTGGGCCTGGTCTCGGCCATCGGCGCCTACGGCGGATTCGTCATCCCGCAGGTGCTCAACGCCTCGAACTCCGCCAGTGGCTCCTACACCCCGGCGTTCTACGGATTCGTGGGCGCCTACGTCCTGATGCTGACCGTCTGCTGGTTCTTCTACATCCGCAACGCCAACCGAAATGCGATGGGACACGTCTAACATGACCAAAAGCGCCGACACGCACTGCCCTTACTGCGCTCTGCAGTGCGCCATGACGCTGACGTCTCCAGCGGTTCTGACCCCGGCTGTCCAGCCGGGGTCAGAGCCCGTGACGGAACAAACTGCACCCGCCGTCGCCCCGCCGCTCCTGACAGTCGCCGGACGGGACTTCCCCACCAACCGCGGCGGCCTGTGCCGCAAGGGCTGGACCTCCGCCTCACTGCTGAACCACACCGGCCGCGTCACGGAACCGCTGCTGAGGGGCGCCGACGGCGTCCACCGCCCGGTCAGCTGGGACGAGGCCCTGACGCGGATCGTCGCGGCCGTGAAGCGGGCCCGCGCCGGGCACGGGTCGGACGCCGTCGGCGTGTTCGGCGGCGGCGGCCTCACCAATGAGAAGGCCTACCAGCTGGGCAAGTTCGCCAGGCTGGCCCTTGGCACCTCGCGGATCGATTACAACGGCCGGTTCTGCATGTCCTCGGCCGCCGCGGCCGGCATGCGCGCGTTCGGCCTGGACCGCGGGCTCCCGTTCCCGCTGGCGGACCTCGACGCCGCCAGCACCATCCTGATGCTCGGCTCCAACGTGGCCGAGACCATGCCGCCCTTCGTCCAGCACCTCCAGGGTGCGCGCGACGCCGGCGGGCTGATCGTCGTCGACCCCCGCCGCTCCGCCACCGCGGCGTTCACTTCCGACGGCGGCGGCCTGCACCTGCAACCACTGCCCGGCACCGACCTCGCCCTGCTCCTGGGCATCTCGCACGCCGTGATCCACGAAGGCCTCGCCGACGCCGGGTACATCGCGGACCGGACCTCCGGCTACGAGGCCGTGGCCCGCAGCGTCGGAAGCTTCTGGCCGGAACGGGTCCAGTCGATCACCGGCGTCCCCGCGGGGCTGATCCGTGAAACCGCCCGGCGGCTGGCCGACGGCGCTCACAAGGGCGGCAGCTACATCCTCACCGGCCGGGGCGTCGAACAGCACGTCGACGGCACTGACACCGCCACGGCCGCCATCAATCTCGCCCTCCTGCTGGGCCTGCCGGGCTCCGCACGCAGCGGCTACGGCACGCTCACCGGCCAGGGCAACGGCCAGGGCGGCCGCGAACACGGGCAGAAAGCGGACCAGCTCCCCGGCTACCGGAAGATCACCGATCCCGCCGCCCGCGCCCACATGGCAAAGGTCTGGGACGTGCCCGAAACCCTCATCCCCGGCCCCGGCCTCCCCGCCGTCGAACTCCTCAAGTCCCTCGGACAGCCCGACGGCGTCCGGTGCCTCTTCGTGCACGGCGCCAACGTGGCGGTGTCCGCCCCGGATGCCAACGCTGTGATCGCGGGCCTGCGCAGCCTGGACTTCCTGGTGGTGTGCGACTTCTTCCTCTCCGAGACCGCGGCCGAGGCGGACCTGGTCCTGCCGGTCACCCAGTGGGCCGAGGAAGAAGGAACCCTGACCAACCTCGAGGGCCGCGTGCTGCGCCGCCGCCGGGCCCTCACTCCCCCGCCCGGGGTGCGTAACGAGCTGTGGATCATGACCCGGCTGGCCGAACTGCTGGATTCGCCGTCCACGTTCAGCGAGGACCCGGAAACCGTGTTCGAGGAACTCCGGCTCGCGTCCTCCGGCGGCCTGGCCGACTACTCCGGGATCGACTACGCCATGCTGGACCGCGGCAAGGCCGCCTACTGGCCCTACCCCGCCGGAAGCGACGGAACGCCGCGGCTGTTCCTGGATGCCTTTGCCCATGCCGGCGGCCGGGCCGTGTTCACGGCGGTGACGCCCCGACGTCGTGCGCCTTCTGCCGGCGCGGCCCCGGTGGCCGCTGCGGAACGCGCCGGCGCTCAGCAAGCCGGAGCGGACTGCGCCGGGACGCCGATGACGCTCATCACCGGCCGGCTCATGGAGCACTACCAGTCCGGGGCGCAAACCCGCCGGGTGGCCGCGCTGGCCGAAGCCCAGCCGGAGGCGCGGCTGCAGCTGCACCCCGCCGCCGCCGCCGCCCAGGGCATCAGTGACGGCGACTACGTCTCGATTTCCAACGAGCGCGGCGTGGTCAGCTGCCGTGCCGAGCTGAGCGCGGACATCCGGCCGGAGACGGTGTTCCTGCCGTTCCATTTCCCGGAACTTGAGAGCGCCAACCGGCTCACAGAGGCCGCCACGGACCCCATTTCCGGGATGCCCGAGTTCAAGACCAGCAAGGTGTGGATCCACCGGGCGGTTTCCGGAGACGCTCTCTCCGGGGGCGCGGCCGGCAATCGCAGCGGCGCTCCGGCCCGCGTTCTTCAAGCAGAGGAGACCTCATGACTGAGCGGATTGTGGTGGTGGGCTTCGGGCCCGTCGCCGCGAGGCTGATCGACGAGTTGCTGCCGGCCGTGCGCAGCGGCATCGCGCACCTGACTGTGGTCGGGGAAGAGTCCGAGGCGGCGTACAACCGCGTGCTGGTGGCTGATCTTGGCGTCGGACGCACCACGCCGGCCGCCCTGGCCCTCGCCGACGCGGCGGCACTGGTGGCCGACGGCGTCGATGTCCAGCTGGGCGTCCGCGTCCGCCGCGTGGACCGCGCCCGGCAGCGGGTCTTGCTGGGCGACGGCACCTCCCCCGGCTACGACCGGCTCGTCTTCGCCACCGGTTCGCGCCCTGTCATCCCCAACCTCACCGGGCTCAACCCGGACCCGGCCGCGCCGGTGCTGCCGCCGGGCGTGACCGCCCTGCGGGATCTCCGCGACGCGGCCGTGCTCCACGCTGCGGTGGCGGGCGGCAAGCGCGTGGTGGTCCTGGGCGGCGGTGTGCTGGGTCTGGAGACGGCCCTCGCCGCGGCCGAGGAAGGCGCCACCGTGACCGTGGTGCACAACGGCCCCCATCCCCTGGGCCGGAACATCGACCGCGGCGGCGGCTCCGTGCTCGCGGCCTCCTTGCGGAATTGCGGCGTGCGGGTGGCCGGCAACGCCCGCTCTGTCGGCGTGGAACACAACGCGCCCGACGGCGGCTTCTCGGCCCTGCTGCTCGACGACGGTTCCGCGCTCGACGGCGAGCTCCTGGTGCTCTCCTGCGGCGTCCGGCCGCGGACCGAACTGGCGGAAGGCTGCGGTCTCTCCACCGCCGCCGGGATCCTGGTGGACCACAAGCTCCGCGCCCACCACGAGCCCCACATCTTTGCGATCGGCGACTGCGCCGAGGTCCGCTGCCCGGACCCCGAGTGCGTTCAGTGCCGGACCTCGCGCGGCCCGTCCGGGCTGGTGGGGCCGGGCTGGCGGCAGGCCGAATGGCTCGCCGACTATCTGACCCTGTTGGCATCCGGCGCCGACGCGGAGGCCGAGGCACTACCCTCCCTTCCCGCTGAACTGCCGGCCGTGATCGTGCTCAAGGCCCGCGGCATGAACATGGCCGTGGCCGGGGATGTTGCCGCAGACCCGTGGGACGAGGAAGCCCTGACCGCCGGGGCCGTGAACGGCCGGGCCAGGCTGCAGATCGCCCAGTGGGCCGATCCCGAGCACGGCCGCTACGTCAAGATGACCACCCGCGCCGGTGTCCTCGAAGGCCTCGTGTCCGTCGGCATGCCCCGCACCTCGGCCGAGCTGGTGCAGCTGTTCGAGCGCGGCGCCGAACTCCCTGCGGACAGGTCACTGCTGCTGCGCCTGGACGGACCGGACCAGGCCGCCAGGGCGGGCTCCGTGGACCCTTCCCGGACGGTCTGCCGGTGCGCCGGCGTCAGCGGGACGGCCATTGCTTCTGCTGTTACGGAAGGTTGCGGGACGGTGCCCGAGGTATCCGCGGCCACCCGTGCCGGCACCGGCTGCGGCGGCTGCCACGACGACATCAAGGGGATCATTGAGGCCCACTTTCAGGGCGCGGTTGCCTAGGCGGGAGTCCTGACGGCCGGACGCCGAACAAGCCGGAGGCACACGTCAGAAACGGTGCCGCGACGCGCCGCTGAGCCGGGCTATGGTTCCGACGCCCCGGAGGTGGAATACCCTTCTTCGTCGGACACCGGCGCGGCCGCTCACCCTTTGCGGCGCCCAGCCGGCCCGGACTGTTTTACTGCGCTGTGTTGTCGAACATCGCCTGCCACTGGGCATGCTCGCGGCCCGCGTCCAGCCGGCGGTTAGCAGTCCACCTGGGCAGATATTCGGGCGCGGGCAGCTCCCGGGCAGGCTTGGGCTTGGAACTAGACTCAGGCCGGGTCCGCACAGGCCTGGCCGCGGGCCGGGTCGTGACAGGTCTGGCCGCAGGCCGGGCCTGGACGGGCTTCCGGGGGTAGTTCGGCTTCGGACCGGCCAGCGTCCAGTTGACCACGGCTCGCATGATGAGCACGAGCACCCACAGGCCAATCCCCGCCAAGATGTATTGCCAAAACACCACCAGTAACAAGATGGCCAAGAGCACAAAAATAAACATGGCGACATTATGCCTATGCGGAACGCTTGGAGGTAGGGGCCTTCCTCCCTGATCGCCGGCATGGGAGATGTCGTCCGTATGGTTCTCCCCGTCGTAAGGATGCAGGAACTGAGTCGGAGTGCCGGTTGATCCGCGGGCGGCAGACCCTGAACTGCGTGAGGTCAGTTCTCGGACGGTTTTCCACTGGCTGATCGCTGCAGCCGCTGCAGGTTTTGTTCGTCGGCGTCTCCGACCCGCAGGGCACTGGCCGGAGCCGGGCCCAGAACTGGCGGCAAAGCGGGGCCCTGTCGTTGAATCCGCCCACCGCGTCTGGTGAGCACCGCCGTTGCCACTCCTCCCAGCAAGAGCAGTCCGCCAGCCACTTCCGTAGCCGAGGGCACCTCCTGCAGGGCCAGCCACGCGGCGCTCATCCCCACGACCGGCACTAGCAGCGTAAAAGGGACCACGGCCGACGGCGAGTATTTCGCGAGCAGCCGGTTCCAGATCCCGTAGCCCACCAGTGAAGCGAAAACCGCAGTGTAGAGCGCGCTCAGGACAGTGGCGGGTTGGAGGTCTCCGATCGTTGCGGTGATGGCATCGGGACCATCGATGATCAGTGAAAGCCCGGCGAGCGGGAGCGGGACCACCGCACCGGACCAGACCACCAGCCCCAGCCCCGACGCCGCCTTGGCTTTGCGCGCAACCACGTTCCCCACAGCCCAGGAAAGCGCCGCGGCCAGCACAATGACGAAAGGAAGTAGCGGGGCAACGGCGCTGCGGCCCACCGCCACTACCGCCAGGCCGGCGACGCCAAGTACGACGCCGGTCAACTGACGCCCGCTGGGCCGCTCGCCTAGGAACACGGCGGCCAACAGAACCGTAAGCAGAACCTGCGCCTGGAGTACCAGGGAGGCCAGACCAGCCGGCATGCCCAGCGCCATGGCCAGGTACAGCAGCCCGAACTGGCCGGCGCTCATGAAGAGTCCGACGCCGATAATTGCTGCCCAGCTAACATCAGGCTTGCGCACGAAGAAAATCCAGGGGAAGACCACCAGGACAAACCGCATGGCCACGAACAGCAACGGCGGAACGTCGCGTCCGTTGCTGTGGAGGCCCAAGTCGATGGCCACGAAGTTTAGGCCCCACAAGACAGCGACGAGGGTGGCAAGCAAGGAATGGCGAAGGTTCACGCTCCCCACCCTGACAGAGAGGAGCATGAAGCACCAGCGTTGATTCATACCGCATAGCATGTACGTTTGCTTCATGATAGACATCGGAGCGCTCCGTGCGCTGGCAGCGATTGAGCACCATGGTTCCGTCATTGCAGCATCAGAGGTGATGGGCTTCAGCCCGTCGGCGGTATCGCAGCAGATCAAGAAGCTGGAAAAGCAGACCGGCTTCTCGGTCCTGGAGCGGCATGGCCGAGGGGTGCTGCTGACGGAGCGCGGACTTGCCCTGGCCGCTTATGGGCGCCGCATTCTCGCCGAACTGGAAGAACTCCAGTCCACGCTCCTGGCCGATCCCGCCAAACCGTATGGCCGCCTAAGGGTGGTGTCCTTCTCCACCGCGTGCCGGGGGCTGGTGGGGCCGATGCTGGGCATGCTCTCTTCCTCCGGAACCGATCTGGACGTCACTGTGCTGGCTGAGGACCCACGTGAAGCGGTGGCACGCGTAGCCGGCGGCGAAGCTGACCTCGGCATCGTCCACGACTGGAACTCCGTCCCGCTTGTGATCCCTGAGCATGTGGTGCTCGAGTGGCTTTGCGATGACATCGCGGATCTGCTGGTTCACCGCAACCATCCCCTGGCAAGAAGGGCGGAGGTGGAAGCCGCCGATATGGTTGATGAGCGCTGGATCAGCACCCCGCACGGCGCCATCTGCAACGAGGCCCTATTGCGGATTTTTGCCGATCTGGGCCGTGTCCCGGATATCCAGGTCTACGATCCGGACTTCGCAACCCACATCGCGCTGGTGGAGCAAGGGGCCGTGGTGGCGCTCGTGCCTCGTCTCGGCAGGCCAGCGCTGCCTGCGGATGTGGTCACTGTACCGGTCCATCCCGTGCCGGCTCGTCATGTGGGGATCGTGCACCGCAGGACCATGACCGAAAGCCCGGGCATTCAGCACCTTGCCGGCCTCCTGCGCAAGATTGCAGGCCCAGCTGCAAGCTAGAGCCATGTTTTCCCATGCTGCCGGCTGTTTGATCGCCCGCTCGCGCCCAGCCTATGCGACGGACTGTTCCTGCTCTGGGGTGAGAATTCGAGAACTCCCAAGCCAACGGGAAGTGGGCCTTTCTCCCCTTGGCACCGCCGCTGGCCGGGGATGCAATGATCGTAGGCTCCGTTCGTCAGCAGGAGGCATCCCATGAACGTTCCGGTTATCTTGGCGCTCGTCGCGATCGTTGTGTTCGCCGTCGTCGTGGTCATGACGCGAGACAAGGATCCGCAGCAGCGGGCCACGGTGCTGCTCCGGACCGGGGCGGCCATCATGGCCGTGTTCACGGTTCTCGCGGCAATCGTCATTGTTGGCGACTCGCTGCAGAACCCCGGCGGAACGGCCGCGATGCTGATTACCCTGGCCTGGGTGGTGCCGATGCTCATCCTCGCGGTCGCGGCGTGGTTCTGGCCGGCTCCTACCGCTCCCCTGCTGCTCGCACTGTCTTCCGCCTTCATCGCCGCCTGCGTGTGGTTGGCCTTCGACCCCGCGGCCCTGCGCAGCTTCGTCAGCGAAAACGGACCCCTCATTGCCGTCAGCGTCGTCGCGCTTGCCTTCCCGGCCGCCGTACTCGGCCTGAAGCGGACCGTGCTGGCCGGCTGGCTGCTCGTAGCCCTCGGCGTGCTGCCGCTCGTGATCACGGTCATCGCAAGGTCTGGCCCGGTCGGATCGATCGTCGCTGCCAGCGTGATCCCCCTGATCGCGGGAATCAGCTACCTCCTCTCCGACCGGATGGCCCACGGGCGCACAGCATCCGGGAAGCAACAGGCAACCACCGCCTGAAAACGTCCGGTTACCCGGCCGCGTAACGCGAATCGGGCCGGAAACAAACGGCGGGTAGCATCGGGGGCATGGACGCCGACGACGACGACATCACCGAAGAACTGCTGGCGGACGCCGGGAAACTGACCGGGCTGAGCCTGGAACTGCTGGGGCTCGATCCGCACCCGGACGACATGACGGCGGAGCAGCGGCTCCAGTTTGATCCCGAGGACCTGGCAGAGATGGCCGCCGTCTCTCCGGTCGACCGTCACATAGCCGTGCGCCAGACACGCCTGCTGGCCGGACTCCTGTGGAACTCCTCCAGCATCCTGATCGACCAGTTGTTCCGCGACCTCGGAACGCTCAGCACGCTGGACGGTATCACGCCGGCCGACATCGCCGGGACCTCGGTCCTGTCCTCGCTGCCGCCGCAGTTCGCGGCCAGCTACGACGCGAAATTCACCCAGAAGTTCGTTGTGGTCGCGGCAGACGTCACAGCGTCCCTGGTCCGGGGCTGGACCGCCCCCGGATGCCTTGCAGCGGAACTTGCCGTCCGTTGCCTGCTCGATCAGGCGGAAATCACCGAAGAAATCTACGAATTGGACCTTCCGGAGGACTGGCGGGCCGACGTCGAGGAAGTTCTGTTGGAGGATGCCGACAGCGAAGCGCTGTACTCCGAGAACCTCGATGTTCTCGAGGACGACGCCGCAAGTCTGGGCTTCGAAGAGTGGTTCAAACCCTTCGCCCCCGGCGACACGGTTCCGCCGTACGCCTACTCCTGAGCCCTATTTCTGAATCCTGCACGTCTGAATTCCGCACCTGAGCCCTGCCCCTGACGCTCGGCCCTACTTCTGACTGCCCGGCTTGGCCATCCACGCCAGATAGTCTTCCGTGAAGCGCTGGACGCCATCCCACTCGGTGTAGACATAGTCACGGCTGGTGTCCGTATCCGGGGAACCTTTGTCCTTGGCGATTTTCTTCATCAGGTGCCTCTTGATGAAGCCGTAATGGGTGTACAGCAGCGCGCCGGCGAACAATTCGACGTGGGCGGGCCGCCACCCCGTGGTCTCCTCGAATTTCTCCACGTAACCCTCGGCGTGTTCCTGGTCTCCGTGGGCGGCCATGCTGACGGACACCAGGGCGGAGGGCAAACGCTCGAGCTCGCCGCGGTTCTTCTTCACAAAGTCCGTGACATGCCCCTCGTGTTTGCCCATATGAACGGAAGCGGCCACGATGACGCCGTCGTAGCCGGCCGGGAGGGTGTCGCCCGCATGTTTGAGGTCCGCCGTCTCTGCCTGGTGCCCGTGCGCCCGGATCAGCTCGGCCATGTAGTCAGCGATCTGCGCTGTCTGTCCTTCAACGGTGCCGTAGGGGATATAGACGTTGGCCATGAATCCATGATGTTGCGGCCGGCAGTGGCGGGGTACGGCCGAAGGTCCCTGGGCCATTGCGGCACTTCCCTCCTCAAGGCCGTGCTCTTGACGGCCGTGCTCTTCACCGCCGTGCTCTTGACGACGGCGGCCCGCCGACATGAGATTGACCCAGGCCCGGTCCGGTTCTTGTGCGACCGGCCGGTACACAGGCATCCACGACGAAAGGACACCACATGTCCCTGCTCGACTCCGCCCACTGGGAGGGCAAGATCTACGTCAACGGCTGGCGGCCCGGCAGCGGCGGGACCGGCGACGCCGTCGAACCTGCAACGGGCGAGACGTTGGGCCACTATGGCGTTGCCTCCGTGGAGGACGTCCGCGAGGCCGCCGCCGTGGCCGCGAAAGCGCAGAAGGAATGGGCCGCCCGTAATCCGGAGGACCGCGCCGCCGTGTTGCGCCGCGCGGGACAGCTCTGGGAGGAGCATGCTGCGGAAATTCAGGACTGGATCGTCAGGGAATCCGGTGGCATCCCGCCCAAGGCAGGGCTGGAAACCCATATCGCCGCCAACGAATGCTACGACGCCTCGGCCCTGCCTTCCCTCCCGGCCGGCGATGTGCTGACCTCGAACGAGAACCGCTGGTCCTTTGCCCGGCGCCGCCCCGTCGGCGTCGTCTCGGTGATCGCGCCCTTCAACTTTCCGCTCATCCTCTCCATCCGCGCCGTCGCCCCGGCGCTGGCACTCGGCAACGCCGTGCTGCTAAAGCCCGACCCGCGCACGGCGGTCTGTGGCGGCGTCACCCTGGTTCGGGTGTTCGAGGAGGCTGGCCTTCCCCCCGGCCTCCTGTCGCTCCTGCCCGGCGGCGCCGATATCGGCGCCGCCGTCGTCGAGGCGCCCGAGGTCCGCGTCGTTGCCTTCACGGGGTCGACGGCGGCGGGCCGCAAAGTGGGCGAGGCGGCCGGCAGGCTGCTCAAGCGTGCCCATCTGGAACTCGGCGGGAATAACGCCATGATCGTGCTGCCCGGTGTTGACCTCCCCAAGGCTGTTTCCGCCGCCGCGTTTGGCTCCTTCATGCACCAGGGGCAGATCTGCATGGCATCCGGCCGGCATATCGTGCACGCGGACATCTATGAGGACTACGTCAGTGCCCTGGCGGAAAAGGCTCGGCATTTGCCGGTGGGCGACCCCAAGAGCGGAACGGTGGCACTCGGCCCGGTGATCGACGAGAAGCAGCTCCACCGGGTGGATACGATCGTCCAGGACGCGGTCCAGGGTGGAGCGCGGCTGGCAGCAGGCGGCAGCCATGACGGCCGCTTCTACCGGCCCACTGTGCTCGCCGACCTCGACCTCGCCAGCCCGGCGTGGAAGGACGAAATCTTCGGTCCCGTGGCCCCGGTGATGAAGTTCTCCACCGTGGACGAGGCTGTGGCTCTGGCCAACGACAACGAATACGGGCTCTCGATCGGGATTCTCGGCGACGTCGGCATGGCCATGACGATCGCCGACCGGCTCGACTCCGGCAAGGTCCACATCAACGAACAGACCGTGTCCGACGAGGCCAACTCGCCCTTTGGCGGGGTCAAGAACTCGGGCAACGGCTCACGGATCGGCGGCCATCACGCCAACATGGAATCCTTCACGGAAATTCAGTGGCTGACCATGCGGCCGGACATCGCACCATACCCGTTCTAGGGCTCGAACACTTCTAGGGGTCGAATACGGACGAGCCGATCATGAAGATACCGCGCTGCGGGATCCAGAAGTCGCCGAGCCTGTCTTGGACAGGAAGGGCCGCGGTGTGTCCCAGGCTGTGCCCTTTGAGGTGAGCCGTGCTTTCGCGGACAAACCACATCCGCCGCGGGCGCGCCCCAAAGCTTTGGCCGTTGGGCACTTTGCCCGTCAATCCGAGGTGCCCCGCCCCCAGCACCGGCCCGGCGATGGCCCCCATGACGCGCAGGAACGCCCGGCTCCGCCACAGCCGCTCCGGAACGGCGCCGGACACCGCGGACATGAGCCGGGTGACCGGGGTCGCCGCCAGCGTCAGGTCCCAGCTCAGGTCCACCCCGTCAGCGACCTCCACGCTGAAGGAGTAGTCGTCGCGCCATCGGATCGAGATCCCGCCCGTCGACGCCGCTCCGAGGGCGCTGCCGAAGTAGCGGGGGCAGGAGGACCCGGGCTCAACGGTGCTGTGCATCGTCCAGACCCCGGCAGGGTCACGGATCCAAATAGAGTTGTACCCCGGGCCGACCGAGGAGGCCGGAAAATGCCGCAGGGCAAGGACGTAGCCGGAGCTGAACGGAACGCCCATCACGCCGTACCCGGCAAAGCATTCCGCCGGGCCGGAGGGCAGCACGGGGTGCTGGTCCACGGAGTCAACAACAGTGCGGGGACTCTGCATGGCTACAGCCTCCGTTTGGTCACATATGATCTCGTGTCACATGTGGACGTGGAGCCGCCGGGCTGCTTCGGAGATGGAGCCGCTCAGCGACGGGTACACGGTGAAAGTGCTGGCAATGTCGTCGACATGCAGTTTCTGCGTCACGGCGATCGAGATCGCGAAGATGAGCTCGGAGGCGTTCGGGCCCACCACCACCCCGCCAATGACGGTGCCGGAGCCCTTGCGGGCGAAGATCTTGATGAAGCCGTCGCGGTGGTTCCGCATCTTGGCGCGGGCGTTGCTGCGCAGGGACAGCTTGATGATGTCGCCCTGGTACTTGCCGGAGTCGATCTCGGCCTCGGACACGCCCACGGAGGCGATCTCGGGCGAGGTGAAGATGTTGGATGCCACCTGGTGCAGCTTGATCGGCATGACGGCGTCGCCCAGGAAGTGGGCCACGGCGATCCGGCCCTGCATCGCGGCCACCGAGGCCAGGGCCAGGACGCCGGTGCAGTCGCCCGCGGCGTAGATGTTCGGCGCCGTGGTGCGCGAGACGCCGTCGACCTTGATGTGGCCGCTCTCGGTGAGCGCGACGCCGGCTTCCTCCAGACCGATGCCGGCGGTGTTCGGGATGGAACCGACGCAGACGAGGCAGTGGCTGCCGGTCACCTTGGAACCGTCGCCGAGGGTGACCACGACGCCGTCCTCCGTGCGCTCCACGGTCTCGGCGCGGGCACGGGAGAGGACCTTGAGTCCGCGGCGTTCGAAGACACCCTCGAGGACCTCGGCGGCGTCGGTATCCGAGCCCGGCAGCACGCGGTCGCGGCTGGAAATCAGGGTGACTTTGGAGCCCAGGCCGTTGTAGGCCGAGGCGAATTCTGCCCCCGTGACACCGGAACCCACCACGATGAGCTCTTCGGGGAGTTCGTCCATGTTGTAGATCTGGGCCCAGTTCAGGATGCGCTCGCCGTCCGGACGCGCGGTGGGCAGCTCGCGCGGGTGGGCGCCGACCGCCAGCAGGATGGTGTCGGCTTCCACCGTCTCGGTGCCGTCGGCGGTCAGGACCTCGATAGTGTGGTTGTCCAGCAGCTTGCCGGAGCCGATCACGATGCGGACGTTCTGGTGTTCCAGCCCGGCCTGGATGTCCTCCGACTGCTTCCGCGCCAGGCGGAGCAGGCGGTCGTTGATGTGCTTGAGGTCCGCGCGCATCGCCGGGGCAAAGTCGCCGCCGTCGACGTCGAACTTGACGCCCAGCTCGCCCGCCTCACCCATGCGGGTCATCAGGTCTGCCGTCGCGATCAGGGTTTTGGAGGGCACGACGTCGGTCAGCACCGCGGAGCCGCCGAGCCCGGCACGCTCGATGATGGTGACCTGGGCCCCCAGCGAGGCGGCGACCATGGCGGCTTCGTAGCCGCCGGGCCCTCCGCCGAGAATTGCGATGCGGGGTGAACTGAAGTCAGGGTGCGTAGTCACAATCAACCATTGTCCACCATCCGAACCGGAGCCACCAAGAATCCGGGCCGCGTGCAGAACCGGCCGGGCATGCTGGGCAGCAGGGCCGAGCCGCGATAACTTGTACCAGTGAGTTATACAGAATTCCTCAACACGGACCCTTTCGACGCCGCCCGCGACGCCGCCGCCTACATCGCCGAAGAGACGGGCGTCGATTCCCATGACGTCGCGCTGGTCCTCGGCTCGGGCTGGGGCGACGCCGCCGAGCTCATCGGCGAGACCACCGCCACCCTCTCCGCCGCGGAAATCCCCGGCTTCTCCGCACCGTCCGTGGTGGGGCACGTGGGCACCATCCGCTCGGTGCTGACCAAAGAGGGAAAGCGGGCCCTCGTCCTGGGCGCACGCACGCACTACTACGAGGGCAAGGGCGTCCGCTCCGTGGTTCACGGCGTGCGCACCGCCGCGGCCGCCGGCTGCAAGACCCTCGTGCTGACCAACGGCTGCGGCGGGCTCAACGAGAACTGGACGCCCGGTACGCCGGTGCTCATCAGCGACCACATCAACCTCACCGCCACCTCTCCGCTGGAAGGGGCAACGTTTGTGGACCTGACGGACCTGTACTCCTCCCGGATCCGCAGCCTGGCCCGTGAGGTGGACCCGTCCCTGGACGAGGGCGTCTACGCCCAGTTCACGGGCCCGCACTACGAGACCCCCGCCGAGGTGCAGTACGCCAAGCGGATCGGCGCCGATCTGGTGGGCATGTCCACGGCCCTGGAGGCCATTGCCGGGCGTCATGCCGGCATGGAGGTCTTTGGCATCTCGCTGGTGACCAACCTCGCCGCCGGGATCAGCCCCGTGCCGCTCAGCCACGGCGAGGTCCTTGAAGCTGGCCAGGCCGCCGGCCCGCGGATTTCCAAGCTGCTCGCGGAGATCATCGCCAAACTCTGAACCCGGGCCCTTACCTAGGCCCTGATCTATGCCCTGGCCGGGGCCTCTTTTAAGCCCTGCCACAGATCCTGGACTACCCCGCTGCGATCATTCCACAGCCAAGTAGTCCAGGATCTTTTCCTTGTCGGACGGGAACCGCCGCTCGATCGAGTCTGCGATCCCGGCGATGCTCTGGCGCGCCAGCGCCTGCCGCCACGCGAGTTCGGCCTGGCGCATCGTCTGGGAAATGAGGCACGTCCGCGCAAAATTCTCCTGCCGGTCCGGCTCGGGGACATTCCCGAGGATCGCCTCACACCGGAAGGCGGCCTCCTGGCCCTCCAGCGCCAGCACGATGTCCAGCACCGTGATGTTTTCCGGCCTGCGCGCCAAGAGAAATCCGCCGCGGGGCCCGGAGACGGATTCCAGCACACCGGCCCGGACCAGCGACTGAAACTGCTTGTTAAGGTAGGCGGCCGGGAGTTTGTAGAACTCGGCCAGCCGGGCGCTATTCACTGGTTCCCCGGGCGGAGTCCATGCCATATTGACGCAACTGTGCACGGCCCATTCCACGCCACGGCCCATCTTCATATTCCAGACGCTACGTGTCCGGAAATTTGGGTGTCAAGGTCCCGCTGGAAGCTTTGAGATGGAACTGAAACCCCAACTCTCGATTCTCCGGGCAGGTATCGCCAACGATTGGCGATAGTTTGGTTCCTATGACGTCTTCTGATGCCGACCTCGCCCGACTCCTGAGCGATGCCCGCGACTGGGCCACCCAGGACCCGGACCCCGCCACCGCCGCCACCCTGGCTGAGCTGATCCGCCTCACCGATGGCGGCGTCGCCGCGGCCCGCCAGGAGTTGGCCGACAGCTTCAGCGGCACCCTCCAGTTCGGCACCGCCGGACTGCGGGCGGCCCTCGGCCCGGGACCGAACCGGATGAACCGCGTGGTGGTCCGCCGCGCCGCCGCCGGCTTCACAGCGTTCCTCACGAACGCCGTCCAGCAGGCCTCCCCCGGCACCCGGCCGCGCGCCGTCGTCGGTTACGACGCCCGCTACAACTCCGATATTTTCGCCGAGGAAACCGCCGCGATCCTTACCGCTGCCGGTGTTGAAACCTTTTTGATGCCGTCGGCGCTGCCCACCCCGCTGCTCGCGTACGCGGTGCGGGCGCTGGACTGCGACGGCGGCGTCATGGTCACAGCCAGCCACAACCCGCCGCAGGACAACGGGTACAAGGTGTACCTCGGCCGTCACGCGGTTGAGGAAAGCGGCCGCGGCGCCCAGATCGTGGAACCCTACGATGCCCTGATAGCGGCGAAGATCGCTGCCGTCGGCGCCCTGGACTCGATCGAACTGGCCACCGACGGGTGGACGGTGCTGGAGCCCTCGATCGCGACCGAATACCAGGACGCCGTCGCGGCCCTGGCGGTTCCGCAGCACTTCCCGGCCCGCCGGCTGAAGATCGTCCTGACCCCCATGCACGGCGTGGGCGGGGAAACGGCTGTGGCTGTGCTGAACGCCGCCGGCTTCGCCGACGTCACGCTCGTCGCGGAACAGGCGCAGCCGGATCCTGACTTCCCCACGGTGAACTTCCCCAACCCGGAAGAACCCGGCGCACTGGATCTGGCGCTCGAGGCGGCGACGCGCGAGGGCGCCGACATCGTGATCGCCAACGATCCCGACGCCGACCGGGCAGCCGTGGCGGCGAAGGACCCGGCCACCGGCGCGTGGCGCATGCTGCGCGGCGATGAGGTGGGCGCCCTGCTCGGTGCCCACATCGTGGCGCGTCAGGCGGCCGGCGGCGAGCCTGCGGGCGGCGTGTTCGCCAACTCGATTGTGTCTTCCCGCTTGCTGGCGCGGATCGCGGCCGCCGCGGGTTACGCCCACGAGGAAACCCTGACCGGTTTCAAGTGGATTGCCCGCGTGCCGGGGCTGGTCTACGGCTACGAGGAGGCGCTGGGCTATTGCGTCGCCCCGTCGCTGGTGCGCGACAAGGACGGCATCTCCGCGGCGGTGTTGATCGCCGAACTCGCGGCGGCTGCTAAGGCCGAGGGCAAAACCATCTTCGACACCCTGGACGAGCTCTACCTGGTGCACGGGTTGCACGCGAGCGACCAGCTCAGCATCCGGGTGGCGGACCTCGGCCTGCTGGACGCGATGATGAACCGGCTGCGGGTCAGGCCGCCGGAATCGTTCGGCGGCTCCGGCGTCGAGGCCGTCACGGACCTGGCCGTGGGCACCGAGGAACTCCCGCCCACTGAGGGCCTGCTGTACCTGACGAGGGACCTCAGCCGCGTCATCATCCGTCCCAGCGGCACGGAACCGAAGCTCAAGTGCTACCTGGAGGTCATCCGCAGCGTCGGTTCGGCCGCCGAACTTCCGGCAGCCCGGGACGAGGCCCGCGCCGCGCTGGACAGCGTCCTGGCGGACGTCCGCGAGGCGCTGGGCCTCTAAAGCCCTACCTCAATGTACCCGCCCACAATCCGGGTACCGAAGGTGGCGAGCCGGAGTTCCGGGTTGCCGAGGCACTCCCCCGTAGCGAGGTCGTAGACCTCCTTGTACAACGGCGAAGCCACCGTGGGGCGGTCCCCGCGGGATCCGGTAATGCCGCGGGCCATGACGTTCGCCCCGGTGGCCGGGTCTTCCTGCGCGACGGCGAAGACCTCACCGGACACCGTGCGGAACAGGGCAACCTGGCGGCCGGCAATCAGTGCCGCCTCGCCCCACGCGGGTTCCAGGTCCGTCACGGCACACACCCGGTGCCAGCCGGCTGCGGATCCAAATGCCTGATCCTCAAACTCGAGCGTTGCGGTTTCAAGTACGGCGGTCATCCCGGCCCCTCTCTGATACATCCCCTACGGGCTCAACCGCTGCTGCGGCCACATATTCAAGCTAGGCCCGCGGTGTTTCATCCGGACGCGCCGGATGTGTCCGGCGCGTAAAAGAGAGCTCACGCGGCCGGAAATGCTTTCGTGATGCAGAAGTTAAGATCACGAAACATAAGGGAAACTGTAGCGAAATTCCCTTTGCCTAGTCTGGGACGACAAGCTGCAGAGCACCGTCTGCGGCCCATGCGAAAGGCCCACCGTGACCGGACACCCCTCAAGCCACCCGAACCAGGGCGCAGCCAGCGCCGCCCCGCGCCGTATTGTGGTGGCCGGCGGCGGCCCCGCAGCGCACCGTTTCGCAGATGCGATGCACGCCCGCGGACTCGATGGCTGGCACGTTACAGTCCTCACCGAGGAAGCCCACCTCCCGTACGACCGCGTCGCGCTGAGCAAGGCACTCACCGACAGCGACGTCGACCTCACCCTGGGTAGCGCTTCCATGTGGGACCACACGGCCCTGAATCTGAAGACCGGCGAGCGCGTCATCAGCATCGACGCCGCCGACAAGACGGTGAAGACCGCGGCTGGAACCGTCTATCCGTATGACGAGCTCGTGGTCGCGACGGGCTCGGACGCGGCCCGCCTGCCCATCCCGGGCTCCGAACTCACCCACGTGTACCGCACCCTTGACGACGTCTGGGCCATCAACAAGGCGATCGCGGACCTCACCGGGAAGCTTGGCCGCAAGGTCAACGCGGTCACCATCGGCGGCGGTCTGCTGGGCCTGGAATCGGCGGCCGGCACCGAACAGCTCGGCGCCACCCCGATCGTCATTAACGGCTCGCCATGGCTCATGAACACCCAACTGGACGAAGGTGCCGGACAGTCGCTCGGCCGGCTCATCGAGGCCAAGGGCTTCACCGTCCACGGCGGGGTGTTCCCCTCCGAGGTCCTCTCCGACGACGACGGCCAGGTCACCGGCGTCCTCATGGCCGACGGCCGGATCATCGACGCCGACATCGTGATCGTTGCGATCGGCGTGCGGCCCCGCGATGAGCTGTTCCGGGCCGCAGAGGGCCCGGATGGGCAAAAGGGAGTGCAGCAGTTCCAGCTGGGCCCGCGCGGCGGCGTCGTCATCTCCGACGACTGCTCCACAGAGGTTCCCGGCATCTGGGCAATCGGGGAGGTCGCCAACTTCGGCGGCATGTGCCTGGGCCTCGTTGCCCCGGCCAACACAATGGCCGAAATCGTCGCGGACCGGCTGCACGGCGGGAGCGCAACCTTCCCCGGCTTCGACACGGCCACCAAGCTCAAGCTCTCCGGCGTCGACGTCGCCAGCTTCGGCGACGCCTTCGCCCGCACAGAACACGCGCTCGAAATCGTCTATGCCGACCCCGCGCGCGGCGTCTATCAGAAGATCGTCACCACGGACGACGCCAAGACCCTACTCGGCGGGATCTTCGTTGGCGACGCCTCACCCTACACGTCCCTGCGCCCCATGCTGGGCCGCGAACTGGCCGCCGAGCCCGGCGCGTACCTCACCGCGGCCGGCGGCGGCGACGCCCCGGAGACCGAGCTGCCGGACGACGCCATCCTGTGTTCCTGCAACAACGTCTCCGCGGGAACTATCCGCGCCGCGGTCAACGGCTGCGGCGCCTGCGACGGCAACGCGCCGGTCCAGGAACTCGGCGAGCTGAAGGGCTGCACCCGCGCCGGAACCAGCTGTGGCTCCTGCGTGCCGATGCTCAAGAAGCTGCTAGAGACCGAGCTGACCAAGTCCGGCGTCGAGGTCTCCAGGGCACTCTGCGAACACATCGAGCTCTCCCGCCAGGAACTCTTCGACGCCATCCGGGTCCTGGAACTGACCTCCTTCGAGGAGATCATGGCCAAGTACGGCACAGGGGCCGGCTGCGATATCTGCAAGCCGACCATCGCCAACATCCTGGCCAGCCAGAACAGCGCCTACGTCCTGGACGCCGGCCGCGGCACGCTGCAGGACACCAACGACCGCGCCCTGGCCAACATGCAGAAGGACGGCACCTACTCGGTGGTTCCGCGGATCGCCGGCGGCGAGATCACCCCGAAGAAACTCGGCGTGATCGCCGCGGTCGCCGAACAGTACGGCCTCTACACCAAGATCACCGGCGGCCAGCGGATCGATATGTTCGGCGCCCGGCTGGAGCAGCTCCCGGAAATCTGGAAGCTGCTGGTGGATGCCGGCTTCGAATCCGGCCAGGCCTACGGCAAGAGCCTGCGCACGGTGAAGTCCTGCGTCGGCTCCACGTGGTGCCGCTTCGGGGTCCAGGACTCGGTGGCCATGGCCATCGCGCTTGAGCTGCGCTACCGCGGCCTGCGCAGCCCGCACAAGCTGAAGATGGGTGTCTCCGGCTGCGCCCGCGAATGTGCGGAGGCCCGGGGCAAGGACGTCGGCGTCATCGCCACCGCGGACGGCTGGAACCTGTACGTCGGCGGCAACGGCGGGGCCACCCCGGCGCACGCCCAGCTGCTGGCAAAGGACCTCGACGACGAAACCCTGATCAGGTACATCGACCGCTACTTTATGTACTACATCCGCACCGCCGACCGCCTGCAGCGCACCGCGCGCTGGCAGGAAGAGCTCGACGGCGGCATCAAGCACGTCGAGGACGTGGTGGTGCACGACACCCTGGGCATCGCCGAGGACCTTGAGGCCGCCATGGCCAAACATGTTGACACCTACGTCGACGAATGGGCCGACACCCTGAAGGATCCCGAGCGCCTCCGCCGCTTCCGCTCCTTCGTCAACGCCCCGGACCAGAAGGACGATTCCATCACCTTCGTCTCCGACGAGCGCGGCCAGATGCGCCCCGCCACGGCAGAAGAAAAGGCACTGGCCGGCCAGCAGCCAGTCCTGATCGGCGCTTCCATCCCGGTCCGTGCCACCACCCCGGGACAGCCTGACGAGAACGAGGTATAGCCATGCAGCTCACCATTGACCTCACCGGACGCGAAGTCCTGGTCACCGGCGCGGACCACGCCGCGCGGCAGGCCGCGCGGCGCTACGAGGCGGCCGGGGCCATCGTGTTCCGCCTCAGCTCCCCTCAGGGCGAAGGCATTGACGGCCCGCTGCCCGAGCGCCCGTTCCTGGTGGCGGCCGTCGACGACGGCCAGCCCGGTTGGGGGGCCCTGGTGGGCCGGTGCCATGCCGCCGGCATTCCGGTGGCGGCCGAGCCAGCGGCCGGCCCTGTGGGACACGTCACACTCGTCGGCGGCGGCCCCGGCACGGCCGAGCTGCTCACCGTCGCCGCCGTGGCGGCGCTGCGGGATGCCGACGTCGTCTTCTACGACCGGCTCGCCCCGTACCAGGACCTGCCGTCCCTGACCTCGGCCGAGCTGGTGGATGTGGGCAAGAAGCCCGGCCACCACAAGGTCAGCCAGGCCGACATCGAAAAGCTCATGGTGGAAAGCGCGCTGGCCGGCAACAACGTGGTCCGCCTCAAGGGCGGGGACCCCTATGTGTTCGGCCGCGGCGGCGAGGAAGTCGCGTCCTGCGTCGCGGCCGGTGTTCCGGTCCGCGTCATCTCCGGCGTGACCAGCGCCATCTCGGTTCCGGCCGCCGCCGGCATCCCGGTCACGCACCGCGAAGTCAGCCACATGTTCACTGTTGTTTCAGGCCATGCGCCGCTGACCGAGAACGAATTGACGCACCTTTCCGGGCTCGGCGGAACTATTGTGGTCCTGATGGGCATCGGCACCCTGCACCACCTCGCGGCCGGGCTTCGCCGGGCCGGGATGCGGGCCGATATGCCGATGGCCGTCGTCGAACGCGGCTACCGCCCCGGCCAGCGCACCACGATCGCCGAGCTGGGCACCATCACCTCCGCGGCCGCCGGCTGCAGCAACCCCGCCGTCCTGGTGATCGGGGAGGTTGTCCGGGTGGCCGAGGCCAACCTGGGCTGTGCCGAAGCCACCGCAGAGCTCGACCGACTGGCCGCATCACTGATGGAGGCGTAAGGATTCCCATGAGCGCATTGAATGCCGCCGCCGCAACCTTCCCGGAACCCGGCGCACCCTTAACTCCGTTGATCCCCGCACCGTCCGGAGCACCCGCGCCGGGCGTTGCGGAGGACGCGACCGAACGGGACCTTCCCTTGGACGGCTTCCGGATCGGTGTCACCTCGCACCGCCGCTCGCAGGACCTCATCGAGGCCCTCGAGCGCCGCGGTGCTGAGGTGCTTCACGCCCCGGCCCTGAAGATCGCCCCAGTCCGGGAGGACGAGAGCCTGATCGAGGACACGCGGGCGATCATCGCCGCCCGGCCCGATCTTTGCATCGCCACCACCGCCTACGGCATGCGCCGCTGGTGCGAGGCCGCGGACACGTTCGGCATCGGCGACCAGCTGCTCGAGACCCTGTCCGCCACCCGGATGTTCGTCCGCGGGCCCAAAGCACGCGGCGCCGTGCGTGCGGCCGGGCTTGCCGACGTCGGCATCAGCAGCGACGAGACCACGGCCACGCTCGTGGACATGCTCCTTGCCGAGGGTGTGCGGGGCAAGACAGTCGCGGTGCAGCTACACGGCTACACCGATGTCCGCCAGCTTGAGCGCCTGCGCATGTCCGGCGCCACCGTCCTGACCGTCACCCCGTACCGCTGGGTGAAGCCCGACGGCGCCGACCGGCTGCCCAAGCTCATCGAAGCCGCGTGCAGCGGCAACCTGGATGTCCTGACCTTCACGAGCGCCCCCGCCGTGGACGCCATGTGGAGCACGGCGCACGAGATGGGCGTCTACAAACAGCTTGTGGAGAGCCTGAAGACTACTGTGGCGACCGCCGTCGTCGGGCCCATCACCGCTCAGCCGCTGCTGGACGCCGGGCTGCACCCACTGATCCCGGAACGCTTCCGGATGGGCGCCCTGATCCGGCTGGTCTGCGAGCACCTGGCGCTCAACCACGTCCGCCGGCTCGATACCGCTTCCGGCAGCATTGAGCTGCGCGGCCGCTCGCTGCGGATCAACGGCGAGGCGGTCGACATGGCACCGGCACCCCTACTGCTGCTGCGCGCGCTCATCGGCGCCGGCGGGGCCGTGCTGTCCCGCGAAGCGCTCTCGGACCTCCTGGAACTGCGCGGCTCCGTGCATGCCCTGGACATGACCGTCAGCCGGCTGCGGTCCGCGCTGCCGGACACCCGCCTGGTGGAAACCGTGGTGAAGCGCGGCTACCGGATCCGGGTGTAACTCAACGCGGGGTCACTTAGCGCCCATCCCACAGCCCCTGATGGGCGCTAAGTGACCCCGCGTTGCTTTGATGTGGCCGGCCGCCGCGGAGGTGTGACGCACGACATTACCAGCCGGTAAATACTGGCGAACAGGCAGGGCAAAAGCGGCAACACCCGGGAAACACCCCGGAAAAATCGGACGCCTACGCTGGGGTTCATCAAGCACACCGGCCACACGATGGCCACCCAGCGAAAGGGCCTGAACATGTCCGCTCCGGCATTGTCTCCCACCTCCGGCACGTCCCCCTCGGCGGAAGCCGCTCCCGGCACCGCCTCTCCGACGACAGTCACAACGGCCGCCCGGCCCAGGATCGTCATCGCCGGCGCCGGTACGGCCGCCCAGGCCCTCGTCCGGCAGCTCACCCGGACCCCGTTTGCCGGCGCCATCACGGTCCTCAGCAACCGGGACGACGCCCCGGAGGAATTGCTGGAACTCGCCGTCCTGCCCCAGGTGTCCGTCCGTTTTGGCCAGCCGGCCAGCTACATCGACGCGGAAAACCGCCGCGTGACCACCGCCGACGGCATGGAATTCGACTACGACGAGCTCGTCATCGCCACCGGTTCGGCCCCCGCCGAGGCACCGGTGGAAGGGGCCGCGCGGTGCCTGAGCTATTCCACGATCGACGACGCCGCCCGGCTGGGCGAGGCCGTCAAGGACGTCACCCGGGTCCTGGGCCGGCGTCCGCTGGGCATCCTGGTCGGCACGGGCTCCGCCGCCGGCCAGGCCGAGGCAGTGCTCCGTGCCCGCGGCGTCCGCCCCGTCCGCACCACCGTCCGCCCCGCCGCCGTCGTACCCACCATCGCCGGGTCCGTCCTGCCGGCGTCCGGCATCGTCTTCGAGGACGGGTCCAGCATGAACGGGGACCTCGTGATCCTGGCCGAGGAGCGCATCGCCCGCGACGAACTGGCCGCCACGGCCGGGCTGACCACCGCGCCGCGGGGCGGGATTGTCATCGGCCAGGACTTCCGCACCTCCGTGCCGGGCATCTGGGCGATCGGTGACGCCGCAGCCTACGACGGCGTCCGGCTGGGACTGCTCGTGGCCTCCGGTTCGGCCGCGTCGGTGTGTGCTTCCCAGCTGCTTCAAGCCACGATGGCCCGGCCCCTGGCGGTCGCGGCCTGAGCGTGCGGGGGCGGCCCGGCTGGGCATCCACACGGCATGTTCCTATGGCAAGATGGTTCCCTGATAAGCCGCGCACCATGCGGCGCCGCCAGGGCCCGCAGGCCCACAAGGCCCGGGAAGGGACCGCCGCGTCCCAGGCCCGCCACGAAAGGGACCACCATGAGCCACGACGCCGCCACCGCGGGCACGCCCAACATCGCCTCCTACATCGACCACACGCTGCTCAAGCCGGAGGCCAGCGAGGCGGAGATCCTCAAAGTGTGCGCCGAGGCGTCCGAATACCACTTCAAGTCGGTCTGCGTGAACCCCGTATGGGTCAAGACCGTCAAGAAGGCGCTCAAGGGCTCCGGCGTCCTGACGTGCTCCGTGGTCGGGTTCCCGCTGGGCGCCACGCCGAGCGACGTCAAGGCCTTCGAGGCCCGCGGCGCGGTCCTGGACGGTGCCGAAGAGGTGGACATGGTCATCAACATCGCCGCGGCCCGCGCCAATGACAAGGGCGCGCTGGTGGATGACATCGCCGCCGTCGCCGACGCCGTGCACGAAGGCGAGGCCATCTTGAAGGTCATCATCGAAACGGCCCTGCTAAGCGATGACCAGAAGGTGCTCGCCTGCGAGGCTGCGGTTGAAGCGGGGGCGGACTTCGTGAAGACCTCCACGGGCTTCAACGGCGGCGGTGCCACCGCCGAGGACGTCGCGCTCATGCGCCGCACCGTCGGTCCGGACCTTGGCGTCAAGGCCTCCGGCGGCGTGCGGTCCCTGGCCGACGCTCAGGCTATGATTGCTGCAGGTGCAACACGTATTGGCGCCAGCTCCGGCATTGCGATCGTCAAGGGTGAACAGGGTTCGTCCGCGTACTGATCCACGCCGGCAGTGCCCACAGTTTTGAGAGCCCCCCGGGGCCGAGGAGGAACGAATGTCCAGCAACACCACCCCGTCCCGGCGAGTCGAGAACAGCCTCGGATCCAGCATCGCCTTGTTCGTGCCGATGATGGTCCTGTTCCTCGGTGCAATCTACTCGCTGGCCTTCCTGACGCTGGAAAACGTCTGGCCGATGGCTGTCTGCCTGGTCCTCTTCGCCCTCTCGTTCTGGATCCCGCAGACCCTGCTGGGCCGTTCGGATTCGGCCGGCGAAAACTAGGCCTCTCGCTTTCTTGAATGACTGAGCTCCGGATATTCCGGAGCTTCAGTCATTTAAGAAACCCTCACATCTAAATGAGTGCGGCCTAGCCGGGCACCAGCGCAAACAGGCCCTTGACCAGCCCCGTGCCCAGCGCCAGGGCTGCCGGGAAGTGCGCTTTGGCCACGGCCAGGCCGGCGCCGAACATCCCCACCATCGCGTAGCCGCTCACCGGGATGAGGACGAACCATTCCCGCCGTGAGCCCGCCCTGCCCAACAGCGGGATGGAGAACGCCCCGTTGGCTCTCCAGATGTTCTTGAGCAGCGGCAGTTTCCGCAGGACCTTCGGCGGCTTGATCACCAGTGGCCAGAGCAGCGGCACTCCCCCGGTGGTGATCATGTCCCCCACAATGTGCACCAGCACCCCGGTGAGCATCGAGACCGGCAGCCAGGTCCACTGGTGCGGCGCAAACCACGTCACCACTCCTGCCATGAGCAGCCCGAAGATCCAGTTGCTGATCCAGCCGTACTTCGGAAAGAGTTTCAGTGCCTTCACCGCGATGTTGATCATGAACATGCACACCAGGCCGGCCCCGACGGACAGCAGCCCCCACTGGGTCTGCACCTGCCACTGCCCGGCGATCGTGGCCAGCAGCACGAAGAACGCCGCGCCCAGCACCGAATGCGTGCCCTGCCGGTGGCCCCCGCTGACGTTCTCGATCCCGCGCGCCACCAGGTTGGACACCGGCGGCAGCGCATGCGCCACGGTGCTGGCGCGGTGGTCCCAGTCGCAGACCAGCGCGGTCCCCGCCGTCGCCATGGCGCCGATCACGATTCCCGTGGGATCCAGCGGGTACCAGCCGAGCGCGTACGGGCCGGTTGAGGCAATAGCCACCCACGCCGCGGCTCCCGACGCGGCGTGATGTCCTCCCATCATTCGCTTATTTCACCGCCTGTGTGGCCGAGACAGCCGAGTCCGAGAATATGTTGCGGATGACGCCGTTGGCCCACTCGAGGATCTCGGCGTCCTGCAGGTCCCGGCCGCCGATCCTGGCGGTCTTGGGCTTGGGGACGAGCACGGCGTCCAGGGCCGGCTTCGCCTGCGCGCCGGGGTACATCCGGGTCAGTCGCATGAGCTTGGACTCCGGCAGTTGCGCCGGGGAGAACTTGATGAAGTTGCCCTGCAGCGCGACGTCGGACAGTCCGGCCTCGCGGGCGCCCACCCGGAACCGGGCAACGTCAATCAGGTTTGTGGCGGGCAGCGGCAGCTCGCCATAGCGGTCCACGAGCTCCGCGAGGACCTCATCGATCGCCTCGTAGGTGATGGCGCTGGCCAGTTTGCGGTAGGCCTCCAGGCGCAGCCGTTCGCCCGGCACGTAGTCGTGCGGCAGGTGCGCGTTGACCGGCAGTTCAATCTTCATCTCGGCGGCCTTCTCCTCGGCCTCGCCCCGGTACTCGGCCACGGCCTCGCCGACCAGCCGGATGTAGAGGTCAAAGCCGACGCCCTGGATGTGGCCGGACTGCTCGCCGCCCAGCAGGTTGCCGGCCCCGCGGATCTCCAGGTCCTTCATGGCCAGCTGCATGCCGGCGCCGAGCTCGTTGTGCGTCGCGACAGCCTTGAGCCGTTCCAGCGCCACCTCGCCGAGCGGCTTTTCCGAGGGGTAGAGGAAGTAGGCGTAGGCGCGTTCCCGGCCGCGGCCCACCCGTCCGCGCAGCTGGTGCAGCTGGGACAGTCCGTACTTGTCCGCGCCGTCCACGATCAGGGTGTTGGCGTTGGAGATGTCCAAGCCGGTCTCGATGATGGTGGTGCAGACCAGGACATCGAAGCGCTTTTCCCAGAAGTCCACGATGATCTGTTCCAGCCGGCTCTCGGACATCTGCCCGTGCGCCACCTCCACCCGAGCCTCCGGGACCAGTTCGCGGATCTTCGCCGCGGTGCGGTCGATCGTGGACACCCGGTTGTGGACGAAGAACACCTGGCCTTCGCGCATCAGCTCGCGGCGGATCGCGGCCGAGGTCTGCTTCTCCGTGTACGGGCCCACGTAGGTCAGCACGGGGTGCCGTTCCTCCGGCGGGGTGGCCAGCGTGGAGGTCTCGCGGATGCCGGTCAGGGACATTTCCAGGGTCCGCGGAATCGGGGTGGCGCTCATGGCCAGGACGTCCACGTTGGTGCGCATCTTCTTCAGCGCCTCCTTGTGTTCGACGCCGAAGCGCTGCTCCTCGTCCACGATCACCAGGCCGAGGTCCTTGAAGCCGAAGTCCTTTGACAGCAGCCGGTGCGTGCCGATCACCACGTCCACGGAGCCGCTCTTGACGCCGTCGGCGGTTTCCTTGGCCTCTTTGCCGCTTTGGAAGCGGGACAGCGGCTTGACCACCAGCGGGAAACCGGAAAACCGTTCGGTGAAGGTCTCGTAGTGCTGCTGGGCGAGCAGCGTCGTGGGCACCAGCACGGCCACCTGCTTGCCGTCCTGGACGGCCTTGAACGCGGCCCGGACCGCGATCTCGGTCTTGCCGTAGCCGACGTCACCGGAGATGAGCCGGTCCATCGGGATCTCGCGCTCCATGTCGGCCTTGACCTCGTTGATGGTGGTCAGCTGGTCCGGGGTCTCCACATACGGGAAGGCCTCCTCCAGTTCCCGCTGCCACGGGGTGTCCGGGCCGAAGGCGTAGCCGCGGGAGGCCATCCGGGCCGAGTACAGCCGGATCAGCTCGCCGGCGATCTCCTTGACCGCCCTGCGGGCCTTGGACTTGGTGCTCGCCCAGTCCGCGCCGCCCATCTTGCTCAGCGCCGGGGTGTCCCCGCCTACGTACCGGGTGACCTGGTCCAGCTGGTCGGTGGGCACAAAGAGCCGGTCCCCCGGGGCTCCGCGCTTGGACGGGGCATATTCCAGCACCAGGTATTCGCGCACCCCGTCGCCGCCCCCGGCCACCCGGCGCTGGATCAGCTCCACGAACCGACCGATGCCGTGCTGTTCGTGCACCACGGAATCCCCGGCCACCAGCTGCAGCGGGTCCACGGCGTTCCGCCGCTTGGACGGCATCCGGCGCATGTCCTTGGTGGAACCCGCGGAGGTGCGGCCCAAGAGGTCCGCCTCGGTGAGCAGCGCCAGCTTGAGCGGATCCAGGACAAATCCGCGGCCGACGGCGGCGGTGGTCACCTCGATCAGCCCGGCCTGCGGATCCGCCTCGAGGGTGTCCACCCGTGCGCAGGGAATGTCGTTGTCGTGGAAGAGTTCGGCGAGACGCTGCGCCGGGCCGGGGCCCTCGGTGACCACGACGATCCGCCACTGGTCCCGGACGCGGGAGCCGATGAAGTCCATCATCTCCGCCACGTCGCCCTGGTAGCCGCGGGGTTCCCGGGCATGCAGGTTCAGCACGTCGACGTCGGGCAGCAGCTCTTCGTCGCTGGCCAACGACGTGATGGACCACCAGGAAACGCCGTGCTCCAGGGCGGCAGTGCGGGTTTCCGTCAGCGAACGGAAGCTGGCCGAATGCAAAGCCTCGGACGCCGCGGAGCTCAAATCCAGCGGCGCCGTGCCGCCGTCGGACGCCGTGGACCAGGCGGCCTCGAGGAATTCCTCGTTGGTGGCGGCGAGGTCGTGGGCACGGGTGCGGACCTTCTCCGGCTCGATCACCACCGAGATGGAACCGGCCGGAAGCTGGTCCAGGAACGGCACCATGGCGTCCACCAGGACGGGGGCCAGCGATTCCATGCCCTCGACGGCGATGCCGCCGGCGATCTTCTCCAGCATGTCCGCGGCGGCCGGGAGCTGGGACTTCAGGGTGGCTGCGCGGGACATGACGGAGGGTGTGATCAGGATTTCGCGGCACGGCGGGGCGTGGAGTTCGGTGGGGTGGTGCAGGCCGGGCCCGGTCAGCGAGCGCTGGTCGGCGACGGCGAACCAGCGCATCTGGTCCACCTCGTCGCCGAAGAACTCGACCCGGATAGGGTGGTCCTCCGTGGGCGGGAAGACGTCCAGCATGCCGCCGCGGACGGCGAACTCGCCGCGGCGCGTCACCATGTCCACCCGGGCGTAGGCGGCGTCGGCGAGGCTCTTGACGACGCTGCTGAAGGGGGTCTCCTGGCCGAGCTTCAGCGTCACAGGCACCAGTTCGCCCAGACCGGCGACGATTGGCTGGACGACGGCGCGCACGGGGGCCACCACGACGCGCAGCGCACCGGCGGTGGACGACTCGGGGTGTGCGAGCCGCCGCAGCACGGAAAGCCGCCGGCCCACGGTGTCCGAGCGCGGGGAGAGGCGCTCATGCGGCAGGGTCTCCCAGCTTGGGAACTCGGCCACGGCGTCGGCCGGCAGGAAGGCGCGCAGGGCCTCGGTCAGGTCCTCGGCCTCACGGCCAGTCGCGGTGACGGCCAGGACCACGGGCACCGGACGGACGGCGCCGTTTCCGGCAGCGCCGGTTTCGTTCGCCGCCTGCGTCGTGAGTCCGTCCGCCATTTCGGCGAGCAGCGCGGACCGCATTCCGGCCGGGGCGCTGATCTGGTAGTCCTCGCTGCGGGCGGCGAACCCGCGGGCGGCCTCAGCCTGGACCCGCGCGTAATTCCGGTCTTCGGCGAGGACACGGCGCAGACCGGTGAGAGAGGGGCCGTTGAGGCTCATAGCTGTTGCTCCTGATGTGATCACGGGGTGCAGGCAACACGAATAGCCGAAATTCGTGAGAATCCCGGGTCCTCCAAGCCTACCGCGGAGGCCACGGCCAGGCCGACGGGTCTGGACCGGCGGGGCTAGGCTGGCAGGAAGAGGGGGGCCCATCCGAAGTGGCCGGGGCACCGAATAGCTTGGTAGGCCACCCGCCAACTGCCGGCCGACAAGGAGTCACCATGAACGGCACGACCGCTACCCCTGAACCCACTCCGACGCCTGCTCCATCCCCGCAGGCAGCTTCCGCGAAGGCCGCCTCCCGGAAAACCGTGCTGGTCACCGGGGCCACCGGCTACATCGGCGGGCGGCTGGTCCCCCGGCTCCTGGAAGCCGGGCACCGGGTCAAAGTGGTGGTCCGGACCCCGGCCAAGATCGCCGGCGTGCCCTGGGTGGACGACGTCGAGGTGGTCCACAGCAGCCTCGACGACGGCGAGGCCCTGCGGGAGGCGCTCGACGGCGTCGACGTCCTGTATTACCTCGTCCATTCCATGGCGGCCGGAGCCGGATTCGAGGACAAGGAAAAAGCCATGGCCGCGACGGCTGCCCACGCCGCGGCCGCAGCCGGAGTGGACCGGATTGTTTACCTCGGCGGCCTGCACCCGGCCGGGGCCGAACTTTCCACGCACATGCGCTCCCGCGAGGCGGTGGGGAAAGTCTTCCTGGACAGCCCGGTGGACGCAGTGGTGTTCCAGGCCGGCGTCGTCATCGGCTCAGGCTCGGCGTCGTTCGAAATGATCAGGCACCTGTCCGAGACGCTCCCGCTCATGCCGGCCCCAAGCTGGGTGCGCAACAAGATCGAGGCGATCGCCGTCCGCGACGTCCTGTACTACCTCGTGGCGGCGGCCTCGCTGGAAGGTGACATCAACCGGACGTTTGATATCGGCTGCCGCCAGGTGCTCAGCTACGCCGGAATGATGCGGGAATACGCCGCGGAGGCCGGGCTCCCCCGCCGCTGGGTCCTGGCCCTGCCGGTGCCGGCCCCCAAGCTGGCGGGCCTGTGGGTGGCCCTTGTAACGCCGATCCCGCTCTCCATGTCCCTGCCGCTCGTGGAATCGCTGCAGCACGACGCCGTTTCCCGGGAGCACGACATCGATGACTGCATCCGTGTGCCCGAGGGCGGCCTGACCTCCTACCGGCGTGCCGTGGCCCTCGCCCTGGGAAAGGAACGCGACGGCCAGGTGGAAACCACGTGGGCAAGCGCCGGGGTGGACGCCGATCCGCTGCCGAGCGACCCGGACTGGTCCGGCCACAGAGTGTTCGTGGACGAGCGCAGCTTCCCCAGCGACGTGGACCCGAAGCACGTGTGGACCATCATCGAGGGAATCGGCGGCCGGAACGGCTGGTACTCCCTGCCGCTGGCCTGGCAGGTGCGCGGCTGGCTGGACAAGCTGACCGGCGGGGCAGGGCTGCTGCGCGGCCGCCGGCACCCGCATCTGCTCGCGGAGGGCGAAGTGGTGGACTGGTGGAGGGTCGAGCAGATCGACCGCGGCCGACTGCTGCGGCTGCGGGCCGAAATGCGGGCTCCTGGCCGGGCCTGGCTGGAACTTTCCGTGGAGCCGGAGGGGACGGGCAGCCGGTACCACCAGCGCGCCATCTTCTTCCCCAAGGGCCTCAGCGGCCGCCTTTACTGGCTGGCCGTCCTGCCGTTCCACAGCGTCATATTTCCCGCCATGTCACGGAATATCACCGCGGCCGCCAGGGATCTGGAAAATCTCGAATCGGAGCCTGCCGTGCACACGCCGTAGGATGTTGGAGCCCGAAACGTCCACTTCCACATCCCGGAGGACCCCCTATGGCCCTGAGTGCATCCACCACCGTTCCGCACAGCGTCGACCGCGTTACCGCGGTTTTCGTCAATGAAGACTTCCTGCGCCACACGAGCGAGCTCGTTGGCGGCACCCTGGAATCCTTTGCCCTCGACGGAGATCCCGCCGGCGCCTTTAGCACCACCACCGTGCGGACCATCCCCACCACACGGATGCCCGATATCGCCCGGAAATTTGTCGGCGAAAGCCTGAAGGTGACCCAGCTCGAAGCCTGGGAGGCTCCCGCCGCCGACGGCTCCCGGCAGAGCAAGATCTCCCTCAAGGTCTCCGGCGCACCGCTGGACGTGAACGCTGTCCAGCGCCTCGTGTCCGACGGCGGCAGCACCCGGATCGAGCTCGAGGGCAACGTCACCTCCTCGGTGCCGTTCCTTGGCGGCAAGATCGCCGACGCCGCCGAGCCGATGGTCGGCAAGGCCCTGAACCTGCAGTCCCAGCAGGCCCAGGCCTGGCTCGAGAGCCACTAGCGTCGTGGAGTTGCCAGCGTTCCTCGCCGTCGTCCTGATCATTGCCGGCGTCTGGTCCCTGGTGGTCTGGCCGCAGTTCCTGCGCCGCGTCATGAAGGACCCGCGCGCCCGCGACGCCGACGGCAAAGCCACGCGATTCCTGACCGTTCACGTGGTCCTCGTCAGCATCTCCATGCTGCTGGGGGCCGCGACGGCCGCGATCGGCATTGCCGGGCTGGTTAGCTAGGATCCGGCACACCGGCGGCAGCAGCCGCCGGTGTGCCGGAATTTCAGCCCCGGTCAGGTGCTGGCGCTAGAATCAGCAAAAAGTGGACCGCTGAAAGGGGACGCCACTTGCTACCCCGTCGTGCGGCCATGTGGGCACTGGGCACCTATCTGCTGGGCCTCGGCCTCATCGCCCTCTGGCCCGTTCCCGTGGACCGGGGCGCATCTGTTTTCCTGACGCGCTCGCTGCGGCAACTGCACCACTGGGGCGTCCCTCCATGGTTCAACTACTCGGCCGTGGAGATGGCCTCAAACGTCATCCTGTTCCTGCCGCTCGGCGCCCTGGTCGCCCGGATCCTCGGCCCGCGGCTCTGGTGGGGCGGGGTTGCCGTCGGTTTCCTGCTGTCCGTCCTGATTGAGCTGGCCCAGCTTGTCTTCCTCCCGGCGCGCTTTGCCTCCGTCGTTGACGTCGCCGCGAACACCGCCGGCGCCCTGGTGGGGGCCCTCTCGGCGTTGCTGTTCATGGCACGCCGCGGGAGTGTGTGATCCCCGGGCGCACCGCGTACGCTGTGAACAGGCCATAACGGGAGGACATCGGTACTGTGCGGATCTCGGTTATTGGATGCGGCTATCTCGGTGCAGTGCATGCTGCGTGCATGGCAAAGCTGGGCCATGACGTTGTAGGCATCGACCTCGACGAACACAAGGTGGCGCAGCTGTCAGCGGGCCATGCTCCCTTCTACGAACCGGTGCTGGACGAGCTGCTCTCCGAGCTTGAGGAATCGGGGCGGTTGCGGTTCACCACCGACATGGCGGCGGCCCGCGGTTCGGAGGTCCACTTCATCTGCGTGGGTACGCCGCAGAAGCGGGGCGAGAACGCCGCCGACCTCCGATTCGTCGACGCGGCGGTCGCATCGCTCGCCGACTACGTATCCGCGGGCGATGTCGTTGCAGGAAAGTCCACGGTGCCGGTGGGCACCGCGGCGCGGCTGGCCGAGATGCTGGCGGAGACAGAGCCAGGTGCGATGCTGACCTGGAATCCTGAATTCCTGCGCGAAGGCCACGCGGTGACGGACACGTTGAATCCGGACAGGTTTGTGTACGGCGTGCCGGACGGGAGCGAGGACCACCCCGCCGTCGCCGTGTTGGACCAGGTCTATGCTCAACCCCTGGCGAGCGGGAAGCCACGGCTGGTGACGGATTACGCCACCGCAGAGCTCGTCAAGACTGCCGCCAACTCGTTCCTGGCCACCAAGATATCCTTCATCAACGCCATGGCCGAGGTCTGCGAAGCCACGGGGGCCGACGTCACCCGGCTTGCCGATGCCATCGGACTCGATGAACGGATCGGCAGGAAATTCCTCAACGCAGGCATCGGCTTTGGCGGCGGCTGCCTACCCAAGGACATCCGTGCCTTCATGGCCCGCGCCGGCGAGCTCGGCGCAGACCAGGCGCTGACCTTTCTTCGCGAGGTTGACGCCATCAATATGAGGCGCCGGACCCGCGTCGTAGAGCTCACGCGGGAGCTCTGTGGCGGCACTCTGATGGGACAGCGGATTGCCGTGCTGGGGGCGGCTTTTAAGCCCGAAAGCGACGACGTCCGGGACTCCCCCGCGTTGAGCGCCGCGGCGCAGCTGCAGTTGCAAGGCGCTGTGGTGACGGTCACCGACCCCCAGGCGCTGGCCAACGCCGCCAAACGCTTCCCGGAGCTTCCGCTCGAACCGGATCTGGAGACGGCGCTGCACAGGGCCGACGCCGTGCTGCTGCTGACCGAGTGGCAGGCGTACCGGGAACTGGATCCGCACGCAACCAAGGCGTTCGTGACGGCGCCGCGCATCCTGGACGGCCGCAACGTGCTGGACCCGGCCAAGTGGCGGGCTGCCGGCTGGACCTACAAGGGCCTGGGCCGGCCGTAACGCAGTCCGGCCATAACGCTGGCCGGGCGTGAGGGGCCGGCCCTAGCGCGGTTCTATCAAGCAGCCGTCAGGCTGCCACCGCCTGGCCGAGAGCGTCTTCCGCGGCCACCCATGAGAGCATGGCGCACTTGACCCGGGCCGCATAACGGGACACACCCTCAAACGCGGCGGCGTCGCCCAGCACCTCCGGATCGGCCGGCACCTTGCCGCGCGAACGCAGCACTTCGCGGAAGCTGTCAATGACGGTGCGGAGTTCCCCGACGCTCATGCCTTCGGCGAGGTCCGTCAGCACGGACGCCGAGGCCATGGAGATGGAGCAGCCGTCGCCGTCCCAGCGCAGCTCACTGACTTTCCCGCCGGCCACGGACACCCGCACGGTGATCTCGTCGCCGCAGGTCGGATTCAGCTGGTGTGACTGGCCGCTGCTCGCGTCCTCCGGCGCGGCCGCCGCGGCCAGGCCGCTGCCGTGCCGGGCCTTGGCGTGTTCCAGGATGATCTGCTGGTAGAGCTGGTCAAGACTCATGGATGTCCGTCCTAGGCTTGGAAGTAGGCACGGACATCGGCGGCCGCGTTGAGGAACGCGTCCACATCGTCCGTGGTGTTGTAAAGGTACGTGCTGGCGCGCGTCGTAGCTGTCAGTCCGAGCCGGCGGTGCAGCGGCTGGGCGCAGTGGTGCCCCACCCGCACGGCGATGCCCCGGCTGTCCAGGAATTGTCCGACGTCGTGCGCGTGGACACCGGCGACGTCGAACGCGGCCAGGCCGATCCGTTCCTGCCCCGCCGCGGGACCCAGCACGCGGATGCCGGGGATGGATTCCAGGCCCTGTACCAGGCGCTGGCCGAGTTCGGCCTCCCAGGCGTGGATGCGGTCCATCCCGGTTTCGCTGAGGTAGTTCACCGCTGCGGCGAGTGCCACCGCCTGCGAAATGCGCTGCGTACCGGCCTCGAAGCGCTGCGGGCTCGGCAGGAAGCCCGCCCGTTCCATGGTGACGGTGGTGATCATGGAGCCGCCGGTCAGGAACGGCGGCATCGCGTTGAGCAGCTCCGAGCGGCCGTAGAGGGCGCCGATGCCGGTGGGGGCCAGCATTTTGTGGCCGGAGAACACCGCGAAGTCGACGTCGAGCGCTTTGAGGTCCAGGGGCAGGTGCGGCGCGGACTGGCAGGCGTCGAGCACCACCAGCGCGCCCGCGGAACGGGCCAGGGCCACCAGTGCGGCCACCGGGTTGATGGTGCCCAGGACGTTGGACGCGTGGGTGAACGCCAAGACGCGGGTGCGGGGGCCGATGATGCCGGCGGCGGCCTCCAGGTCCAGGGCGCCGGCGTCGTCGATCGGGATGAACTTCACGACGGCGCCGGTCCGGGCCGCCAGCTCCTGCCAGGGAATCAGGTTGGCGTGGTGTTCCATCTCCGTGACCACGAGTTCGTCGCCCGGGGCCAGGGCGAACCGGGCTGCTTCCGGGGCCGCGCCGGGCAGGGACGCATTAAGGAAGGAATAGGTGAGCAGGTTCAGGCCCTCCGTGGCGTTGGAGGTCCAGATCAGTTCATCCCACTCCGCCCCGACGAAGTCCGCCACCGTTTCCCGGGCATTTTCGAACGCTTCGGTGGCCTCGACGGCGAGGTGGTGCGCCCCGCGGTGGACCGCCGAGTTCCGCTGCTCGTAGAACTCCTGCTCGGCCTCGAGCACGCTGATCGGGTTCTGCGAGGTAGCCCCGGAGTCCAGGTAGATGAGGGGTTTGCCGTTGACGTGTTGTTGCAGGATCGGGAAGTCGTTGCGGATCCTCAGGACCTCGTCGTTCCCGAGCGTGATGGCAGAGCGGCGGAGGTGGGCTGGTGTGGCAACCATGGCGGAGACTCCTGGATCGGCGTTCGCTGCGGCGCCTCGAGCGCGCCGGCCGGAAGGCCGGCGGCGCCATTACGTCACGCAGATTAATCCTAATTATCCCATGCGGTGATGTCCCTGCAGTGCGGCGGCCCGCAGGCCCCGGCCACGACAACCACGCAGCTCCCGACTTCACTGGGTTTCCGGCTTCTCTAGGCTTCCGGCTTCTCTGGGCTTCCGGCTTCTCTGGGCTCCGCGGGGCCAGGTGCGGCGTGGTCTGGCGCGCCCAACGGCCTGCCTCGTCGCTTTTACCCTTGCGGCGCTCCTCGACGGCGCTCACACCGAGTCCGCGCCTCAGAGCGGCGCGGACTCGGGAGCATCCCGTTAAGGGAGCCGGCGGCGGCTGGGGGGAGAGCCTCGGTCTCAGAAGGCTCTGACGCCGCCGGCTCCGACCTTGGCGTACGGCTGCCGGCTGGGGCACCGTACGATTCCAACGAAGGAGTTGGGGGTAGGGAGGTTACGGCCCGACCACCTCTATGGTGGCAGTGGCTGCTTCAGCAGGCAAGAGGGTCTTTAGGACCTAATTTCCTGCTGATCATGCCATGTCGTTTGCCGCCCTGATGTTTCCTCGATTTGACACAGTTTCCTCGTTGAGACCGTTTCCTCATTTAGAACTTGTCCTCATTGCGACCTTGTGGGTTCGTGGGACTGGCTTAAGTCAATCGCCCGGAGCGGATCTGCACACGAGTAGCGTTTACGTGATTTCTGTGGGCTCACGGGCGATGGCACTACTTGGGGATACTCCCGCCGGTCCCATAGGCCACCCGGCCTGTACGCACCGCCGGCGCTGCCGCCGGCCAGAGGTCTGGGGTTCAGGGTTCAGGATTCAGGGAGCCGTGGCCCAGCAGGTCCGCGCGCCGGCCGACGCCGAGTTTAGCGAAGATCCTGGACAGGTGCCCCTCCACGGTTCGTTGCGATACGCACAGCGCCGAGGCGATCTCGGCGTTCGTGGCGCCGTGGGACACAAGTTCCAAAACCTCGGCCTCGCGTCCGGTCAGCGGGGCCCCGTGATCGCTGTGGACGATCTCCAACTGCGCGGACATGCCGGCTTCCACGAGCCGGTGGTGAACCCGGCGCTGGACGGCGGTGAGCCTCCACCGGTCCGGGTCATCGGCCAGGATCCGCTCGGCCTGCTGGGCGGCTTCAAGGGCCAAGAGCCCGTGCCCGCCGCCGAGCGCGTCGTCGCTGATGCCAATGAGGTCGGCAGCGTCGGACGCCGATACCGCCAGCGCGTAGGATTCCAGCAGGCGCGCCTCTGGCCCATCCACTGCCCTGCTGCTGAGGGCCAGTGCCTCGGCGTCGGCCTCGGAAACGCCACCGCTGCGGAACGCGAGCCGCCTGATATCGGTTTCAACGCCCCGCAGGCCCTCGTGCAATGCGTCGTCCGCCAACCGTGCCAGGGCCATTGCGTCACTCCCCTCCGGGCCGCCCACGGGTTCCGCTGCCTGACAATACGCCTCCGCCAGCAGGCGAAGGGTTTTTGGCTCCCGGTAGTCCGAAAGCCGGAAGGCCAGGCAATGCTGGCTAGCCTCATAGTGCCGTCCGACGGTGCCAGCCGCGTAGGCTGCCACCGCGTGAGCAAACGGAAGCAGGTTCAAGGGGTCGGCGATGGTTAGTTCCTCTACGCCAAGCCGCAACTCGGCCAAGCTTTCGCGCATCCGGCCCTGGCGCAGCCTGGAGTATCCCCGCATGAGGTGGAGCATGCCGCCGCTGTACAGCAGCCGTCCGGGCTCGCGGGCCGCGTAATCGTCGAGCACGCTGCCGAGCCCGTCCCAGTCACCGGCCCCGATCAGGATCAGGCAGTGTCGCACCATTAGGTCCTCATACATCAGGGGAAGCCCGCGGCTCCCGCTGCAGGCGCCATTCCATGCCTCGAAGTCCAGTCGCAGAGCTGCACGCAGCAGGCCCTGGGCTGACAGCCGTTCGGCGAGCAGGGATAGGGCCGGGACCCGGATTTCGGGAGGAGTGCCGGGGGTACCAACCAGTTCCCGCAGCCCGGAGTCGGCAGCCACGGACCTGCTGTCCCCCGTCCGGCGGAGGAACTCAGCCGCTACCCGGGCAGCGGCCCCCTCATCCCACGGCCCGTCCCACGTTTCCTCCCGCTGTTCTTCCTGCGGGGCATCTCCCGGAGAGTGCGTGGAAGTTACCGCATCCCGGTCCGGCGTGGAAGAGCCCAGCCGGGCCGCGAGCAGGGCCGCCAGATACGACGATCGTCCGGCGGCCACGGGGCGCGCGGACTCCAGGCCCGCCACGGCGGCGGCGCGGCGTCCGGCAATGAACTGGGAATAGGCCAGCTGGATCCTGGCCTCAGGGAGGAACCGGGCGTCCCGGATGGCGCGAGCAGCCCGGGCAGCTGTGGCAGGATCCAGGGCCGTGTTCGCAGCGACGGCGGCTTGGAGCAGCTGCGCGGGCGGGATCTCCACACCGCAGTCCAGGGACCAGCGGAGGCGGTTCAGCGCGGCTCCGGGGAGCAGGGCACGCTCTGAGGGCAGCGACAGCACGCTCGAACGCAGGGCCGAGCTGCGCCCGGCGGGGACCCGGAGGCGGATAATCTCGCCGACCATCGGGCTCGCGGGCCTGACGAGCCGGTGGTGCCCGGCCGAGACAGCGATTATCCCGGCAGTGTCCAGCGCATCGACGGCTTTGGGGCCGCTGATCCGCAGGATCTGGGCCAGGGAAAGCGGCCCCGCCAGGGCAACGATCGTGGCTGCGGTCTTCTCCTCCGGCGTCATGGAGCGCAATTGCCGGTCAACGACGTCCGCCGCAGGAACCCGGGCCATGTCGGGGTTGGCCAGCAGGAACCATACTCCGTGCCTGCATCCCAGGGCGCCGGTGCTACGGGCGTGCAGGATCAAGGACATCAACATGAGCGGGTTCCCGTCCGCAGCGTCGTGGAACAGCGCGCTGACCCACGGTGAGACGTCGGCCCGCAGGACCTGCTCGCACAGCTGGTGTGTTCCAGTCCGGCTGAGCGGGGCAAGATCGAGCTTGGCAATAATTCCGTCGTCCCACAGCGACAGGAATTCTTCCGGGATCATCGGCCCGGGCCTGCAGGTCGCAAAGATACTCGCTGCACCGGTGGCTGCGGCCTGCGCGAGTTGCCCGACGGTCCCGTGATCGAGGCAATGCGCGTCGTCGACGACGAACAAAGGGCGCTCCGCCTCGGATTTAAGGCTTACCGCCATTGCCCCCACGACCGCGGCGTAGGAGTCCAGTTCCCGGTCGGGAAGCCGGGACAGGTACGGCGCCAGGGCGCCAAAGGGAACGGCGGCCAGGGCCGGGGTGGCAGTCAGCCGAATCAGGTGTCTGCGGGTCCCGAGTTCGCGGAGGGCGGCCTTGAGGACGGCGGTCTTGCCGGTCCCGGCGCCGCCGACGACGATCGCACCTGATCTAGTGTCGTCGCGCAGGCAGCGCACCAGATCCTTGAGCAGTGTTGACCGCTCGATCAAAGGTGCAGTTTCAGCCATGCTTTCCATTGCCGGATCTTCCTGCCGCCCTCTGCCTTCCCCGGAAAGCCGACCGGGATGCCGACCGGATTCTGCCGGGTTCAGCCGAGCCGGGCACTGTCTGCCGGAGTCGAGATGACATCTTTGAGTTCCGATCGGCTGGCGACATGCAGCTTCGAATACACCTGATAGAGGTGCCCCTCCACGGTGCGGACCGATACGTGCATCTGTTCCGCGATCTTGCGGTTCGCCGTGCCGGCAGCGGCCCGGACGGCCACTTCACATTCCCTCGCCGTCAGGGTCGACGTTGTGAGCGAGTGCAGACCGTTCTTGGGGCTGCCGAACTTGTCATCAAGCGACTGTTGCGTCCGCTGGGCGATGCGCAGAGCGATCCGGTTACCGGCGTCGTTGGCGCAGCTGACGGCCTTCCGGGCCGCATCCCGGGCGAAGACGGCGTTGCCGGATGTGTCGGCATCCTTGGACGCCCCCAGCAAGAGTTCGCTGTCGGCTTCCCGCATGCCTTCTGCCAGCCGCGAGCACAGGGCCGCGAATTGCCCGGTCACCCGGCCCCCGAGGCTGCCGAGCTTGTGGCCCATCTGGCGGTCTCCCAACCTGGTGGCGGCGGACTGGAACAGGAGCGCAGTGGCCACGGCCGAGGTTTCCGTGTCGTTCTCCGCCTCGGCTGCCAGGGCGCGGATGGATGCTGCCCGCTGGCCGAGCTCGGCCTGGGCCGAGAGTTCGAAATAGCGTGTAAGCCGTTCCGCCAGCCAGGCCACGGGCGGCCGCGGCTGGTCCAAGTCGCCCAGCAGGAGGCCTGCCGTCTCCTCTTCGCCTTGAAGCGCGGCGGCATAGGCACAGACTGCCGTGGCCAGCCCAGTCAAAGCATCGGGGTCCTGGGCCCGGAGCTGCCACCTGCCGGCCTGCAGTCGGGACAGTGCGTCGTCCAGATGGCCGGCGTGCAGGTCAACGACGCCGTGCCCAATCTCGAACATCCCGCCGAGCCGGGTCTGGGGCTCGACGCCCCCGTAAGTCACGTCAAGATACGCGGATGCTTCCCGGAAATTTGCCGAGAGCAGAAGCAGGAACAAGAACCTGCCCCTTACCTCACGGACTGCACGGTCCGTGAGGCACACGTTGGCTGTGGCCGCCAGGACCTGCTTTCCCAGGGCCAGCGCCATTACGGCGTTGCCAGTGACGGCTAGGGCCTCGGCGCGGACACTGGCGGTCATGATGCGCAGTTCGCTGCCCAGGTCCGTGGTGTCCACATGCTCGGTCGCGGCCAGGACATCGGCGTAGCGTCCCTGGAATGCGGCGAGCTCGGCCTCGGCCAGGCGCAGCTGCTCGCGGGCCGCGTCCACCGCGGGGGTGTGCTGCTCCGGTTCTGCCGCCAGCCGCTCCGCGAGCTCGCGCAGCCTGGCCCTGGGATCGGCTCCAGGGACCGGACTGCGCTTTTCCAGCTCTGCCCGCAGCAGCTGCAAGGCTGTCCACTCGGACACTGGAAGCTCCCGGCAGGCGGTGTCATCAAGGGCGTCCAGAACCCGCCGCGCGGACTCCGCGTTGTTCACCAAAATGTGGGCATTCACCGCTTCGATGGCCGTCAGGACCGGGCGTTCGCTTCCTTCGGCCTCCTGGATGAACCGCAGTGCCGCCGCGGGGTCGGACCCGCTGTTCGCGGTGTGGGCCGCGGCCAGCGCCACCTCCGGGCGCACCTGCTCTCCACAGTCCAGCGCCCAGGCGACGGCGGTCGCGCTGCCGGCGTCCAGGGCATCCGGCTCCTGGAGTACGGCCGTGAGCCGGCGGCGGAGTTCAGCGCTGCGGCCGGGCGGCACAACGCTGGCGACGATTCCGGCCGTCACGGGGTTGGCGACGCTAACCATCGGCGGATGATCATGGGTGACCCGGATCAGGGCCCGCTCCTGGAGCGCGTCCATGTCCTGCGGGTTGGCGATCAGCATGAGAGTCTGCAGCGGGACCGAGCCGGCAAGTGCCAGCAGTTCAAAGACGTCGCGCTGGCCGGCGCCTAGCCGGTTCAGGCGTGCCTTCACGACGTCCCGGATCTCGCCGGTCAAGGCAATGGGGCCGTTGCCCAGGAACCATACGCCGTCCTGGCGTACCAGTGTGCCCAGTTTGATCTGTTCCCGGGCGAGCGAATGGAGGAACAAGGCGTTGCCCCCGCTAGCGCTCCACAGGGCCCGGGCTGCGGTCAGGGAGAAACGGCCGCCGTATTCGTGATCCAGCGTTGCGGCCGTCTCGGCGAAGTCGAACGATCCCAGGTCTACCCGCCGGAGCAGGTCGTCCTTCCACAGGCCCATGATGTCGCCGCCGACGTGGGGCATGTCCACGCACGCCGCCAACAGGGTGACATGGGCCCCCGCGCTCAGCTGGGCCACCATCATGCTCGAGAGCTCGTCGAGGTCATGGGCGTTGTCCACGAAAAGAACGATTCGCCGCCCCTCGGATTTGTTGTGGAGCAGCTGGGTCAGTCCGCGCAGCACCATCAGGGGGTGCTCGAGATGGGAGGCGTCGAGGTCGTTCAGGAGGACGCTCAGGGCCCCGTAGGGAAGCTTGGAGGAAATGGAGCTGCCACGGACCTGGACAACCAGGTAATCGTCGCCGAGCTGCTCAAGGGCTCGCTGGGCGATAAAGGATTTGCCGGCCCCGTGGTCGCCCACAAGTACTATGCCGCAGCCCGAACCTGACGTCAGGGTTTCAATGACGTCGGCAACGACCTGCTGGCGGGTGAAGGGTTTGTCTTTGTTCCGTCCATGTCCGTTTCTTGGCGCGGGAAAAATGGCTTCTGTCTGGCCGCTGCCCGCAGGCAAGCCGGCTTCTTGCTGGAACATATGAGAGACCTTCGCTGTCAAAGTGTGAGCGGTGATACCTCAACGGTAGGGACTACGCGTTTTTTCGGTATGCGTAAGTAGTACTCGATTACGCAGCAAGTATTCCGCTGCCTCTACGTAGCTGTACTCAGTTGGACCCGAGCACCGAGTGGCCGAAAGCAAGTAGTCGGAATCCCGTCGCGCGTGTCCCTGACGGTAGGGTCCCGGAAACCGGAAATTCGCCCTGCCGCAGGCCCAGCCGGCAGCTTGTACGCTGGCGTCCGTCTGCTACCGTCCGCCGATGCCGGGAAGCTCTTCGCGGCCCTTGACGTTGAGCTTGGCGTAGCTGCGGTAGAGATGGCCTTCAACCGTGCGGACGGACACCTGGAGTTCGGCGGCAATCTGCCGGTCGGTGAGGCCGCGCACCGCCAGAGCCACAATGTCGCGTTCGCGGCGGGTCAGTATGCCGAGCGAGTCATCGCTCCTGGCCGCGTCCTCACCGGGGAGGTCGTCGGCCCGGTCCAGGCACCGCTTCCGCTGGGAGTTCGCCATGCGCTCTCTCAATGTGTCGCCCGCGGCCCGATAGGCGTGCGCCGCGGCGTCGTAGGCAAGGGCGGCAAAGGTCCACAGTTCCGCAGCTTCACAGGTTTTCGCGGCCTCAAGGTGGTCTGCGGGGCTGTCCGTGCTGATGGCTGCCGCGTAAGCGCAGATCGCGGCGGGCCTTGGGCCCTCAAGCCCGTCCCGGAGTTCGAGCAGTCTCGGCGCCGAGTCCGTATCCCCCAGTTCCAGGCAAAAGGCCAGTGCGTCGAGTTCGAGGCCGGGGGTGTCCATGTCCGGGTCCGGGTGTCCGAGCCGCTTCAGTTCCGCGATGGCGCCGGGGTAATTCCCGAGCCGGGCCTTTCCGTAGACCACGGCCATCTCGGCCAGCGAGTGCATGTACCGCGGCAAGGCCGCGGGGGCCGCCTCGTAGTCGGCGAGGAGGAGCTCCGCCTTCGCCTGGGCACCGACTTCGGCGGCCGCCGCGAAGGCCATGGCAGCCGTAAGGGCGAACAGTTGCTGGGGGTCGGTCAACCTCAGGGCTTCGAGCGCGGCGCTCAGGGTGTTCAGGGCCTGGGCAGCCTTGCCCTGGTAGAGCAGGATGATGCCGTGAGCCGCGTGGACTCCCCCGCCGAAGGAAATCAGGCTGGGCCCGGATCCGGCGACAAAGCTGGTCAGGAGCGTTTCTGCCCCGTGCCAGTCCCCGGAGTGGATGGCGGCGGCGGCGGAACGGACCACCAGGAAGTCGGTGAGGAAGTAGAGCTCATCGTGATCGGCTCCGGCGGCTTCGATGGCCCTGGACATCACGGCGAGGGCGCCCAGTCCCTTGCCGCCGGCGAGGAGCCGCTCCGCGTCGAGGCAGAGCCGGAACACTTTCTCGAGGGCATTGGCCGCAGGCAGGGTAGCACCACCCGCTTCCGCCGTGGCAGGGGCCGCGGCGTACTCGCCTGACAGTGCCAGGACCATGGCTTCCATGGTGGCCAGGCGCTCCTTTGTGGCGCGCATAATGGCTTCAGCGTCATCGGGCCGGGCCGCGGCGAGGCGTTCGGCGGCACGTTGGAGCACCTGTGCCCGTGTCATGATCTCCGCCGGCGTGTGGCCCAATGCCGTCATCACGGCGGCCCACAGGAGCGATCCCGCCAAGAGGCCGGGGATGCTGCTGCCCTTGCCGAAATCGGCGTCGAGGATGTCCCGCGCCGCCACATAGTCGGAGGCGTTGTAGCGCGTCCGTGCTATTACGGCACGGGCCGCCATCTGCAGTTCCGGATCCTTGACCAGGACGGCAGCCCTCCGGGCAAGCTCATCCTCGTAGAGCCGGCTGGCCAGCACGGCGGCCCGAAGGAGCTGCCGGTCCTCGACCTCCGCACCGCATTCGATCGACCAGCTCACGTGGCGCAGCAGTCCTTCGGCCGACGTCGGCTCGCTGTCCATCTTCCGCAGCAGGCTCTGCCGAAGTTGCAGGCTCCTCGCCGGCGAGATCAGGTTCCGCAAGGTGTCGCCGTACACGGTGTGCCACAGCCGCAGCTCTCCGGTTGCGCGGTCCGTCACGCGGATCAGTTCGCTGTCGATCAGCGATCCCACGGCCTCTTCGCCGGTCACAGACTCGATCAGGTCCCTGGCCACGGGTTCAGCCAGCGCCACCAGATTAAGGGCCTGCCGTTCTTCCGGCGAGCGCAGCAGCAGCTGGCGGCGCACGACGTCGGTGAGCCGTTCGCCGTGGCTGTTGAGGTGGCGGGTAAACAACCAGACACCGTTGCGCCGGAGCAGCGTCCCGTCGTTCCTGGCGTCGTCGAGGAGCCCGTTGAGGAGCATCGGGTTGCCGCCGGAGGCCTCCCAGAGGATCTCGGCGACGTTCGGCAGCACTTGCGAGCCGAGCTCGCCCTCCAGCATCTCTGTGGTCTGCGGGAGGGTGAGCGGGCGGAGGTCGTGCCGTTCGGCGATGCCTTCAAACCACAGCTGCAGGAGTGGTTCCGGCAGTCCTGGCCGGGCGGCCGCGCCCACAAGGAGTTTCGCCCAGCCGGCCGCAGCCAGTTCCGCCAGGATCCCGGCCGTCGCCTCGTCGAGGTCGTGGGCATCGTCGACGACGAGCAGCAGCGGCTTCTGGGTAGCGCGCTTCTGCTCCTCCAGGTGCGCCCACAGCGTCCTCAACACGGCCAGCTGCGATGTTGCTTCCTGGACCGGCAGTCCGACGATGAAGGGGCCAAGGACACCGTACGGCACCTTGGTCAGCGACGCGCTGCCGTGGATGGGCACCGGCGTCACCTCCGCGCCCAGCTCCGCCACGACGGCTTCGATGAGCCTGGATTTGCCCATTCCGCTGTCGCCGAGGACGAATACGGCCACATGGCTGCCGCCTTGAAGGGCCTCGACTGCCGACAACAAATCTTCCGACCTCCCGGTCAAGGCGCGGGTCGGCGCCGTGCCGGGGCCTCCCGCCGGGCCCCTAAATGAGTCCAAGCAGATCACTTCGCGAAGAAACGCCGAGCTTCGTGAACACCTGGTACAGGTGGCCCTCCACAGTTCTGACGGAAATGCCCACTTCCAGGGCGATGTCCTTGTTGGAGACCCCGTTCCCGGCAAGGGTGGCGATTTGCCGTTCCCGTTCCGTCAGCAGCGGGCCCTTGTTGCGGGGCATGACGGGCAGCGCCGGAACGGATTCCGAGAGGCTCTCGAGCATGCTGTACGCAGCGTTGGCACTGGCGGTCAGTCCGGCGCCCTTCGCGTAGTCGAACGCGAGTGCCGCGCACCTGGCCTGGACAGCGTCAAGTTCGAGGGCCGCGGCCTGCCCGGCCGCTTCGAGCATGATCGCCGCGTCTTTCTTCCGGCTGCCGACGGCGACGGTTCTGGACAGCTCGGCAAGCGGCCCCTGCCGCAGCCCGGCGATTTCCTCCATGAAAAGAAAATCCTTGACGGTTCCGTTGACCGTGGCTCCGAGCATGCAGATGCCGGCAAGCGTGTGGCGGCCCTTCCGGAAATGTGCCTCCGCCGAGCGCACCAGCCGGTCCTTGGCTTCGGGGTCACCGAGCCACCGCGAGGCCATGTCCAGGCAGAACTCCGCGGAAGTGGCGACGGTGAAGCGGGCCGGGCCGTCAGCCGAACGGGCCCGGTCCAGGTAGATGGTGGCCTGGACCGAGTTGCCGGTCTGCGCGTAGGCAAAAGCGGTGGCGGCGTAGGCCTGGCGCAGGGACTGCAGGCTCGCCCGAACCTCTAGTTGGGCGATCGCGGCCAGCAGCGGGTCCAGTGCCATGTATCCCCGGCCGGCATAAACGTAGGCGAGCCCGACGGCGAGGTCGGTTGCGGCGCTACCAGAATGCAGCCCGTGCCCTGCCCGGCCGCTCGCGTCCTTGAGCATGTCGATGGCTTGGCGCCACAGGCCGGAGATGAGCAGGACGTTGAAGGAGCGCCAGGCAAAGTTTTCGCGGATGCGCGGCACGTTGGACCACTCGCCCAGCTGTCCGCCGATCTCCCGCATGAGTTTGCGGGCATCGAGTTCGTGGCCGGTCAGGGACCAGGCCTCCATCAGGATGATGGCCGATCTGAGCCGGTGCACGGGATCGGCGCCCGGGACGTCGGTGGTGGCCGCGGTGGTGAGCCGCTCCATGACGGGCTCGAAATCCCCGATGAAGGAGAAGTAGTTGAACTCGCACAGATCCAGGCACAGCGCGGCCCGGGAAAGTGCCGCCGGGGTGGCGGGCGGCTCGCCCAGGCTCAGGTCCTGGAGCCGGACCCTGGCCTGCCGGAGCAGTTCGGGGACTTGGCCGGACCGGTCCTCCAGCCACGCCATGCAGTCGGCTTTCGCCGCAATGAATTCGGCGAAGTTCGCGGCCGCGAGGTCGGTGACCTGCCGTTCGGAGACATCGTCCAGCGCGGACATGGCCTGCAGTGGCAGCCCGAGCTGGAGGTAGGCGGCCGATTTCTGGAGCTGTCCCTCGGCCCACTCACGGTCCGAGGGAGACAGGCTGCCCGCGCATTTGAGGGCAAACTTCGGGTCGAAGAGCTTGACGGCGGCGCTGGCAGCCGCGACAGCGTGTGCGGGTGCGAGCTGGGCGTTGCAGTCGTGGGTCCACGCCGCGTAGGCCAGCAAATCCTCGACTGTCAGCTCGTCCAGTTCATGTTCCTGGTGCCCTGGGACCTTGTCCCGAAGCTCCAGGCGTCGCTCCACGCTCAGCCAGTTGCGGACAATGTCGCCGAGGTAGCGGTCGCCCAGGGTGACGAGGTGCCGGTCCATGCGGTCGACCACGATCTGGCCGGCCTCTTCCATGTCTGCGATAACTCCGGGGCTGTACATCCTGGCGAGCCGGGACAGTGGCAGCGTCCGGGCACATGAGAGGACGTCGATGACCTCCCGGGCCTCTGGCGATTCCCTGGCATACCTGGCCCGGACAATATCCTCCAGCGCCGTCCGGCCATCGAGCACGACTTCGTCGACTAGTGTCCACACGGATCCGGACAAGACGAGGTTTCCGCGTTCGATTTGTTCGGAGACGACGGCCTGCAGGAGCGTGGGGCTGCCGCCGACCAGCTGGTGCAGCTGGCTTGCCAGGGCCGTCGAGACCCGATGGCCCAGGGCTGACTGCAGGACCTCCAGCGTTTCGAGTTCGGTCAGGTTGGCGAGCCGGACCTCGGCAAGCTGGCCCGAGGTGATGAGCCAGTAGAAATCCGGCGGAAGGTCTGTGGTGCGCTGGGCCGTTGCGATCAGCCGGGCGGTCCGGGTCTGCAGCAGGTTTAGCAGGACCCCGGTACTGAGTTCGTCGAGGGACCCGGCGTTGTCGAGCAGGATCACGCACTGGCGGCCGGCGGCGTCGTCGCGGATCAGCGAGGTAATACCGTGCAGGATGGCGGTCGGCGAGCCTAGGGAGCTCTGCGGGAGCCGCGCAAGGGTAAAGGCGAGGCAACCGTACGGGGTTGCCGATCCAGGCCCCGAGCTGCGGAGCTGGATGGTGTACACCTCGGGGCCGAATCCCCCGAGGGCAGTCCGGCCGACCAGCGTCTTTCCGACACCCCGGTCGCCCGTGATGACAACGCCCATCCGGTCTTGCTCCAGCAGTTCCTTGCGGACACGCTCGGCATCAGCGTGCCGCGCCAAACCGGACCAGCCGTGTCTCGCGACCGGACCGGCAGCATGTTCTTCTTCGGCGGGTGCCAATGTAGTGGAAACATTCCCCCAGCCCAGCGAATCCCTCGACATGTAGTTTCCTTCGTACCGCTTTGCAGACAGCAACCCCAGACTGCCCACTTAGAAGTAGCGTATCCCTATCCCCCGACATGAGAGTAGACAGATCATAGCTGGAATGCGGAAAGCTTGGAAAGAAAACACGCAATGCGCAGGCAACTATTCCGTGCGGCACCTGCCGCGGGGCCGGACGGCTTCGCGGCAGGGCGCTTGGCCACGTTGAGTTTCGGGCCGTATTTACGTGGCCTTGGCCGGGTGGAACTTTTGCTGGGCGGCGAGCAGGCCGTCCCTGACCAGGACCTCGACGGCGTCGGCCGCCGAGTCGATGAGGAAGGGCAGTTCCTTTTTCTCCGGGGAGGAAAAATCGCGCAGGACGAAGTCCGCTGTCTCCATCCGACCGGGCGGACGCCCGACGCCCACGCGCACCCGCAGGTAGTCCTTGGTGGCCAGGGCCTTGGAGATGTCCCTGAGACCGTTGTGGCCGCCTTCGCCGCCGCCGATCTTGAGCCGCACGGTGTCGAAGGGGATGTCGATCTCGTCGTGGACGGCAATCACATGGGCGGGATCGATGCCGTAGAACTGGGCGAGGGCCGAGACCGGGCCACCGGAGACGTTCATATAGGACAGCGGCTTTGCCAGCACGATCCGGGGTCCGCCGATGCCCAGCCGCCCTTCCAGAACATGGGCACGGGACTTGTGCGATTTGAAGCCGCCGCCGACGCGCGAGGCGAGTTCGTCAAGGACCATCTGGCCGACGTTGTGCCGGTTGTGGCTGTACTCGGATCCGGGGTTGCCAAGGCCTACGATCAGCCAGGTGTCGGTCATGGATCAGTCCTTCGGTGGGACGCGGCAGGGTGGGGCGCCAGGTGGGACGCTCAGGCGGAGCCGGCTCCGGTGCCGCCTGCGGCGCGGGATACGACGACAATCAGAGACGACGAACATCAGAGACGACGGCGGCCGGGCCCCTGAGGGACCCGGCCGCCGCTAAATTCACCGGAATTACTCGGCTGCGGCCGAGGAACCTTCGGTGGTGTCGGCCGAAGCCTCTTCCTCGGAGACCTCGGTGGCCTCGGAGATGTGAACGACCAGAGCCTCGGCGTCGGCCAGCAGGACGGAGCCCTTCGGAAGGACGAGGTCGGAAGCGTGGATGTGCTCGCCGGCCGTGCGGCCCTCAATGCTGACCTCGATGGCGGTGGGCAGGTGGGTTGCCTCGGCCTCAAGGGAGACGGTGGTCATTTCCTGGTTGTACACGTTGCCCGGAGCCAGTTCACCGTTCAGGTGCACGGGGACGTCAACGGTGACCTTCTCGCCGGTGCGGACGGTCAGCAGGTCGAGGTGCTCGATGATCTGCTTGATCGGGTCGCGCTGGATGTCCTTGACGAGGGCCAGGTGCTGCTCGCCGTCGATGTCCAGGGTCAGCAGGGCGTTGGCCTTGCGGACGGCCAGGGTGGTGGCCTTCGCCGGCAGGGTGATGTGGATCGGCTCGGCGCCGTGGCCGTAGATGACGGCCGGGATCAGGTTGGCCATGCGGGCGCGGCGGGCGAAGCCCTTGCCGAATTCGGTGCGGACTTCTGCTGCGAGCTTCTGCTCAGACATGGATATCTCCTCGTGGGATTTCAAGCTGTGGGACTAACGGTGTTCAGCAAGGGCGGAGGTCTGTTTACGACCTTCAACGCCGGGCTGCCGTGCAGCTGCCCTTCAGAAGGAGATTCAGACCCAGTCGATAACGGAGACCAGCAATCCGGTTGACCGCGCATACAACTAATGCAAACGGCCTGCCGGCGCTCTCCCTCGCCAAGGTTTCGGTACAAGGCTACCAGCGGAGGACCCGGTTTCTGAAACCGGGCCCTCCGCAGGCCGGCTCAGGCCTGGCCGTCGAACAGGCTGGTGACGGAGCCGTCGTCGAACACTTCACGGATGGCGCGGGCGATCAGCGGCGCGATGGACAGCACGGTCAGCTGCGGGAAGCGCTTGTCCGGGGTGATCGGCAGGGTGTTGGTGACCACTACCTCGCGGGCGCCTGACTCGGACAGCCGGCGGGCCGCCGGATCGGAGAACACGGCGTGGGTCGCGGCGATGATGACATCCTTGGCGCCGGCATTCTTGAGCACCTGGACGGCGCCGGAGATGGTTCCGCCGGTATCGATCATGTCGTCGATCAGGACGCAGGTGCGGCCTTCGATCTGGCCAACGACCGTCTTGGAGACCGCCTGGTTGGGTACGGTGAGGTCCCGGCTCTTGTGCACGAAGGCCAGCGGCGCGCCGCCGAGGCGCTCGGCCCACTGCTCGGCGACGCGGACGCGGCCGGTGTCCGGCGAGACGACCGTGACCTTGTCCGAGCCGACCCGGGTGCGGATGTAGTCGGCCAGGAGCGGAATGGCCATGAGGTGGTCCACGGGTCCGTCGAAGAAGCCCTGGATCTGGGAAGTGTGCAGGTCGACGCTCATGATGCGGTCGGCGCCGGCGGTCTTGTACAGATCGGCGACGAGGCGTGCCGAGATCGGCTCGCGGCCGCGGCCCTTCTTGTCCTGGCGGGCGTAGGGGTAGAACGGGGACACGACCGTGATGCGCTTGGCGGAGGCCCGCTTGAGCGAATCGATCATGATCAACTGTTCCATGAGCCAGTTGTTCAACGGGGCCGGGTGGGCCTGGATCACGAAGGCGTCGGTGCCTCGGACGCTCTCGCCGGCACGCACGTAGATCTCGCCGTTGGCGAAGTCGTAGGCGTCCAGGGGCAGCAGTTCAGTGCCCAGCTCCTTCGCGATCTCCTTGGCCAGCTCAGGGTGCGCGCGCCCTGCGGCCAGCACCAGCTTCTTCTCGCCGTGTGCCGTAATTTCGCTCATTATTGCTAGCCCTCTTCTGTCGGTGCCGGAGTAGTGGAGGATGTTGGGGCGCCGCCCGCGGCGTCGGACTCAGCGAGGGCGGACTCGGCGCCGGCAGACTCGGCGAGGGCGGCGGAGACGGAACCGGGGCGGTTGGCCGTAACCCAGCCGTCGGAGTTCCGCTGCTTGGCCAAGGTGACGGCGAGGGCGCCCGCCGGGACGTCCTGGCGGATGATCGCGCCGGCACCGCTGTAGGCGCCGTCGCCCACGCGGACGGGAGCGACGAACACGGTGTTGGAACCGGTGCGCACACCAGAGCCAATCACCGTGCGGTGCTTCTTCTCGCCGTCGTAGTTGGCGGTGATGTTGCCGCAGCCGATGTTGGTGTCCTCGCCGATTTCCGCGTCTCCGGCATAGCCGAGGTGGGACAGCTTGGACCCGCGGCCGATGGTGACGTTCTTGGTTTCGTAGAACGCCCCGATCTTGCCGGTCTCGCCCAGGACGGTGCCGGGGCGCAGGTACGTGAAGGGGCCCACACTGGCGCGCGGACCGATCGTGGAGCCGGAGCCGTGGGTCCGGATCACCTTCGCGCCCGCACCCACTGTGACGTCGGTCAGTGTGGTGTCCGGGCCGACGACGGCGTCGCGCGCCACCGTGGTGGCACCGTGCAGCTGCGTGTTGGGCAGGAGGCGGACGTCCTCCTCAAGGCTCACGGTGGCGTCGATCCACGTGGTGGCGGGATCCACGACCGTCACGCCGGCGCGCATCCAGGCTTCGACGGTGCGCCGGTTGTGTTCGGCTCCGAGCGCCGAGAGCTGGACACGGTCGTTGGCGCCCTCCACCTGCCAGCGGTCTTCGGTGACGACGGCGGCGACGCGCCCGCCCGCGGCGCGGGCCAGGGCCAGGACATCGGTGAGGTATTTTTCGCCCTGGACGTTGTCCGTGGTGACGTGGACCAGCGCGTCGCGCAGCACGGCGGCGTCGAAGGCGTAGATGCCGGAGTTGACCTCACGGATTTCGCGTTCGGTGCTGGTGGCGTCCTTGTGTTCGCGGATCCCCATGACGGTCCCGTCCCCTGCGCGGAGGATGCGGCCGTAGCCGGTGGCGTCGTCCAGCACGGCGGTGAGAACAGTGACGGCGTTGCCCTCGGCCTCGTGAGTCGCGACGAGCTCGGCCAGGAGTTCGCCGGTGAGCAGGGGGACGTCGCCATAAGTGACAACGACTGTTCCGCTCAGCGGACCCCCGGCGCCTGGCGCATCGAGGGCTTCCAGTGCGGCTTCGACCGCGCGGCCAGTGCCCGGCACTTCGTCCTGGTCCACGATCAGGGCCTTCGGGTCAAGGGCCGTGACATGGGCGGCGACGAGGTCGCGTTCGTGCCGGACCACGAGGGCCAGTTCACGGGGGTGGATACTGCGGGCCGCCTGAAGCGCGTGGCCGACCAGGGAGCGGCCGCCGATCTCATGGAGAATTTTTGGGGTACGGGATTTCATCCGGGTACCGGCCCCTGCAGCTAGGACAATCACGGCGGCTGGGCCAGTGTTCTCGGGGCTCACGTATTGGCTCTCCTTGCTTGGTTGCGCAGTGTGTCTCGCCAGTTCCGCTCATAGGACTCGAACCTATACTCCACGGCTCCAAAGGCCGGGGTGCTGCCATTACACCAGAGCGGATCGTGCCGGCATGACCTGTGGCACGAGAACCAATTCTGCCACGAAGGTTGATGCTCGTGCGACTCAGGGCCGCGAAAAGGGCGGCGGGCCGCTGCGGCCGGACGGTAGCGGGCCGTGCGGCCGGACGGTAGGGCATGATGGTGCCGTGAGCAAGAGTGCAGGCGCATCCGGCGGGGCGGACGGCGGTAGCGCAGGCCCGCGCGTGCCCCTGGCCACGCTGTCCGGCCCCCGCATGACGGGCCTGCAGCCGCCGCACGCAGTTGATTGGGATGGCTTTTCGCACGCCGCGGCCTGGACGGCACCACCATCGAGGAAATCGCCGCCTCCGCGGGCGTCTCAAAACCGGTGGTCTAAGGGCCCTTCGGCTCGAAGGAAGGCTTGTATGCGCAGGTGGTGGAATGTGAGTTCCACATCCTGCTGGCCGCCATCAACGATGCCCTGGCCGAGGACGCCAAGCCACGCGTCCTGGTAGAACGGGCCGCAGTGGCGCTGCTGACCTACATCGAGGACCGGACTTACGGCTTCCGCGTCCTCATGCGCGACGCGCCGACGTCCCACCCGGAGGGGCTTTTTCCACCCTGCTCTCGCAGGTGGCGGCCCGGGTGGAGCACATCCTCGAGGACGAGCTCGCCCGCCGCGGCTTCAGCCCCGCCGACGGCGCCATGTACGCCCGGATGCTCGTGGGAATGGTTGCGACCACCGGCCGGTGGTGGCAGGACAGCCGTACGCCGGACAAACGCGAAGTCGCCGCGCACCTGGTGAACCTGGCATGGAACGGCCTGACCGGGCTGCAGCAGGATCCCGGGCCCCGCAGCCAGGACTGAGTCCCGGTGCGGGCGCGCTTTCTGCCGTGGGACATGTCCAGTATTGGTTCCGAGGAATGGCCATAAGGCTAATATGCCCATCCCTGGCCCGCGCCAAGGGACATGTCCTGGGGGTTTTCAGCCCTGCAAGGGACATGTCCAGTGTCGGCCCGCGCAGTGGGACATGTCCTGCGGGTTTTCAGCCCTGCAAGGGACATGCCCAGTCTCGGCCCGCGCAGTGGGACATGCCCTGCGGGTTTTCAGCCCTGCAAGGGACATGCCCAGTCTCGGCCCGCGCAGTGGGACATGCCCTGCGGGTTTTCAGCCCTGCAAGGGACATGCCCAGTGTTGGCCTGCGTTGAGGGACATGTCCGGCGGCCTATCCAGCCCTCCGAGGGACTTCCGGAATGGGGTGCCGAGCCCCTTGAGCGCTCGGCGGGACATGCCCAGTACCGGTTCCGAGGAATGGACATAAGGCGAATATGCCCATCCCTGGCCCACGCCGTGGGACATGTCCGGCGGGTTTTCAGCCCTGCAAGGGACATGTCCAGTGCTGGCCTGCGTTGAGGGACATGTCCTGCGCGTTTTCAGCGCTGCAAGGGACATGCCCAGTGTTGGCCTGCGCAGCGGGACTTGTCCGGCGGGGTTTCAGCCTGCAGGGGACATGTCCAGCCGTGCCTGAACACACTGGGCATGTCCCGCGCCCGCCCGGAGGCTACTCCCCCAGCACTTCCAGGGCCTCGAGCCATTCGAGTTCGAGGGCTTCGCGTTCGCCGGCGAGCTCCCCGAGTTTGGCGTTGAGCTCGGCGAGCTGGTCGAACTTGCTGGCATCCCCGGCCCCGGCGGTCATCTGAGCGTGGATCTTGTCTTCCTGCTGCTTGAGCTTGCCCAGCTGGCGGTCGATCCGGTTCTTGGCCTTGCGGGCGTCGCGCTTTTCGGCCTCGGACGGGCCTGCGACGGCCGGGGCGGAGCCGGCAGCAGAGGATGTGACGGGGTTCCCGCCGCCGGTGATCGTGGAGCCCGCGAGCGCGCCTTCGCGCAGTTCGAGGTACTGGTCGACGCCGCGCGGCAGGGCGCGGATCTTCCCGTCGCCCAGGAGCGCCATCTGGTGGTCCGTGACGCGCTCCAGCAGGTACCGGTCGTGGCTGACCACAACGAGGGTGCCGGGCCAGCCGTCAAGCACGTCCTCGACGGCGGCGAGCGTATCGGTGTCGAGGTCGTTGGTGGGCTCGTCAAGCATCAGCACGTTCGGCTCCCCCACGAGCAGGCGCAGGAGCTGCAGCCGGCGGCGTTCGCCACCGGAAAGGTCCCTGACCGGGGTCCACTGCTTCTCGTTGGTGAAGCCAAGCTGCTCCACGAGCTGGCCGGCGGTGAATTCCTTGCCGCCGACGTTGAAGGAGCGCTTTTCCCGCTCGATCACCTCGATCACCCGCAGGTCCGAGACGTCGTCGAGTTCCTTGACCTCCTGGGTGAGGACCGCGGTGACCACCGTCTTGCCGCGCTTGACCTTCCCGGAGCTCGGCTGGATCTCGCCGTTGAGGAGCTTCAGCAGGGTGGTCTTGCCGGCGCCGTTGACGCCCACGAGGCCCAGCCGCTCCCCCGGCGCAAGCCGCAGCGTGATGTTGTCGAAGAGCTTCTGCCCGGCGTCGCCGCCGAGGAAGTCCAGTGAGACGTTCTCGAGGTCCAGGACATCCTTGCCGAGCCGGGCCGTGGCCATCTTGCTCAGCGCCGTCGAGTCGCGCGGCTCGGGGACGTCGGCGATCAGGGCGTTGGCCGCCTCGATCCTGAACTTCGGTTTGGCGGTACGGGCCGGGGCACCGCGGCGGAGCCAGGCGAGCTCCTTCTTCACGAGCTGCTGGCGTTTGCTTTCCACCACGGAAGCGGAGCGGTCACGTTCGGCGCGGGCCAGCACATAGGCGGCGTAACCGCCGTCGAACGGGTCCATGATGCCGTCGTGGATTTCCCACGTCTTGGTGCAGACTTCGTCCAGGAACCAGCGGTCGTGGGTGACCACGAGGAAGGCGCCCTGGTTGGCCCGCCAGCGGGTCTTCAGGTGCCGGGACAGCCACGCGACGCCTTCGACGTCGAGGTGGTTGGTGGGCTCGTCGAGCATGATGACGTCGTGGTCCTCGATCAGCAGCTTGGCCAGCGCCACACGCCGCTTCTGCCCGCCGGAGAGCGCGTGGACGTTGGCGTGCCAGTCGACGTCGGACACGAGGCCGCCCATGACTTCGCGGATCTGGGGATTGCGGGCCCATTCATAGTCGGCCTGCTCCCCCACGATCGCGGCACCGACGGTGAGGTCGCCGTCGAGGACGTCGCTCTGGTCCAGGTAACCGATGTTAACCTCGCTGCGCTTGGTCACCCGGCCGGAGTCCGGGGTGGAGCGCATGGCCAGCAGCCGCATGAGGGTCGACTTGCCGTCGCCGTTGCGGCCCACCATCCCGATCCGGTCGCCCTCTTCAAGGCCGAGGGTGATGCCATCGAGGACGGTACGGGTTGCATACGAGACCGTGAGGTTCTCGCCGCCGAGCAGGTGTGCCACTGGGAACTGCTTTCTTAGGTGTATCGATTGGGTGGATCGGTGAAGCGATGCTGTTAAGCCATGATGCGGTGCGCCAAAAAGCTCCTAAAGGAGCGTATCGGAGATGATGCGGGCACCGTGCACCGGGCCGTGCACCGCCATGGCGTCGAAACTGTGGTGCCGGAGATCTTTGGCCAGCCCCTCGGCCGCCGCAGGGTTGTGTGCAAGGAACGCAACCGTGGGCCCGGAGCCGGAGACGATTCCGGCGATCGCCCCCAGGGATTCACCGAGGCCAAGGGTGTCCCGGAGGCCAGGGGCGAGTTCGATCGAGGCGCGCTGCAGGTCATTGACCAGGACACGGCTCAGGGCGTCGGCGTCGCCGCCGCGGAGGGCCTGGAGGATCATCGGGTCCACGGCGGTGGGTGCCTCGATCACTACGCCTTCGGTCACGCGCAGCCGGTCCAGGGCCCGGTAGACCTCCGGGGTGGGCAGGCCGAAGTCCGCCGTCACGAGTACCCAGTCGGTCTGGGCCTTGACGAGGGCGGGCGAGAGGTCGTCGCCCAAGCCGAGCCCCACGGCCGTGCCGCCGAGCAGCGCGAAGGGGACGTCGGCTCCGAGTTCCGCGGCCAGGTGGGCCAGTTCGTCGCGGGACAGGCCGCTGTTCCACAATGCGTCGCAGGCCAGCAAGGTGGCGGCGGCGTCGGCGGAACCGCCGCCCATGCCGCCGGCCACAGGCACCCGTTTCGTGATTTCCAGATGGACACCGGTGGAGTGTTCGGAGACGTCTGCCATGATGGCCGCCGCCTTGTAGGCCAGGTTGCGGTGATCGAGCGGAATGTCCAGGCCGTCAAAGGTGCTCGCGTTACTGATGCTGACGGTGATCTCACCGGTATCGGTGCTGGTGGCGGCAACTTCTTCGTAGAGTGAGACGGCCAGATAGACGCTGGCAACCGAGTGGTAGCCGTCCGGCCGCAACGGTCCGACGTCCAGTGAGACGTTGACCTTGCCTGGAGCCTTGACTCGAACAGTCCTCGCGGCAAAGCGCTCTCTCACTGCGTTCATGGCTCCACGCTATGGCATTGCGGCCCGGGCTCCAAGCACGGAACTGCGCCCGGGGGAAGCCATAAGGAGCTCACGACGACCTCAGGCGACCGGCTGCTCGTGCGCTTCGGCGATTCTGGCGAACGCCGCAATGTCGATCACTTCACCGCGGGCGGTGGGGTCGATGCCGGCGGCCCGCAGGCATCGTTCGGCCTCGGCGGCGCTGCCGGCCCAGCCGGCCAACGCGGCCCGGAGCGTCTTGCGGCGCTGCGCGAAGGCGGCGTCAATCACTGCGAAGACCTGCTCCCTGGTGGCAGTCGTGACGGGGGGCTCCCGGCGTGTGAACGCGACGAGTCCGGAATGGATTTTGGGCGCGGGCCAGAAGACGTTCATGCCGATCACGCCGGCCTTGCGCATGCTGCTGTACCAGGCGGCCTTGACCGAAGGCACGCCATAGGTCTTGGAACCGGGCCCTGCCGCGAGGCGGTCGGCGACTTCATCCTGGACCATGACCAGGCCGTGCTGCAGGCTCGGGAAGTGCTGCAGCAGGTGGAGCACCACCGGGACGGCGACGTTGTAGGGAAGGTTCGCCACAAGCGCTGTCGGCTCGACGGGAAGCTCGGTGACCCGCATGGCGTCGGCCAGGACGAGGTGGAAATTCCCGACGGCGTGCGGCCGCCACTGCCCCACCGTGGCCGGCAGGCGCCCGGCGAGGACCGGATCGATTTCGACGGCGACCACGCTCCGGGCGGCATCCAGTAGGCCTAGGGTCAGCGACCCGAGCCCGGGACCGACTTCCAGGACTGTCTCATCGGCTTGGATGTCAGCGGTGTTCACGATCCGCCGGATGGTGTTGCCGTCGATGACGAAGTTCTGGCCGAGGGTCTTCGTTGGCCGCACGCCGATTTCCTCGGCCAGCCGGCGGATATCGGAGGCACCCATGAGCGGTGCGGGCGCCGCTCCGGGGAGGCTTTCGGGGGCGGAGGGGCTCGGTTCAGTCACCTAGGTATCCTATCCCGGCGCGGGTACGCCGCAGGCCGGGTCCGGAGGGAATCCGGACCCGGCCTGTGCGGTCCCCTGGCTGTGGTCAGTAGCCGCGGAGTCGGGCGGTCAGTGGCCGGCTGTCAGCCGCCGGGCTGAGAACTGGCCTGGCCTGCTGGGCTGGCCAACTGGACTTGCGCGTGCTAGCTCGAGGCGGCCCAGCCGCAGCCCCAGGGCTGCAGGCCGCGCTGGGCGTAGATGCGGTTGGCGACGGCGATCTGCTGGGCCTTGCTGGCCGCTGCGGCGTTCGGGGCGTAGGCGCCGCCGCCGGAGCCGAGCCAGGTCCCAACGTCGAACTGCAGGCCGCCGTAGTAGCCGTTGCCGGAGTTGATGGACCAGTTGCCGCCGGACTCGCACTGGGCGATCTTGTCCCACATGCCCTGGTTCATCATGGCGGGGGCGGCTGCACCGGTGTTGGCGGCGGGCTCGGGCTTTTCCTTGGTGCCGACGGTCACCTTTTCAGTGACGGGCTGGGTGCTGACGGTCTCGGACACCAGGGTCCGGGAGGCTTCGCGGCCGTCCACGAGGACCAGCTTGAAGCTCTTGCTGGTGGTGCCGGCAACGCCGGCCTGGGTGACCTTCTTCTCACCCTTGAACATGTCCGCGCTCTCGGTGGTGAGTGTTTCGAAGGCGACGGGCTCGGTGGTTTTGGCCGTCTTGCTGACATCGACGCGGGAAACCTTGATCACCATGTCATTGACCACGGGAGCGTTCCCGGGCTGGGACACGCGGTCGCTGGTTCCGAGGGACAGCTTGGCGTCCTCAAGGACCTTGGCCACGGTGGCCGCCGTGGTGGTGGTCTTGGTTGCCTTGCCGTCGGCAACGACGCTCACGGATTTCGGCGTCGAGATGGAAACGAAGGAACCGGAGACGGCGAGCTGGGCGTCCTTGGGCACGGAGAGCTGCGAGGCGCTGGCCACGCCGAGTTCGGTCACGAGCCCTTCAACGGTGGGCGCGGTGGTGGAAATGGTCCGTTCGGCGCCGTCCAGGCTGACCTTGACGGCCTTGGCGAGGTTGACATTGATGACTGCCCCGTCCTGCACATGGGCGTCCAGCGAGGGCGACACCCTGTCGGATGGCTGCAGTTCAACCTTGGCACCCTTGACGACCTCCCCGACGGTTCCGCCGAAGGACTGGACGGAGCTGACTTTGCCATCCACGTTGAGTGTGATCGTCTTGTTATTGCCGACAAAGGCCACGAGGCCCAGCACCAGTGCCACCAGCACTACGAGTTGCGTGCCAACTTTGACGAAGCTGAACTTTCCATCCGATGTGAAGAACTTGACCACAATTGCCCGAATCTCTTGGACCTTCCGGGCACGGGGATAAGTACACGTGACCACCCTTCGTGAGCGCGCCAACGGCGGCTCCGGACATCGTCCGGAGCGTCACGGAACATGCGTGCACTGCCTCACCCAAAACGAGAGCGCACATGTGGTTCGTTTGCCACAATGCACGCCCTGCTGGAGTGAAATTGACCGTAGGCCTTCCCCGACCCCGGCTAATAGTTGACCACTGTAATCGAAGCGTTATAAAGGCGCCAAGAATTGGTGCATACCCGGTATCTATCCCGGACGGCTGAAGAGGATCGATTCAGTCCCAGGATCCGTACGCCCGCACGGTATTTGCGGCGATCTGGGCGCACAGCTCGGAAAGCTCCGAACCAGTCACATCGGCCATGGCCCGGACCGTATAGGGGACCATGTAGCTCGCGTTCGGTCGGCCGCGATGCGGGTGCGGGGTGAGGAAGGGCGCATCAGTCTCGACCAGGATCCGGCTCGGCTCCGCGATGGCCAGCGCTGAGCGCAGGTCCGCCGCGTTCTTGAATGTCACAGTTCCAGCAAAGGACATGTACCAGCCCTCCGCGTTGCAGGTCCGGGCGAGGGCCTCGTCGCCGGAGAAGCAGTGGAAGACGACGCGCTCCGGGGCCCCCTCTTCGCGCAATACCTGGACGACGTCGTCATGGGCGTCGCGGTCGTGGATTTGCAGCGTCAGCCCGAGCCGTTTGGCGATGTCGATATGGCGGCGGAATGAATAACGCTGGTGGGCCAGGCCCTCCCCCTCGGTCCGGAAGAAGTCGAGGCCGGTCTCACCGATTGCCCGGACCCTCGGATGGGCTGCCAGTGCCTCGATCTCGGCCAGGGCGTCCTCCAAGCCGCCGCGCCGGGCGTAGCCGGGCGCATCGTTGGGGTGAAGGGCAACGGCGCCAAGGAGCCGCGAATCAAGGTCAACGGCTTTGACCGTAAACCGGGAGGATTCGAGGTCGCAGCCCACTTGCACCGCACCCTGGACACCTACCGCTGCGGCGGCGTCGAGGGCATCCTTGACGCCCACCAAGAGCTCCGCGTCGGGAAAGTCCAGATGCGTGTGGTTGTCCATGACCGGCACGGGAAGCGGCTCCGGTGCGGGCGGATACCCGCTGCGTCCTGTACCGTCGTCTCCGGGCGGCCGGAACGGGACGGGTGTGAGGGGATTGAGCATTCATCCACCCTAACCGGCGCCGAGATTTCCCCGGAATTCTCTGTCAGGCCCGGCAGTTGTGTTAGTAGGCTGTTAGTACGCTGTTATTTCCCCGTTAGGAAACAGGCGAACGCCGCTGAGGGGTCCGGTGGCCGCTGGCGGTCAGTTCCGGGACCCACCAGGGCTGAAAGGCTGCCGATGGATTACCACCGCACTTCCCTAGACGACATCCTCCCCGAAGGACAGAGACTCCCGGGCCGCGCTGGCCTGGAACCAAACGGAGCCGGACACCGGTCCCCGGCGCCGGCCATGGACGCGGACGCCTTCCACTCAGCCAGCAACCGGATCCTGACGGCCATTAATACGGTCATCGACGGCAAGGCCGACGCTGCCAAGCTGGCACTCACCGTGCTTCTCGCCCAGGGCCACCTGCTCCTGGAAGACGTCCCCGGGGTGGGCAAGACGCTGCTGGCCAAGACCCTGGCCCGCACCATCGACTGCTCCGTCAGCCGCATCCAGTTCACGCCGGACCTGCTCCCGTCCGACGTCACGGGCGTGTCCATCTACAACCAGGCGACCCGGACCTTCGAGTTCCGGCACGGCGCGGTCTTCGCCAATATCGTCATCGGGGACGAAATCAACCGTGCCTCGGCCAAGACCCAGTCAGCCCTGCTGGAGTGCATGGAGGAGCACCAGGTCACGGTGGACGGCACGTCCTATCGGCTGGATGAGCCGTTCATGGTGGTAGCGACTCAGAACCCCATCGAGATGGAGGGCACTTACCCGCTGCCGGAAGCGCAGCGGGACCGTTTCATGGCCCGGATTTCCATGGGCTACCCGGACCGCGAGTCCGAGATGGAGATGCTCGAGACCCACCAGGCGTCCTCTCCGCTGGCCCGCGTGACGGCAGTGGTCACCGCGGCGGAAGTGGCCGCCATGATTGCCACGGTGCAGCAGGTCTACGTGTCACGGTCCATCAAGGAGTACACGGTGGCCCTGGGCCGGGCCACGCGTGAAAGCGGGCTTCTCCGGCTCGGCGCCAGCCCGCGGTCCATGCTGCAGCTCTTGCGCGCGGCGAAAGCTACAGCCGCGCTGGAGGGCCGCGACTTCGTGCTGCCGGACGACGTCGTCAGCGTAGCCGAAGCGGTCCTCGCCCACCGGATCATCCTCGACCGCAAGGCGGCCAGCGCGGGCGAGACGCCGCAATCCGTCATCCGGGCCATCATCGCCAAGATCCCCGTCACGCCGGAAGTGACGGCTTCACCCAACGGAACCGGCCCCGCTGGCCGGAAGAAGGCCTCGGCCATGGCGGCGGCGCCGGCACCCAAACTGCCGAACCCCCGCTAGGGAATGGGTCCGCCGTGGCGTTGAGGGATCGGTTGCCCGGGCACTTATTCAGCACCCGCGGCTGGGGCCTGCTGGGCGCGGGCGCGCTGTCCCTGCTGGCCGCGCAGATCATGGGGCGCCGGGATCTGCTCGCCCTGGCCGTACTGCTGCTGGTCCTGCCCGTGCTGGCCCTGGCCGGAACCCGCGTCCTGAAGCCGAGGTTCCAGGTCTACCGCGAATTCAGCCCGTCGCCGGTCGAAACGTCCGCGCGCACCACTGTGCGGCTGGCCGTCGCGCGGACCGGGCCAGGGACCGGCCACGCGATTATGGAGGAACACTTGCCGGCCCGGTTCGGCGAATCCCCCGTCTTCAGATTCCCGGCACGTGGGGCTGCCGCCGGCACCAGCCGCTATGAATACCACCTTCGCTCGCCCCGGCGGGGCCAGTTCCTCATTGGGCCCGTGACGGCGGAGTTCAGCGACCCCTTCGGGTTGTCCTTCCACCGCCACGCGATTGACGACGGCGACCTCCTCACCGTGACGCCCGCCGCCGTGGAGCTCCCCGAGACGGGCCTCGCAGGCGCCCGCGGACACGACGGCGTCACACCCACGCGGGCGCGGGCCAATCCCAGCGACGACGACGTTATGACCCGCGAATACCGCCATGGGGATCCGCTGCGCCGAGTGCACTGGGCCGCGACCGCCCGCCACGGGTCCCTCATGGTGCGGCAGGAGGAGTCCGTCACCACCCCCGAGGCGACCATCATCCTGGATCAGCGCCTCTCGGCTTATCCCCACGGCGTGTTTGGCCACAGCGCCCTGTCCCCGGGCGGCCACTCGAGCAGCGGGGACGGGGACGGCCATGATTTGCTGACCTGCGACGCCTTCGAGTGGGCTGTCACGGCGGCCATGTCGATCGGCGCGCACCTCGCGGAACGCAACTACTCGCTGCGGTTCCTGGACACCGCCGGTGCGCCCGCCTTCCGGAATTCACCGTCCGCTCCCGACCCGGACGCCGAGGCATACACCGGAACATCAGGACTGCAGTCCATCGCGGAAAGCCTGGCCGCCATCGAACTTTCCGGCCCGCACCACCCGCACCACCATGCCCAACAGCACCGGGATCGCGCCCCGCAGCCCCGCCCGCGGGAAGCTGCGGCGGGAGCCCCGCAGGTCTTCGACGACGCCCTGATGGACAAGCTTTCCGCCCACCGGCTGCGGGGACCGGTCCTGGCGATCCTGGGCAGCCTGTCCCCGGCGGAGGCCCGGGCGCTGTCTCCCGCGGCCGGGTTCGGCGCGAACGCCTTCGCGCTGCTGGTCGTGGACCAGGCACAGGATTCCGGTCCAATGCCCGAGGTACTGGAGGCGTTGCGGCTGGGCGGATGGCGGGCCGTGGCGGTAACTGCGCGGAGCCCGCTGCCGGACGCATGGGCAGCTTTTGACCAGGCCGACCCTGCGATGTCCGCCGCGGCCGACGTCCGCCGCGGCGTGGGGGGCCGGCCATGACACTCGCACCGCACCGCAGCTCCGGATCTGGAACCGGCACGGCTGGCAAGGAAGAACCGACAGTCTGGTCCCCCGGCGCGGCGCCCCGGCCGGATGGACCCGGCGCCCAGCCCTGGGTGATGGGGACCGCCGTCGCGGTGGCAGTGGCAGGCGCGGCCCTCGGCTTCAACGGCGTCCTGCGCGGATGGGCCTGGTACTCCCCGGTCTTCAGCACCGTTCTCTCCGTCGCGTTCTCCATGGCAATGCTCCGGTCGTTGCGGGCCAGGACATGGCTGGTCGCTGCCGGCGGCCTGGTGGCGCTCGTCGTGGCCCTGACCTTCATTTTCTTCCGGCAGCACAGCATTGCCGGGTTCCTCCCGTCCCCGGAGACCATGAACTACCTGGGAAAGTTCCTCCGGCGGGCCAGCGAAACCGTCCTTGCCGAGAGCACCCCGGTGGCCCCCAACGCCGGAATCGTGATGCTGATCTGCGCGGTCCTCGGACTGCTGGTGATCCTCATCGATGCCCTGGCGTTCCCGCTGGCACTGCCGGCCACAAGCGGGCTGGGGATCCTGGCAATCCTCGTGGTGCCGGCGATGGTCAAGCCGCAAAGCGTGGGAGTGCTGGGGTTCGTGGGCGCCGCCGTCGGGTATCTGCTGATTCTCGGGTGCAGCCATTGGTTCACCCCTGATGCCCGCACCCTGGCCGACACCGCCCGGAACCCCGGGCAGCTCCGGCGCGGAGCCATCACAGCCGCCGCGGCGCTGACCGTCACGCTGCTGTTGCAGCCTGTCATCCCGGGATTCGAGCAGGGCACGTTCCCGCAGGGCTCACGGCTGAACCCTTTCGGCGGCGCCACCGGCCTGAACCCGATGATCAGCCTGGGCAACAGCCTGCGCAGCCCCTCGGGCGAGGGCCGGATCACCTTCGCCACGAACTCGCCGACGACGCCATACCTGCGTTCGGTGACGGTGGACAGCTTCGACGGCGATTCCTGGGCACCTGATGACCGGGAGTCCACCCGGCAACCCGGGACCGGCAGGATCGAGTCCGGGCTTGATAGGGCCCCGACAGAGCTCCGCGTGATCACGGCCGTCAACACCGGCCAGTACACGAGCCCGTACCTGCCCGCGCCGTATGCACCCGAAGCCGTCAACGGCCTCACCGGGCGCTGGAGCTGGGATCCTGCCACGCTCAGCATCAAGGGGGTCGACACCAACTCCCGCGACCAGCAGTACGTGGTCATGTCCGTTACTCCGCAGGTCACGGCAGCGCTGCTGGCGGGGGCCTCCGAGCCGGTGCGCGGGGTCCCGGAGCAGTTCCTGCGGCAGCCGTCGAACGTTCCGGAGGTTGTGAGCAGCACGGCCAAGACCGTGACGGCCGGAGCCGCCTCGCCGTATGCGAAAGCCATGGCGATCCAGCGGTACCTGCGCTCCACCGAGTTCAGCTACTCCCTGCAGTCCCCCGTGCAGGGCGGCTACGACGGCAACGGGCTGTCCGTGCTGGCGGACTTCCTGAGCCAGAAGAGCGGCTATTGCATTCATTTCGCCTCTGCCATGGCCGTGATGGCCAGGTTGGAGGGCATTCCCAGCAGGATCGCCGTGGGCTACGCGCCCGGCCGCCCCACCGGGGCCACGGTGGCTGTCTCGGGACAGGGTCCGCTTCCGGAGTTCGAAGTCGATGCCCGCGACGCCCATGCCTGGCCGGAACTCTACTTCCAGGGCGTCGGCTGGGTCGCATTTGAGCCGACGCCGTCCCGCGGCCTCGTTCCGGCCTACGCCACGGATGCCTCCCTGCCCAGCGGCGCCAGCACCAACGAACGCAACGACGCCCTGACCCCCGGGAACCGTTCCCCGCAAGCACCGGTCCCGGCCCCCGGCACGGTTCCGCTGCCCGGAACCGGGACGCCGGCGCCCGTGGACCCGCAGGCGGCACAGACACTGTACGGCATTGGTGCGGTGCTGCTGCTGGCGCTGCTGGTGGCTTCCCCTCGGCTGGTGCGCGGCGGGGTGCGGCGCCGCAGGCTGAGGAGCGCGGCGCGCGGCTATCCCGGCGCCACAGCCGGACCGGCTCTGCCGGCCTGGGCGGAACTGCGGGACCTGGCCACGGACTACGGCGTGGCCCCAGGAGCGAGCGAGACGCCGCGGCATTTCTCGCAGCGGTTGCGCGCCTCGGCGGCGTTGGGCGAACCCGGCGGCACGGATGCCCCGGGGCAGCGGGCAGCGGCCGCCCTGACCGAGGACTTTGAACGTCAGCAGTACGGCCGCCCGGGGGGCGCCGCCGGACCGGCGCAGACCGCAGAGTCCGCAGACTCCGAGGATCTTGCCAACTCTGCCGCCGCCAGGATCGCCCTGGTGCAGGCTTCGCTGCGGGCCAACGCGAGGCCGCTGGTCCGGCTGCGCGCGGACTGGCTGCCACCGTCGGTCATGTCCGGCTGGCGGAGGGCCCTCCCGGCGCCGCGCCGGATCCTCTCCCGGACAGCACAACGCACCCGGCGGGGACTCGCGGAATCCTGGGGGAAGATCCGCAACTCCGTCCGCCGGGTGCGCCGGGGCTAGGTCGTGTGGCTAGGTTCTGCGGTTAGCCGGCGTAGGGGTCGGCGATGCCGATGTACTGGGTGTAGAGGTATTCCTCAATGCCCTCGAGCCCGCCTTCGCGGCCCAGGCCGGACTGCTTGACGCCGCCGAACGGGGCGGCAGCGTTGGAGACCACGCCGGCGTTCAGGCCCAGCATGCCGGTCTCGAGCCGTTCACCCATCCGGATCCCCCGGTTCAGGTCCCGCGTGAAGACGTAGGCCACCAGCCCGTATTCGGTGTTGTTCGCGAGCCGGACGGCCTCGTCCTCGGTGCCGAAAGTGATGATCGGGGCGACGGGACCGAAGATTTCCTCGGACAGGATCCGGGTGCCCTCGGTGACGCCGGTGAGGATGGTGGGCTGGTAGAAGTAACCCGGGCCCTCCACGGCGGAACCGCCGGTCACCGCGACCGCGCCGGCCGCGACAGCGTCGGTGACGAGCTCGTGGACCTTGTCCCGGCTCTTGGCATCAATCAGCGGGCCGATCTTGGACTCGGCCTCGGTGCCCCGTGCGGTGGTCATGCCCGCCATCTTCGCGGCGAACTTCTCCGCGAACTCCTGGGCGACGGATTCGTGCACGATGAACCGGTTCGCCGCGGTGCAGGCCTCGCCCATGTTCCGCAGCTTCGCCAGCATCGCCCCGGCGACGGCGGTATCGACGTCGGCGTCCTCGAACACCACGAACGGGGCGTTCCCGCCGAGTTCCATCGAGGTCCGCAGCACGGTCTCGGAGGCATCCGAGAGCAGCCGGCGGCCGACCTCGGTGGAACCGGTGAAGGACAGCTTCCGCAGCCGGGAGTCCTT